>CAYZQH010000011.1:0-25915 GCA_964480055.1 uncultured Cellvibrionaceae bacterium
CCACAAAATTCTTTTTGAATCAAAAAAGAATTTTTTAACAACAACGCCTTCAAACGCACTAATCAACTGAAACTCAAAGCGCTTAGGGTGCTTTCGAAACACCCCCTGGGCCGAGGCTATCCACAAGCTATCGTCGGGTCCAACCGCAATGGCATAAACCACATTGGCTTCTAACCCAGCAGCAAAGCCTGCTTTACCTTGCTCGTCGACTACGCGATACCCACTGGGTAATTTGGATAACGTTGAATGACCAGGGTCATACCAGTTCAATCCGCCGCCGGTGGCCACCCACACCCTGCCAGTAGCGTCCGTCGCTAACCCCCAAATATCGTTACTTAAGGGGCCCTCAATGGCGCCTGGCTTTTGCTTAAATACCCTCACGGTATAGCCGTTATAGCGCAAAAGCCCATCTTTGCCGCCAAACCACATAAACCCCAATTTATCTTGAACTATGGCCTTAACGGCACCGATACTTGCGGTTTGCCCCATAGCGTCTTTGGTATCAATGAGGCTAAAGCGATAAGATTCAGGCAGGGTGGTTATCTTAGGTGCTGATGCTGGCTCTTGTGCCAGCACACAATAAGGCGCCATAAAGACTATGGAGGCTACTAGCACCGCTAGGTATCGCAATAAAACCATGAACGAGCAGTATCCGTCAGTCGTACGTTGAGGTAAGTCAGGGCTAACATCGCCTGATTTAGCTGGTCTTACTAGTATAGAAACAATCCTCTAAAATGCCCTTTCTAGGGGTAAGCACTCCGCGCTTACCTCTGGGCTCTGCACACACATCCTTTTGCTATAGTTAACGCAATAGCCACTCGATTTTGGCTTAGGTGCTTTGCTATTAATGCGTCGATGGCAACCTCAAGATGGCGGATTGCCTAGCACCCCAGTTGTTCACATAAACTTGCCCAACTTGATGCGGAGATACCTGTTGTTTGCCACAAGCTCTATTCATTGCCGCACCACAGCAGCGGGGTTTGCTGCGCTATTGATTTTGGCCTTAGCCAGTACCTGTAACGCGAAAAGCTATACCATCACCATTAACAAGCCACGCACCAATGCCACCTACATGCTGGACTTAATGAAACTGGCGTTAAGCTACAGTGACAATACCTACACCATTAATACCACCGCGGAGCGGTTGGCTAAGGGCGCCTCTGCTGAAGCAGCAATAAATGGCGATATATCCGTGTTATGGGGCGGCACGTCAGAACAAAAAGAGATGGATTACCAGCCAGTGCGAATTGATGCCTATCGCGGCTTGATGAGCCTGCGCTTTATGATCATTCGTGAAGGGGAGCAGCACATATTCGACCAAATACAAACCCCAAGCGATTTAAAAAGCATAAGGTTTGGTCAAGGGCGCACGTGGCAAGACGCACGTATTTTAGAGCACTCGGGCTATACCGTTGAAAAAGCCACCAAGAAGAACAGCCTGTACTACATGCTAGAAGGTGGGCGCTTTGACGCCTTCCCCCGCGGCGCTACAGAAGCGTGGAAGGAGGCTGCGAGCTTTAATCACTTATCCTTAACGGTAGAAAAGGGGCTGATTATTTCATACCCCTTACCCACCTATTTCTTTGTGCATAAGGGTTATGATTATTTAGCAAAGGATCTTGAAAACGGGCTAGAACAGGCCCTAGCTGACGGAAAGTTTGCACAATACTTTTATGACCACGAGCGTGTGATCGCATTTTTAAACAATGCGGATTTAGATAACCGGCGCGTGATCAAACTCACCAACCCATTTTTACCCGCCGCCACCCCCCTACAAAGAAAAGAGCTTTGGCCCAGCATTGAAACGCTGATAGAGGGTGCTAAGCGCCACGCAATGGCCAAAACCGCAAAAACCAGTGGCGATTTAATCGGGCAAAATTAGGCGATGCCCCAACTCCATTAACTGCGCAACGTTAGTGACCTCGGTTTTGCGCATGATGTTCTCTTTGTGCTTTTCCACCGTACGCTTAGATAAACACAGCATTTGGGCAATCTCTGCCGGTGTTTTACCCAGCGTCAATTGCGCCAAAATATCAAACTCTTTGGGTGTTAGGTCAAAACTGGCGTTTTTTATGATCTTAAGAATGGACTCTGACACCACCCGCTCACCGGCCAATATATTGCTTAACAGGCCAACTATGGCTTCGGCACTTTCGTTTTTATGCAGTACACCATTCGCACCGCTATCCCACACCCGCTTTAACACGGCCGCCGACTGCGTACCGGTTAAAAAGACAACAGCCGCAGATGGCCAACGCGCCTGAACATTCCCCAAGGCTTGGACGGGGTCTTCATTGGGAATGTGGTAATCCATTAACACCATATCTACAGTTTCATCAGCCGAATAGTCTAATAACGTAGTAATAGACGAAAAATGCCCCAATACCGTGATTGCGTCTTGCGCACCCAATAACATCGCCAACGATTGACGAAAGATGTCGTGGTCGTCCACAATCAATAGCTTCATAGGGGTCTCCAACCTTTACGCGACCTATTATAATTACAACCGTTAGCAAACATACTAATAACATTACCCAATAACCGATAACAATACCCGAAACTCATTGCAGTCACATTCAGCCATTTAAGGTGCTCCGTGCGGATAGGTCAAAGAATTACAATCCTCGCCCTATCTATTTTTAGAGTCACCCTATGTCTATTAAATACAGCCTGTAGCATACCCCATGTAGGGAGAAGCACTCACAAGGTCATTTTGCGCACTTTAGGGGTTGCTATAGGGGCGCTCGTCAGCCTAGCCGCTTGGTCCGAAACATACCTAGCGCCCACTCAAACTGTGCCACCCAATACGCTGAAGCCCTATATTCTCTATCACGCCGACCATAACAACCAATGGGCCCTAGCCGACGCCATTGCCTCACCGTCGGCGTTTATCCCACTGGCAGAAAAGCCCGTCTTTAGCACCGCGCAAATGCACTGGTATCGCGTACCGCTGCAAAACACCACCGACAAAAATCAACAATGGGTAGTGTCCTCGGGTATTGCCAGTGCACTGACACTCAATGCATTTTGGGTCAGCGGCGAAAGCATCACCCCCATCACACTACAAAAACCCATCAGCCGATATGCCACCCACTCAAACTTTGCCATTAGTTTAGTGTTACCAGCCAACGAACAAGGACATTTGTTTATTCAGTACGACGGCATTGCGCAATTCCCTATGGATTTACAACTGCTAACCACGCAAGACCACGTTGACAGGCGATTTAAATACACCTTGTTAAATGGCATCGCTCTAGGGGTTATTGCCGTATTTTTGGTGTTTTTCTTTATTCAGTTTTTACTGTATCGGCGCAAAGACATCGGCTTTTATTGCTTATTTATCATGTCCATCATGTGGTTTGCCGTTCAAGTTTTTGGCTACGGTGTGCGCTTTTACCTACCGGATGAAATAAAGCTGGATTACCAATCCACGGAGCTTGCCGCCGGTTGTATTTATTTATTTTATTTTCTATTTACCGCACACCTTTTTAAGCACAGTCGCTGGATGCGGTGCACGCTGAACGCCCTCGCCGCAGGCATTGCTTTTTTAATCATCACTGGCTTATTCATAGCAATGGATTTAGCCCTAACACTGGTGGTTGCTGTGGGTATGCCAATAGCCATTGTCGCCGCGGCAAAATCCATTAAGCAGCAACGCATTACCGCATGGCTGTTTATTATCGGCTCTGTGGCGCACTATTTTTTCACTTGTTTACTATTGTTAATGTTATTGGGTGCCCCTTTGGGCGCAGAAATTTTTGCCTTCTCTACAGGCGGGCAACTGGTGGATATTTTATGTTTCTCGACGGCAATCTTGCTCAACAGCCGTCGCACGCAAAGCCTCTTAAACCAGCAAATTAACCAACGCTTAGCGGATATTGAAAACCTCAACCTAAGTGAGCAAACAGCCTCTGCACTGCGTGAGCAAAATAAAGATGTCATTCTAGACTCTACGCGCACAGCCCATGACCTCCAACAGGTGCTATCGTCCATACGCTTGCAACTGTCAACCCAAAACCCTAACCCTGCCACCGTAGATCTTCTACAAAACAGCGTGAACTACGCAGCAGATTTGCTCGAGCAGAAAATAAAAAAAGGCAAAACCAGCTACAGCGATATTGCTCAAAACAACGATCTACACACCATCATTGCCAGCGCTGCTGAGCGCCACCAGGCAACGCTCTCGCACCTACGCTGGCGCGCGCATCATGCGGTTTTACCTTGCTCGGCCGTGGCCGTAAAGCGCCTAATAGATAACCTACTCAATAACGCCCACAAATATGCCCATAGCCCCAAAATTTTACTCACCGGCAGAAAAATGAAAGGCAGGTATTGCATTCAAGTACGCGACCAAGGCCAAGGCATTGCACAGGACAAACTCCAGCGCATATTTGAGCCTTTTCAAAGGGTATCAACCACAGATATCGACGACCTAGGCCACGGCCTGGGGTTACACATTGTAAAATTTTTATGTGAGGAATTTAGCTACCGCTTTGACGTGCAATCCACGCCGGGGAAAGGGACTTGCTTTAGTATTGATATCCCATATCAACAATAGGTAAGAAGGAGACCAGATGGCTGGGCCGTATGCTTGAAAAGATCCGGCATCCTTGCCGGGAGTGTCAACTCTCATCCTAAGCTGTACTTACCTTTGATTTATGGCCTGATATTGCAGCCCCATTGTGGCCGCCCCCGTCGCACCTGGCTATACGTAAATATACGTATTTTTGACATAAAAAAAGCCCCCTCAACGGTGAGCTTTTTATCTATCAACACAACCTATAATCCAACAACTGAGTAAAGTGTTTGGGGCGAACCTCAAAACCACACAGAGCAATAGGCGCGTAATCAGTGACGTGGGGCACAAAGCCCTACCTTTGAAACTAGTCGTCTAATGCCGAAACATATTCCAATAAGTTAGCTAATTGCTTGGCCTTGCGCGCACCAATTTTTGCACTTAGAGCATCATAATTTTTGGCCACATGGGGCTGCACTTTTTTGTGTAGCCGCTTACCGGCTGTACTGAGCTTGATAATGAGCTCGCGCAGATCACCTTCAGAGGCTTTTCGCATGAGAATGCCATCGCTTTCTAAACGATTAAGAATACGCGACAAACTGGGGCCTAAAATGGCGCTTTTGTCTGCTAGGTCTTGCGCGTTCATGTCACCGTGCTCATAAGCGGCGCGTATAACACGCCACTGCTGTTCGGTTAACCCAAACTTCGCTAGCGTGTCTCGCACATCGGCCACACAAACCTCACGAGCCTTTTGCAGCAGTACGGGGAGTGTTTCCATAAATACTTCTTTTAAATATCACGTTAATAGAGAATATGTTTGCTAATGATAACTAACATGTTGATTAAGGCGCCACACTTAAATGATAAATGACACAAAATGTTCTAAAAACCCTAGATCTTATGGCATTTTTCACGCTTTTGTCAGCCTGTTTACCGACGTTCGCAGAAAATCATTAACATATTAAAGACTAGACGGAGGAATAAGCTTTGGCCAACCAGCCCGACGAAATGTCAGTACCTGCTTACGCTTCAGTTGGAGGGTCGGAGGGTCGGAGGGTCGGAGGGTCGGAGGGTCGGAGGGTCGGAGGGTCGGAGGCAAGCATCCAAATTCAAGCCTCCGACGCCTAGCAGTTTTAGACAATCGGTTGAAATGCCGTAAGCCTATCGAGCATAGCGGCGTTACCTAACCCATGACTTAGCCCGTTGTCCGCAAATAACTGCCCAAACTGCCCTTGCTCGCCATGCAGTGCCATGTAATTAAGCATTACGGTTTGCACTAACTGATTAACATTGTTGGCCGCAGGGCTAGAGGCTGTTTCAACATCACCGCTGGGGCGCATATACCCCAACTGCTGATGAAACTCTGGGGCATCGCCTGGGCTATCGCCCACAAACAGTTGTGGCTGTGCCCCTGGGTTATACACCAAGAAGAACGAAGACGCAGTCTGCTGATTATCGCCCGTCCACACGCCCTTGCCACGTCCACCTTCGGTATCATCGGTCATACCATTACTGAATACCGAGCCATCACTGAACACGTACATCATTAACGGCCGGCCCTTACGCGCAGCGTATTCTAAACACGCGCCCATACAGCGCCCGGCGCGTAAATCTCGCGCTTCGCCGGTGGCACGGTCACCGGTGTGATAATCGTAACCGCCCATGGTAATGGTGCCTGCGCCAGCATAACCATCAACCACCATCTTCATTACAGAGGCGGTTTTACTAAACTCACGGTCGTTCATATCCGCTGCGCTGAAGATTCCAGTAGCCCCCACAATGTCGGTGTCTAACAAGGGGTTTAAAGAGGCAGGGTTTGAATAGCGCTCGGCTAGGCCCGCGCTTTCTAGGTATTTACAGGGTACGGCATCGGCTATGGCTTGAGTGGTGGCCGCCGAGCTGGCGGTGCGGTCCATCTTGCCCTTGCTTAGGTGGTACATAGATTCCATCACCGCAACAATTTCTTGCTCGCTCAATAGGCCCACCAAATCCCCAACATCAACAAGGCCAGTAACATCCGAGGGGCGGTCCACTTTGGTGGGGCGCACTTCATTATTTAGCAACATCGCTGGCGCCATAGAGTTACCACCAGATTCGCTACTGCGAGACCCACAAAGGGCCAATAAGGACCCCCGTGCACCAGCCAAATTAATGCCGTACATGGGGTTATGAGGGTTATTGCCCGTATCGTTTTCAGAGCGCGCAGCAATCACCGCGCCATTGATATTGGTACGCGTGGCCAAACTGGTGCGCTCTAAGATGCCCGCCAAAAATTGACTATCCGCGTGAAAGGCTAGGCCCAAATCCGTGTTCACAAAATTGTTGCTGGGGGCACCAGGGTTTGGCGCATTAGGAATCATACCCGCCGGTAAACCTTGCTTGCTGTAGCCACTGGTGTCTAAAAAATCTTGCTGGCCACCACGACCACCTACCAACACATTAGAGCCCGCAATATTGGCGCCGCCGGCTAAATCAAAACAAATAAACGGAATTTTACCTGCGCCATCAAAACGAATTCCGCAATCTGATACGGCCGTATCTAAACTGGGCGAAAAGCCAAATGCGCGTGAGCTTAAGCCGTTCGCGCCCAAAATTGAAGTGCCCACCACTGAGGCCATGCCAGCTTGAAACCCCTGCGCAATAAACTCACGTCGACTGCGCGGGCGACTGTGGTCATTTAGTTTAAGGGGCTCATCTAAACCGTATGTGCGTCGTTTTGCCATTGTAATAAAACCTCTAATTACTGAATCAACATGACTGCGCTACCCATTGCAGCGGCACAGACGGCGGTTATAGTGTTGCGGGTTACAGCGGCTGAACAGGCATTGCCAGCGCAATCGGATGTCATGGTATCCATTAAGGCATTGAGCTGTGCCTCAGATTCGCTTTGTAGTGGTTGGTTGGCCAATTGCACGCCCTCGCTGACAATGTTGTGCGCTAACATGGCCTCCATTAACGGCGCAACCAAAGCACTGCGCCCAGCGCTGTCAAAGCTGTTGTTAAAATTGGGGAAGAACCCAGCGCTCAACATCGAGTCATTGGCAAGCGTATTACAGTATTTCACCGCTAACTGTGTTATCCCCATTTGGTGGGCCACCAAAAAGCCATTCACATTTTCGGACGATGGCATTTGTTGCTCTACGGCCAAATAGGTATCGCGCACGCGGCTATCAGTAACAGCAATGCCGGTCATAGCAGATAAAGAAGCGTTTATTTCCGCAAAAGTGCGAATGCCAATTTTAGGCTGGGCGGGTAAGTCTTCTGGCTCGGTGGCCACCACCTCTGGCTCTACTGGGCGCGCATAAGTGCTTTGACCAATACGGTCAAAACTTAAAAAGAACTGATCTTGACTGGCGCCTTTTTCAGACTGAATGATGGTACCCAAAGTAGAAAGCGGTACTCCGTCAGCACTAAAGTTACTGCTGGTGATGGTCTGGTCCATGTTGGCAAAAGCTTGCCCTACGGCAGCCTCGCGCCCGTTGACACCAATGCGTAAACCTTGAATCACCACATCAGAAGCGGGTGTTTGAGAAAAGCTAAAGAAGTACGGCTGGTTAAACAGATAGCTGTAATCATCAAATTGCTCCACTTGGAACACAATGTACGCATCACTCATACCATTAACATGTTCAGAAATGGAAAACGCCAGTAGAATTTTTTGCCCCACACCCACGTCATAGTTGGTTTGAGTGTCTTCCAAGGTTAACGCGCGGTTGTGTATGGCTAAAAAGCGGATGGTGCCCTTCCAGGGGTATAGGCCGTCGGTTTCATTGCCCAACACCAATGCAAAGCTGTCATCCCAATCATTAAAATTACCCACGCCGGCGGTGTCTTCCATGCCCACTTCTTCACCGTTAACGTAAATTTTGCGGCCTTCTAGTGGGTTGTAAGCGGCCACCACATGCTGCAAAGTCGCTTGTAAAACTTCATCGGCATCGGGTGTATCAACGGTGGGGGTGCCGTTGGCATCAGTGGTATTAGTGCGGGTAAAGAAATTGTAGTTGTACAGGGTCTGCCCAAGCGTAAAGTTACGTAAAGCGTCGCTGCCAGAATAACTCACAATACGCGCTGGCCCATCTTGCGTCACATTGGCCGGAACCACCCAGGCCTCTATACTGTACTCGCCCGTTTGAGAAATATAGTTACGTAGTTTTTCACTGGCAGATACCGATCCTTGAGCACGGCCGTTATTAAAACGCACACCCCAGTTGCTCACCCACGTCACATCACCCGATAAGTTCAAGTCTAACCCAGGTGGGAAGCGGTCAAAGGCATAGTCGACTGCCACAGAGCCACGCCCGGCCTTAAAGGGGTACACGGCAATGGCGTTGGTTTCTACTCTCCCGCCCTGGCTGATGGCCGTACCATCGCCCACACGCATGGCTTTACTGGTGACCAACGAGCTGTCCAGATCGCTCATTTCCAATGTGGCCGCAAAGGCCTCTAAGGCTTGCTCCATGGCATTGGCCGAGCTCACGCAGTTGTTGTTCCAACAGCTGTGTGCTTCTTCTCTTAAACGCACCACCAAGCGCGAGCGTGACGCATCAATGCTAAAGCCATCGCCCACAGGAGTAACGTTAAACAGCATCTTAGTTTGCGCAGCGGCATAGGCCGTATCCACATCTGTGGCGGCAAAAAACGGTTGCACCGGGGCTTGAGGGGCATCTGCGCGGTGACAATCCGAGCAATAATCAGCTAACAAGGGGTACACATGGGTTTGGAACCCACCACTGGTTTCACTGTAGGTTAGGCTCGCGCTGACCTCTTGCACCTCAGGCACACGCAAGGAAGATTCGGTCACCTCTACGCCGGAGTCATCCGCCCAGGCACGAATCCACTCTACAAACTTTTCTTCACAGGCCGAAGGGTCCGACAACCAGCACTGATGGCCTGAGGCAACTTTTTCTACCAAAGGCGAGCTGGCAGGCTCAGACAGTAATATCCAACCATCATTAAGCACTAGGTCATGGGCAAGGTTGATGTCATCGGCGCGAGCGAATGCCGGTTGCTGGTCACCCTCCACATGACAGCCACCGCAGCGCGATTGCAAAGCCACGTTATCCCAAAAATTCACCTTAAAATTCAACACACTTTGGCTGATGGGCGTAGGGCCGTTGTACACCACCACTTCCTCTGTAAAGGAATCCACAATAGGTACGGGGTTGGTTCGGTTGGCTTTACCGCTATCACTAGAGCAACCAAAGTTAACCATAATGGCGGCAATAATCACCGCAGCACAACTTAAACGTGCCAAGGGTTGAATATGGGTAAACGGCTTATTTAGACTCAACATCTTACGGCCCCTTACAGTAGTCAGCAGCATCTGCAAAAACAGGTTTCATGGCGTAATTCCCGGCCACAAAAATGGCCTCCATAGCAACCAGCTGGTCCCTGTCGCTTTGGTCTTCCGGCTCGCGTAAGCACACGGCCTCAAATACCTTTTTCACTTGGCATTGAGCAAAGGCTTGGCTGTGGGCCAATTCACGCCCCATACTGCTGGCACCCGTCCCACTGCCAGGTAAACTGGTATCCCAACCGAGTTGACTATTGGTGCCTTGGCGCCAGTAGTTATCCCAGTTGTCATTGGGCGTCACATAACCATATGGGAAGGTGGCACTATTGATGTGATACTTCGGCTGCACTTGTGTACCTGTCTCTGGGTCTACCGCCGTGCGGTATTCCAAATAGCCGTTTTCGCCCGTCAGGTCATTATCTGCGTCGTAAATAAAGTTGTAGTAAGCAAATGCCTGAGCCAGTGGGTCCATGCCACTGTGACAACCTATACACCCATTTAAGAACGCTCTGGCATCACCACCGGGCGAGCGCGACACATCCTGCCGTATTCGGTCAGGCACACGCGTAATGTCATGTACTTGTTCTAAGTCTCGGCACAAATGGTTCATCAAAGTGAATCGCAACTGCGCACGGTTGGTACCGGCTATAAAGAAGGCGCGCGACGCAGCCCGCGTAGTCATAACCCCGGCAGCCGCCGAAGTGGGAATTTGAGTCACCTCGGTTTGGGTGCGGCGCACCAATACATCTTGATACACATACGGTTGGCCGCCACTTTCTCCGGTTTCAATGGCCACGTAATGGTCGTTATTGTTATTGGCGTAACCCGGCGCAATACCCTGCCCTACGTATATGATGTTTTGCCAAAGTACTTCTCTAAAATCTACATCATCGCGCACCATACCTATCACGGTGGCAATGTAATCATTCAGCGGCACAAAAACGCTTTGATCACGGTTAGTCCAAGGCGCGGCCCAATTTTTAATCGTCACGCGATAAAAACTGTCGTTAGCCATGGCTATGTCGGCCGCGGCAAGTCCATTACCGGTGCTATCGATACTATTTTTCATGGCAAGTAAAACACTTTCAGAGGGGGGCACGCCCGCCAAGCGGTCATGAATACGTTTGGCCTGCTCAAGGCTTCCGGCCCAGGCTGGCGCCTGTGCCAACACCCAAACCAGTACGCAGGCCACTGCGCTGTAAAACTTTTGATGTGACAGGTACTTCATAAGGCTTTCCAACTCACTGATACGGTATATGCGTTTAAGCACACCTTTCTAGTTGCCATCCAATTAGTATTACTGGGTTTAATCGTTTCTCTAGGTAAGGGGTCAGAAACTCAAACCTTTGATCGAATGAACAGGGACTAAGGCATTTTCCATTCCATGGATTAAAACTTCTTCACGCAAAAGGTTAAAAAATATTTTTTTATGAACCACTGCTAATTTTTAAAATAGATTTGCCAATGCAATTTGACTGGTGCAAAACGTGCTAATGTGAATAAACATGCGGATTTTATGCGCTTATAACCTATTGCAGCAGTGCTTGACCAAATGCCCCTGAACCGCCCCTCAAAAACTGGGCATAAGTGAAAGAAAACTCTACGCTTACAAGTCACAAGTCCGTTTTAACGCATGCTTATTTCAATTGGAAATAAATAAATTGCGCAGAAGTAAATAAAATTTTCTAAACGGTTTTTGTACAAACAAACACAAATACTCAACTAGGAAAATTTTTGTCACATTCAGTCACAATTGTGCGACGCTTTTTGTTGCTGGCAGGGTTTCTACATGAAGTATCACACCTCGTTTTGTCATCGTCTTGCTTGGTCATTTGTACTGCTGTCATTGATCACCGGGTGTGACACCAGCAAAGGCACGCAAAGTGGCAAAGTGGTCACAACGGATGACCCTATCGTTGTAGACTTCCCTATTGCTTATATCGAGCGACCGTTGCCAGTCGATGACGACGGTATCCCGGTGGCCGACAACGTGCTCGCCCCAGACGCATTTAACCCAGGCGCGCAGTTGGTGCTCAAAGAGCGCGCCACCACCTCCGCATTAGAAACCGTGCTAACCGGCCAAATGTTCCCTAACGATGCAGAAGGAAACTTGGCCCTTTATGACGTAAAAGATTTGGCGGTATCCTATGACGGCACCAAGTTATTGTTTGCTCTACGCGCACCAGAGCTTGAAAACGTCGATGAAGAAGATCAGCCCACATGGAACTTGTGGGAGTACCTATTAACCGACCAATCACTCACGCGTCTCATTGCCTCAGATACCATTGCTGGCCTCGGCGATGATGTTAGCCCAACTTATCTAGCAGACGGGCGAGTGATGTTTTCGTCCAACCGTCAGCGCCGCACCAAAGCCATATCGGTAGACGAGGGTAAACCCCAATACTCTGGCCTGGATGACAAGCAAGACAACGAAGCCTTTGTTTTACACCTGTTTGACCCCAATGCCAGCTCTGCTTCAGAGGCCATCCAACAAATAAGCTACAACGCCAGCCACGACCTTCAGCCCACCACCCTAGCCAGTGGCGAAGTGGTGTACCTACGCTGGGATGCCATCAACAACAAAAACGCCCTGAGTCTCTACAAAATTAACCCCGATGGTACCCAGGTACAGTTATGGTACGGCTATGACGAGCAAGATACCGGTACCAACGGCAGCGAAGGTGTGTTTACTCAAGTGGTTGAGCGAGCCGACGGCCAACTCATTGCCATTTTGCGCCCGCGTGAAACCCTAGGCTTAGGCGGCGACATTATTGCCATAGATGCCCAAAACTACACAGACATTAATAGCCCAACACCAGATAATGCCGGCGCTACCAACCCGGGGCAGCAATCCTTAACTCAAATGGCCATAGACACCGAAGGGGTTCTACCATCCGAGGGTGGGCTGTATAACTCCGCCTACCCCCTACATGACGGAACCGGGCGCTTCCTTGTGAGCTGGAGCCAATGCTTGGTGATAGACCCCGTCAGTGCCAACCCCTTCCCCTGTACCGAGTTCCTGCTCAGCCAAGGCGCCACACTGGCCGACCCAACCTTTGGCCTATGGATATACGACCCCACCTCTGGCACACAGCGCCCAGTTAAACTCCCCAAAGAGGGTGTTATCTACGAAGGCGCCGTAGCACTCGCCCCGAAAACACCCCCAGCCGCGTACAACCGTGAATACGAGCCCAAAACCGAGCTTATTGCCAATGGCTTGGCAGAGGTTCATATTCGCAACGTGTATGACATAGATGGCCAAGACACAACACCCAATGGCATTGCCAACATGGCAGATCCCGCGGTAACGCCCACAGATGCGCGCGAGGTGCGCTTCATTCGCCTGGTTAAAGGCGTGCCGATTCCAGATGATTTAGACGATGAAATATTTGGCGTAAGCGATAACCAACTGATGCGCGACATCTTAGGGTATATCCCGGTGGAACCCGACGGCAGTGCAAAGTTCACAGCCCCCGCCGATATGCCCATAATGATGGACTTAGTAGACGCCACGGGAAAGCGCATAGGGCGGCGGCACGAAAACTGGCTTACCTTCCGCCCTGGCGAGCAATTCGAATGTCAGGGCTGCCACGAGGCCGGCAGTAACACGGCCCACGGCCGCCAAGATGCCCAGCCCTCTAGTGCTTACACGGGGGCTACCGATGGCGTGAACTTCTCAAACAACCGCCTGCTGGATGAATTTAACAACCCAGAGCTACCCCCCTCAGCCGGGCAAACCATGGCCGAATACTACGCGAGCCTAGCCGGTCGAGCACCCAGAGCGCCCAGTGTAGACATATTGTTTAGTGACGAATGGACAGACCCCGCCGCAGCCACCCCCGGGGCTGACATCACCACGCGTTATATCGACATACATAGTCGGCTGATCACCCCTGGTGTAAACAACGACCCCGATACGGCCACAAACCCCGCTGATGCCAACTGCCCACCGCTGGATATTACCCCTGCGTTTTGGTTTACTCCCACGCAAACCAGTTGCATGGTCGCAGGCGGGTGGACAGCCCGGTGCCGCATTACCATCAACTACCAACAAAGCATTCACCCCCTTTGGGAGGCAGACCGCCGTGTATGTGACTCTGGCGGAAACGTGATTAGCGACACTACCTGCATTGGTTGTCATACTCGCGGCACGCCGCCCACACTGGTGATACCGGCCGGCCAACTAGAGCTAACCGGTGAAACTTCTTTAGACGACAATGACTTCATTACGTCTTACGTGGAGCTATTGTCACGGGACAATGCATTAGTATTGATAGGCGAGTCACTTGCAGACACAATTCTCGAAGTGGATACTGGCGAAATCTTACGCGACGAAAACGGAACCCCCATTTTAGATGAGAATGGCCACGTGCAACCGATAATAAACCAGCAAACCGTGCAGCTGCCCAGACCTATGAGCCCCAACGGCGCTCGTGCCAGTGATCGGTTCTTTAGCCGCTTTGAAGCAGGAGGAACTCATGCGGGCTACCTCACAGCTGCAGAATTAAAACTCATTGCAGAGTGGCTGGATATCGGTGCGCAGTACTACAATGACCCCTTTGCAGTCCCGGCGGATTAAAATTTAATGCGGTTAGTTTTTAACCTGTTCTTTTTTTTAGGTGTATCTATTGCGTGGGTGCCAAGCGCAGTTGCTGCTAAAACGCTAACCGCAGTGGTAGGTGCGCCATTTATTGAACTGCAATTGTTTCCCGGCCGCGGCTACCCAAAATTTCACGCGGTAGAAAAAAATGAAAAGGTCCACATTTTAAAAAGCCGAGCAGGCTGGTACGAGCTAGAAACCGAAGAGGGCAAAGTAGGCTGGGTGCACCGCCGCAACCTGGTACACATGTATGGCGAAGACGGCCTGCTAATTGACTTCTCTCTGCCTCAATGGCACGAAACCGACAACCCCTGGCACATTGCCCTGCTCGGCGGTGCATTTGATAATACTGGCGCATACAATGTGTTACTGGGGTATCGTTTTACGCGGCATATCTCTGCAGAATTAAAATACACACAAGCCTTTGGTGAATTCTCTACGATCAAACACGCAAGCGTGGCGCTGGTGCATCAAATGTACCCCAACTGGCGCTATTCACCGTTTTTTACCTTGGGCACGGGCAGTGTAAAAACTGCACCCGACGCCATCTTAGTTGAAGCCGAAGACCAACAAGACTCCGCCCTTACCGTTGGCGCCGGTTTGCTTGTGCACATAAATTACAAAATTGCCGCACGCTTTGAATATAACAAACACACCATACTGACTACGCAAGAGTCCAACCATGAGGTCGAAGAATGGAAAGCCGGTTTAAGCGTCAAGTTTTAAAGCGCGCCTTACCCATCGCACTGTCTGCAATGTTCGGCGCACCACTGGCCTTTGCAGAACCAGACGATCAAACGCTATTAGAAGATATCGTCAGCCCAGATATTGAGCGGCGCGATATTGACGAAGCCAAAATAGACTCTGAAAACATAGAGATTGGGTTTTACGCGGGCGTAAAAAGCACCGAAGACTTCGGCAGCAATGACGCCTACGGCGCGCGCTTGGCCATTCACATTACTGAAGACCTTTTTTTAGAGGGTAATATCGGCGCAAGCACGCTCGCTCAAACCACCTATGAAGAATACAGCGGCGCGCCACCGCTGCTTTCCGAAGATGAGCGCGAGCTCACCTATTACAACCTCTCATTGGGCTACAACGTCTTTCCGGGCGAAATTTACATTGGACGCTGGTCCTTTAACACCAACTTTTACATTGTAGGTGGTGCAGGAAACACACTATTTGCCGACAATGAGTACTTCACCTACCACTTTGGTGGGGGGTTTCGTCTATTTTTGACCGACTGGTTGGCATTTCGCTCAGATTTTAGGAACCATGTGCTTACTCACTCGATCTTTGGAGACGACAAAGAGATTCAAAACTTGGAACTAGTCTTGGGTCTGACCCTGTTCTTTTAGCGTCACAAATGGGATAGTAGCGGCTCTTAAGCCGGCGTTCAGATTGAGTCTGTATACTCTATAACACCTGGACAAACCGGTATCAATAGCCGCTAAAATGGCTTAAACCATTATTGTAAAACCTGGGTAACAGTAGTTCGAAGAAACAGGAGATTGACCTATGAAACACGCAATGACTCATTTATTAACTGGTGTATTTGCCACCCTATTAGCCTTCAGTGTGCAAGCCAAAGAGCTTTCTGGGCCTGCGCCAGATTTTGCACTTAAAGACCTTAGCGGCAAGACTGTTAAGCTTTCAGATTTTAAAGGCAAGGTGGTCATGATCAACTTCTGGGCCTCTTGGTGTGGCCCCTGTCGTCAAGAAATGCCACTACTTGAAGAGATCTACAAAGAAATTGAAAAATCAGGCGGTGTCATCATCGGGCTGAACTCAGACGAAGAATCACAAGACGCCTTAGACTTTTTAAAAACTTCACCTGTTACTTTTCCAATTTTGTTAGACCCAACCAACAAAGTTGCTGAGCAGTATGAGCTACCGGGTATGCCTTCTAGTTACTTTGTAGACGCCAAAGGCAACCTTACGTACGTGCACAAGGGCTACAAAAAAGGCGAAGAAGCCGAATACCGTAAAGTAATTAAGAAATTGTTAGCAAAATAATTAAGTTGCAGTGGCAAGCGCTGCAATTGCCATCAATACTTGTAGATAAACCAAATGCCCAGCTTTTGCTGGGCATTTGGTTTTGGCCTAAAGCTGTTTTTGCTTTAAGCCGTATTGTTATTGTCAGCCAAAAGCAGTCGTGAGCTTCGTAGGAGCTCTCTGGTAGGCTAACAGGAACCATCTAAGGCAGATACCGCTTCAGTTATGCAGCAGTTAAGAAACTTCACTTCACCTCAACCCAAAGTAAGCCGCGCTTTAAAGCTACTTATACGTGTCAGCCTGCTTGGGCTAATTACCGTATCACTTACCGCGTGCGTAAACATTAAGCCTTGGGTGAAACGGTACGAGCGCGGTAACTTGGCTGACCCCATCATGGCATTTGAGCGCAACCCGGCCTCAACCAAATATATCATGCATGTGTATGAAGCCCGTGAATCCGCTCGTGGAGCCGAAGGCAGTGCAGGAGGCGGCTGTGGGTGTAATTAAGGTATGCCAGGTTTCAATCATAAAGTATTGGGGCACTGTTGCCTTGTGCATCAAACAACACATATCAAACACTCTGCAATTATCAGCCCTCCTGCTGCTACTGGTAAGCACCCAAAGCCTTGCAACCAGCGTCCCGGAAGACCGCTCTGATGTGCTGTACCATTCATACGATGGTGGTGGAGTAACCATTACCGGCCCATCAGTATTAGTACGTAAAGACTACAAAGACAAAGTCTCGGTCTATGCGAATTATTACGTTGATATGGTCACCAGTGCCTCCATAGACGTGCTTACCCAGGGCAGCCCCTATACCGAAGAGCGTACAGAAATGAGCGCAGGTATAGATTACTTAAACGACAGAACCACCCTCAGCGTAGGCACCACCCAATCTGACGAAAGCGACTACAAAGCCAAGACCGGTCATGTTGGGATTAGCCAGGCGTTTTTCAGCGACCTTACCACCCTATCTTTGGGCTATTCCCACGGGGAAGACGAAGTAGGCCGCAACTATTTAAACAATGGCGTGAAAGAAACCGAGTGGGTAGGTGACGCCAAGCGCCGCCGTTTCAATATGGGCATTACCCAAATATTAACCAAAAATTGGATTGTGGCTTTAAACGCAGAGTCCGTCATTGACGATGGTTTTTTAAATAACCCCTACCGCCGACCGCGTTACTTAACAGGCGGCACCGACAGCTTTGGCCGGCCCGTGGCGGCCGATATCGCCCATGAAAACTACCCACTTACTCGCAATAGCGATGCCCTAGCAATACGTACATTGTATTACTTACCTTATCGCGCATCAGTTCGCCTTGAAGGGCGCGCCTTTACCGACAGCTGGGGCATAGACGCCAGCCACTACGAGTTTCGCTACATTCACCCCTACCAAGACAAATACATTTTTGAATTTAAAGCCCGTACCTACTCCCAAGGCAAAGCAGACTTTTACCAAGATATTTTTGACGACAGAGACCCGCTGGCAGATACCGACGAAGCGGAGTTTCGTGCCCGAGACAAAGAGCTCAGTAACTTTGCCTCCATCAATATAGGCATAGGTGTTACCTACGACTTACAAAAAACGTGGCACTTTATCAACAAACAAACCGTCAGCTTCTTTTTTGACACCATGCGATTTAACTATGAAGACTTCAGAGATGCCCGCTTAAGTGATGCACGCTTTAGCAACGGAGAGGCGCCACTGTACGCCCCCGGACAAGAGCCCTCATATACGTTAAATGCCCATGTTTTACGCATTTTTTATAGCGCTTACTACTAAGCTCAGGCCGTGATGACTACCAAACTGTTCACTTACGGTACATTGATGGACTCACGTATTTGGCAACGTGTTACCCACCAGACTCACCCTGCCACACCCGCGACCTTAAGCGGCCATAAGCGTTTGCGTATTATTGGTGATGATTACCCCGTGCTGCTACCGGCCAATAAAGAAGACACTGTGCAAGGTGTGGTGTACAGCCACGTCAGTGCACAACAAATTATGTTGCTTGATGCCTACGAAGGCGACTACTACGACCGTCAAACCGTATATGTTCAACAACCCGGCCCAGCCGCTGGCAACCCTCAAACCGACCTATACTCGGCACAAGCCTACGTGCTCAAGCCCACTTACTACCACCTAGCCGACCATACCCCCTGGTGCTTTGCAGACTTTCAAGCCAACCAATACCATAGCTACTGCCAGCGTCACTTCGCAAGCTAACGGCTACTCACCTTGCACCAACGGTCAATTACAAGAACCGCGCCATAAAATTCGTGTCTATACTAGTGTAAATCCCATTGAGATCTCACCATGTGGCAAGCTCAGAAAAATAGCCAAAAAAGCCTGCTCTCTCGTGGCCGCTCCCAACTTCAACCACACATCATAAGGGGCAAGTAATGCGCGAAAGCACAGCACAACTTACCCCTGCGCAGGTTGCTCAGTACTGTGGCGTGTCCCCGCAGACGGTGAACGACTGGCTCAACAAAGGCCGCTTGAACGCAGTAAACGAACCCCAGGGGACCCTGGTGGGCGCGGAAGAACTGATTGAATTTATGGATGAAAACCACTTAGCCATCCCAGCAGACTTGCTCTCCACCACTAAGAATGCAGAGCCGGTTGTGGCTGCCAGCGTGATCCACGATTTTGACGGGCCTCATGCTCTGCTGGTGGAAACCGAGGCCGATACCACTCGGATACTAGAACCCATACTGAAGGAGATTGGCATTGAGCCCATGCGCATTGCCAGCTCTGCAGAGATTAACGCACACATAGCCGGTGCTGCGCCAAAGCTCATTACTGTAGAGATCGATGCGGGTGACCAGCTTGGCTTGTTGTTGATCAAAAAGCTACGCGAGCAAAATCAATATGATCACACCAAAATTTTGGTGACCTCCAACCAGATGCCTAGCGCATTAGCCAAGGCTAAAAGTGCCGGTGCCGACGCCGTAATTACCAAACCTTTCGACAGCGACACACTAAAACGCACCGTGCGTATCTTATTGGGTGTTTTTTAATATCACGCTCAAGCTCCCTCTCCCCTGACAACGAAGTAACTTCAAGCGATTTAAAGTTTTTAGACGCAAATTGCTCGGCGCTAGCACCAGGTAGAAGGTGTTTGAACCATCAACCACGCTTTACTTAACTGGATACAACCCCTGCTCACCTTCAGTACGCGCGACCACTACAGCACAACAACTGTCACTAAAGACGTTCACGGCCGTACGCACCATATCCAGGATGCGGTCGGTTACCAACAGCATACCAATGCCCTCGAGCGGTAAACCAATGGCCGTTAGGATCACACTGATAGCCACCAAGCTAGCCGCAGGAATACCCGCAACGCCAATGGACGTTAACAACGCCACCATTACCACCAAAAACTGCTGTGTAAACGATAAATCTAAACCGTAAGCTTGCGCTATAAATAATGCCGCAACGCATTCATATAAAGCCGTCCCATCCATATTAATGGTTGCACCAAGAGGCAGTACAAATGAGGTGGTTTTATTGGAAACACCCACATTTTTCTCCATGCACTCCAGAGTCACAGGTAAAGTCGCCGAGGAACTGGCCGTGGAGAAGGCTGTGAGCATTGCTGGGAACATTGCACGATAATGATCTATAGGCCTCACCTTGGCCACAAATTTTAGTAACAAAGCCATGGTAACAAAGGTGTGCAGAAGCAGTGCCACCAACGCCGTCAGAAAGAAGATAAGCAATGGCTGAAATGCCTCAAACCCTGTGGCCATTACCGTTTTTGCCACCAAACAAAATACACCCACTGGCGCAAATTTCATGACAAATAATGTCATTACCATCATGGTGTCAAAGACGCCCTGCCAAAAGCGTTGAACGATATCTGCTTCCTTATGATTAATTTTTGTCAGAAAAAAACCAAACAACAAAGCAAAAACAATCACACCCAACATTTGGCCTTCTGCGGCAGCCTCAATGACATTTGTGGGCACCATGCGTAAGAACACTTCAGTAATATCCCCAGCGCCACGCCCTTCTATTTTTTTAAGGCTCTCGCCAAGCTCCTGCTCTGTACTTAAATTTAAACGCTCTCCGGCAGGTTGCCCGTCGATGATTCCTGGCGTAGTCATATTCACCAGCGCTAGGCCCATTAAGATGGCCAGCAAACTAGAAATCACGTAAAAACCTAAGGTTTTGCCTCCCATGCGCCCAATACTTTGGCCCATCCCTACATTGGCAACACCACTGATAATGGAGGCAATAATAAGCGGCAGTACAATCATTTTTAGCGCGTTTAAAAACAAAGTGCCAAAAAACCCCAATACACTGTAAATGGATACACTGCCTAGGCTAGTTTGCTCGTCCAAGATCAGCCCAACGCCGAGTGCTGCGCCAATTGCAATTAATATTTGCCAATGCAGTTTCATGAGTTGCTCCTATAGATTGAGTATGCGCAAGGATACACTGCAACCGTTTATTGCCATAGCCTTGGTAGGTCGTCAATAATCAGACCGCATTAGTAAATGAAACGGCACATCATTAACCAACAACCGCTTGTAGTTTAACCTCAAGCGGCAGGTATCAATGCAAAAAAGAAGCGGGGTTTTTACCCCAAGGAGGATTACGGCAAATGCTACGCTCAAACATTAACGGCGTCTTTTAGCGTTTTACCCGCTTTGAAAGAAGGCTGGCTACTGGCTGGGATCTGCATTGCTTCCCCGCTATTTGGGTTACGCCCAGCCCGCGCGGCGCGCTGCTTTACATCGAACGAGCCAAACCCCACTAGGTTCACAGCCTCGCCTCTACTTAGGGCATTAGTAATATGCTCCAAAATAGCCGAGACCGCATCGTCTGCTTGACGCGCGGGTAAATCGGCAATATCAACTACTCTTTCAATAATGTCGCTTTTTTTCATCTTCGTCTCCCGATTACTACGATGAAGGTACCTCTAAAAAAAATTTGATTCGTCACCTGTGTACAAAGCCCCGAGCAACAGGAAGATAATGACAACAACCCCAAACGGGTAGGTAAACGTTTTAGATGCACCCAAATCAAAACAACTAACCAACAAGCCCATTACAGCAATCAGCCTCACGCGGGTAAACCCAACTACTTCACAACTTAAACATAAACCTATATCTGTGATTAAAGAGCAATCAAGGGCGATTAAAACAACGTCAAAACGGCGTGACTTTTTATGTCAACGCATCCGGTGTATGCTCCCTCTTTGGTGTCAGTCCCGTCTTTGTTACAGTACACCCCAAAACTAAGAAAGCTTACCTTATGAGTTCCAGCACCACCCCTAAACCAACCGCACTTTCCTACATCCGTCTAATGCGTTTAGACCGCCCCATTGGGATATACCTGGTGCTGTGGCCCGCGTTGTGGGCACTTTGGATCGCCGCCGAAGGCGTACCCGACATAAAGCTGTTGGTAATATTTATTTTAGGCGCCGTACTCATGCGCAGTGCTGGCTGCGTAATTAACGACTATGCCGACCGAAACCTGGACGGACAAGTACAGCGCACCCGCTTACGCCCACTGGCCACCGGAGAAATCCCTGGTGCACATGCCCTTTTTCTATTTGTCGTCCTAGGCCTGGCGGCTTTTATTTTAGTGCTATTTACAAACACTTTAACCATGATGTACGCCGCAGGGGCACTGGTTTTGGCCGCCATCTACCCCTTTATGAAGCGCTTTACCCAAATACCCCAAGTTTTTTTAGGTGCGGCTTTTGCGTTCTCTGTACCTATGGCGTTTGCTGCACAAACCGGGAGCGTGCCACTTGGTGCTTGGCTGATTTTTATTGCCGTTGTCTTGTGGACGGTGGTCTACGACACCTTTTACGCCATGGTCGACCGCGAAGATGATTTGAAAGTTGGTATTAAATCCACAGCAATACTGTTTGGTGATATGGACCGCATGATGACGGCCCTACTCCAAGGAGGCACCCTACTAGCGCTGGCAATGGTTGGCCCAAGGTTTAATTTGGGGATTACGTATTACATAAGTCTACTATGCGCAGGGGCGCTTTTTGCTTTGCAACAAAAAATGATTATTGAACGCGTACCCAAATCATGCTTCTCTGCCTTTATGAGTAACAACTGGGTTGGAATAGCCATTTTTGGTGGCATATTTGCGCACTATCTATTATCCCCACTCCTGTCATAAAAGCTTAACATTCCACTTATTAAATGTGCTGCTGTAATAAAGCGATTTTGACACTAAACCTAACCTTTTAAACGGCGCTATCGGGCAGTTTAAAAGCATGTTAGGTAAATATTGCTTATCTTAATAGGGTGTAGATTATTCAATTGCAGCCCCATGAATAAGAAAGTAGCCCCTTTTAAGCCCCAGTAGTGACATAGGTGTGTAATGGCGGATAAAACAATATTGATTGTGGACGATGAGGCCCCCATTCGCGATATGCTGCGCGTGGCCCTTGAGATGGCCGAGTACCAGTGTATAGAGGCCGAAGACGCTCAAACCGCTCACAGCCTCATTGTAGATCAACGGCCAGATCTCATTCTATTAGACTGGATGCTGCCAGGCACCAGCGGCATAGAGCTGGCACGCCGCCTCAAAAAAGATGAGGTTACCTCTTCAACCCCCATCATCATGCTCACCGCTAAAGGCGAAGAAGACAACAAAGTGCAAGGCCTTGAGGTTGGCGCAGACGACTACATCACCAAGCCGTTTTCCCCGCGCGAGTTGGTTGCACGCCTCAAAGCGGTATTGCGCCGCACAGAAACCTTCAGCGCATCAGAACCAATTAACGCTGGTGGCTTGTGCTTAGACCCAAGCAGCCACCGCGTGACGATTAACGGCTGCCCAGTGCAAATGGGGCCTACAGAGTATCGCTTACTGGAGTTCTTCCTTACGCACCAAGAGCGTGTATACACACGTAATCAACTGTTAGACCACGTCTGGGGCGGCAACGTGTACGTAGAAGAACGCACCGTTGATGTACACATCAGGCGTCTACGCAAAGCCCTAACGCTCGAAGGTCACGACCGCTTCATTCAAACGGTACGCGGTACCGGTTACCGTTTCTCACACAAATCTGGCGAAACTGCCTAAGCTTCGCCGCGGCACAATAAGAATCTTACGGCTGGTTATTGCAGACCGAATGCCGTAAGGTTTGCTCCGTCTTCTCCTACCCCAATAACTCTGTGTGACTAGGACTCCTCTATGTTTGGCAGCGGGCTAAAAGCGGAAATTTGGCGCTTTATCTCCTTCACTGGTTTTTGCTTACTTCTAGGTTTGATTGTGGGCAGTACCCAGCCGGTCATGCTCGTTGGGTTCATAGGCTATATCATCTGGCTCATCGCTCAGATACATCGCTTAGAAGACTGGGTAAACCAAGCTAGACGCGGCACCTTGCCTCACAAAGATGAGCTTAATAGCGTTTGGTCAGACATTGCCTACGACATCCAATTGATGATGAACCGGCACGAAAAAGAGAAGCAGCGTTTACGATCGGTTGTTCACCGCGTTCAAGAAATGACGACAGCTTTAACCGACGGCGTTATTTTGATTGATAAACGCGGCAACATAGATTGGTGGAACGCCGCTGCCGAACACTTGTTCGAGTTTAGGGAAATTGATCGCGGCCACAAGCTCACCAACCTCATCCGCCACCCTAAATTCATACAGTACTTTGACAAACGTGACTACAGCATCCCGCTTGAACTGACCATGTGGCGCAAAGACCAATATGTAGAGTTTCAAGTACATACCTTCGGGGAAGGCGAACGCTTAGTCATTGCCAGAGATATCACGCGCCTATTTAAACTAGAGCAAATGCGCAAAGACTTTGTAGCCAACGTATCTCATGAGCTTAGAACACCCTTAACGGTGATTCAGGGCTATGTAGAAACTTTAAGCGACGCCTCCAACATTCCCAAGCCCTGGACAAAGGCCCTGCAACAAATGGAAGCTCAGTGCCAACGCATGACCCTTTTAATTAACGATTTAATCACGCTCACCAAGTTAGAAACTTCTGAAAAAGAATCCGAAAAGCCCGTGTTGCTGCAACCACTTGTGGAGACCATTGTGTCTGACGCAAAAGCCTTAAGTGGCGACGGTCAGCATCAGTTTTTCATCACAGGTAGAACCGACATCACCATTACCGGCAGCGACCGCGAGTTACGCAGTGCTATATCTAACCTAGTAGTCAACGCCATTAATTATTCAAAACCTCAAAGTAAAATCACCATAGACTTGCAAAAAAACACCAATGAAGTCGTGGTAGCAGTTTCTGATTCAGGCATTGGAATCGACCCAAAGCATTTACCGCGCATTACCGAGCGGTTTTACCGTGTAGATCAAGGGCGGTCGGTAGCCACTGGTGGCACCGGCCTTGGGTTAGCCATAGTCAAGCACGTTTTATTACGCCACAACGCAGAGCTTAAGGTAACCAGCCAGCCGGGCAAGGGCAGTACCTTCTCGTGTCACTTTTCTGTTTAGCGTTTTACACCTGTACGCTTTAATTCCACAGAGCGCTCGCACCGACTTTGGAGTTATCAATATTTATGGAATTTAAATTTATCAACGCCATCAGCACCATTGACGCCAAACAATGGGATCAACTCTGGCAAACACCCTACCCATTTATTCAACACGCATTTTTAGCGGCACTTGAGTCGTCGGGCTCTACTTCCAAGCACACCGGCTGGCAGCCCTATCATGCAACCGTCTGGCAAAACCAACAACTCATTGCTGCGGCACCTTTGTATATTAAAACCCACTCTTACGGTGAATACGTTTTTGATTGGGCATGGGCTGATGCTTATCACCAAGCAGGTTTTGAGTATTACCCAAAATGGTTAAACGCCATTCCATTTACGCCCAGCACCGGCCCGCGATGCACAACCAAAAATGCTGAAGCTACAGCGTACCTATGGGCGCAAATTTTAAGCCAAGCAGAGAGTCAGAAAATTTCAGGCGTACATTGCCTGTTCAGTAATGCCTCCGTACACCCAGCTATTTTTAAACAGCGCTTAGGGTGTCAGTTCCATTGGTTTAACCAAGGGTATCCATCATTTGAGAATTTCACCCATACACTACAGTCACGTAAGCGTAAAAATATAATCAAAGAAAGAAATAAAATTTCTGCCCAAAATATAGAAGTTAACCAGTACTATGGTCACTCTTTAACCCAACAACATATAGAGCGATTCATCCAGTTTTACCAATCCACCTACCTTCAAAAAAGTGGCCATCACGGATACTTAGAGCCTGAATTTTTTTATACCATTTTCAAACACATGGCAAACAACCTTTTGATTATTGAAGCCAGCGTCCACCAAACCCCCGTGGCCCAAGCGCTTTACTTTTACGACGACAACACGCTCTATGGCCGCTACTGGGGTACAAACAACCACTACGACTGTTTGCACTATGAGCTTTGTTACTACCAAGGCATTGAATTTGCCATTAAAAACCAGCTTCAACGCTTTGACGCCGGCGCTCAAGGGGAGCACAAAGTTGCACGGGGGTTTACGCCCGTACTGACACAATCCCACC
>CAYZQH010000012.1:0-25738 GCA_964480055.1 uncultured Cellvibrionaceae bacterium
CATCGGGTGTTGACGCACTTATTGAACGTATAAAAAACGAAGGCGTTAATGAGGGCCAGCAAGAGGCCGATCAAATAATCAAAGACGCCAACGACAAAGCCCAAGACATTGTTTTAAAGGCCGAGAACAAAGCTCAAATCATTATTGAAAGAGCACGTTCGGAAGCAGAAAAAATAAAACAAGGCGGCAAGGATGCGTTAGACATTGCCATGCGTGATATTGTGCTCAAGTTAAAAAGCCGCTTGTCAGAGGTGGTGGGCGAGCGCGTACAACAATTGGTAGGGGCTGAATTATCTAAAGAGGCCTTTTTAAAAGAGCTTATACTGGAAGTTGCCGCTCAAGCCAGAGATGAGTCCAACGTGCAAGATAGCAAAGATATCGAATTTCATCTCCCTAAAAATTTGATTGGCTTAGAAGAGTTACGACGGCATCCATTAGAGTTAGAAGAGGGCAGTTTGTCTCACTTTGTATTGAATGTGGCAAAAGATGTATTACGCGATGGTGTGAGTTTTGCTCAGTCTGAAGAGAATCAGCAGGGCTTAACCATTGTATTAAAAGACAAAGATATTTGTGTTGATTTAACCGAGGAGCGCATTAGTAGCTTATTGCTAGAGCATTTGCACCCGCGCTTTAGAGCAATTCTTGAAGGAATGGTTAAATAATTGCCGTTAAAAACATTAACAATGAATGATGATGCAAAATAAATTCACATGCACAAAGATTATCAATATACAACTTTGATCTGTAGTTTACCGGCTTATGAGTCGCTATTAGAGTCAAAGCAGCCGCCTATATCGCGGATTCAATTAAATAATCGACTGAAACTGTTAGATACTGATGATGCTTCTGATCTAGATATTTTAAATAAGGGCCTTGATTGGCATTGCTACAGCGTCGAGCGCAGTGATGAAGATTTTTTACAGTTTATTAATCATAATATGCCAAACATAAAATCGGATTTTATTAAAAAGCTACTCATATGGCGATTGGAGCTTAGAGCGATTGTGGCACTGCTGCGCCGTAGATACAACGGCGATCAATTTAAGCAAGCAAAAACAAGCGGTTACGGGCGTTGGCTGCCCATTGCTAAACGTCATTGGGAGGAGCCAGGGCTGGGCTTAGAAAAATTATTCCCGTGGGTGTTGAATGTACAAAAACACTTGGCGTCTGGTGATTGTATGGCGTTAGAGCAGTGTATTTTTTCCCAGGTGTGGTCTTGGTTAGATAAAAAAGCCTTGGGGCACGAATTTGACTTCCCAGCGGTGGCTATTTATTGCATGCGTTGGAGCATGCTAGCAAGATGGACGGCCAATGATAAAACACAATCCATGATTAAATTTAAACAGATGGTTACATCAGCGATGGGCGAGCAGAGTTATACTGCGGCCTTACACTAGAGCGGTTTGTATGTCAGATACTGAAATTAAAGAAAACGTTGATCTGCAAGAAGCCAAGAAGCACCAAACAGCGGATAGACCCGCGCGTATTGTCGCTGTTCAAGAAAGCTTGGTAACCATTGAGTGTGGCTATCAAGGCGGCGTAGCCAACGCGATATTAAAAAATGAGGTGGTGTATATATTACCGCGGCGGCGCGCGTTATCGGGCGAACAAGAACGCCTCAAAGGAGAGGTGCTGCGCCTCAAAGGCTCCTTTGCAGATGTTCAAGTATTTGAAGATACAAAGGGCGTTAGCATTGGCGACCCGGTTGAACAAAGTGGCGAGCAATTATCGGTTAGTTTGGGCCCGGGTTTACTGGGTATGATATATGACGGCTTACAAAACCCTTTAGAGGATATTGCCAGTACCCATGGTGTATTCTTGCCTCGAGGGGTAGATTTCCCGGCATTAGATAGAGCAACAAAATGGTCGTTTATTCCCGCTGTTCAAAAAGGCAAGGTATTAAAAGCCGGAGACGTTATTGGTACAGTGCAAGAAGGGCGATATACCCATAAAATAATGGTGCCCTTTGATGAGCCCGGCACTGTTGAAGTTAGCTGGATTCAAGAAGCGGCTGTGAGTGTTGACACGCCAGTCGCGCGCATTAAAAATAAAACCGGTAAAGAAGCCAGTGTTACATTAGAGCAGCGGTGGCCGGTACGTAAAGCCCTTCCTGAAGACCTATTTCGCAATCGAATATGTGAGCGCCAATACCCATCAGAACCCATGGCCACAACTATTCGGTTGGTTGATACTTTCTTCCCCATGGCTATGGGGGGCTCTGGGTGTATACCCGGG
Organism: uncultured Cellvibrionaceae bacterium; assembly: GCA_964480055.1. Taxonomy (GTDB): domain Bacteria; phylum Pseudomonadota; class Gammaproteobacteria; order Pseudomonadales; family Cellvibrionaceae; genus CAYZQH01. The sequence continues at coordinate 2,236 of CAYZQH010000012.1, forward strand.
CCTTTTGGCTCGGGTAAAACGGTTTTACAGCACATCATAGCCAAGCATTCCACCGTGGACATTGTCATTGTTGTGGCCTGTGGAGAGCGCGCCGGTGAAGTGGTAGAAACCATTACCGAGTTCCCCCATTTAAAAGACCCAAAAACTGGCGGTAGCCTCATGGACCGCACCATTATTATTTGCAATACCTCTTCAATGCCCGTAGCTGCGCGCGAGGCCTCCATGTATACGGGCATTACACTCGGTGAGTACTATCGGCAAATGGGCTTTCAGGTTTTACTATTGGCAGATTCTACGTCACGCTGGGCGCAAGCCATGCGAGAAACCTCGGGTAGACTAGAAGAGATTCCAGGTGATGAGGCGTTTCCTGCTTATTTGGATTCTTCCATTCGCTCTATTTATGAGCGCGCTGGTGTGGTCAAAACGGCAGATAAAAGCACGGGCAGTTTAACCATGATAGGCACAGTTTCTCCTGCCGGCGGTAGCTTTGAAGAGCCAGTCACTCAGTCGACCTTAAACACTGTTAAAAGTTTTTTGGGTTTATCCTATGACCGCGCCTATAAACGGTTTTACCCAGCCATAGACCCACTCATTTCTTGGTCCCGCTACCTCGAGCAGCTACAACCGTGGTTTGATGAACATTTTGGCGCCAGTTGGGTCAGCCAAGTTAAAGACATGCAAGACTTATTAGAGCAAGGCGATGCGGTACAAAAAATGATGCAGGTGTCCGGGGAAGAGGGCGTGACGGTTGAGGATTACGTGGTCTTTCAAAAATCGTTACTTCTAGATATGGTGTATTTACAGCAGGATGCATTTGATGAAGTAGATGCAAGTGTACCTCTGGACCGTCAAAATTTAAGTTTTTTAAAAGTCTATGATTTGGTTACGGCAAAGTATCAATTTGATAGTCAGGAATCGGCGCTCGAATATTTTACACAGATCACGAGGCTATTTAAAAACTTCAATTATGCTGCAAGTAATACCCCAGATTATGAGCGCTTATTAATTGAGATTAGTGAGGCGTTTCATTCGGCGCCTAAGGTAAGAATTTAATTTCAAATATAAAACGACACCCATAAGCTTGGCTATGTAAGCATCGCCTCAGCGAAACTGATCGATATTGTGCTTGGATTGAGTCGTTTGGCCATATTTTACATTTCAGTAAACAACCCTGACTACCGAAAGTAAAGCCATCTTGCAAAGCGCGAGTTGATGGGTACCGTGGGTGCTGGCCACTTGGTTGGTGCAGCTGGTGATAGCTTGGGCTGGACACCGCTTTCAAAACCTAAGTGGGTGCTTTACGTGATCCGGTGCGTATCTTTATACCTTTAAATTTTCGGCTTTATTTGCCGGGCGTTCACATAAGGCTGCCGATGGGCGTTGCTACAAGCTGCTGATCATTTGAGGTGCTGGCTGTGGACTGCTGTTAGACCAGTTGTAGCCCACCTTTAGTGACAACAATGGCTTCTATCTTCTTGCTTAATCATGTATTGTTCCGTTCATGCTGTTGGTATCTTAAGCGTGTTTAATTTAGCTTTTACTTTGACTGATTGTTCACAATGGGAGGAGAGTTTTATGGGTGCATTACATTTGGTGGGTGGAGAAAAAGGCGGCGTGGGTAAATCCTTTACGGCACGCTTGTTGGCGCAGTATTTGGTTGATAATTATCAGCCCTTTATTGGGTTTGATTCAGATAGTTCGCACGGTACGTTTTCACGCTTCTATTCCGATTTTGTCAGCCCCGTTTCAGTGCAAGATTTTGATAGTTTAGACGCCATTATTGAGGCAGCGGAGCAAAACCCAAGCGGTAATATCATTGTAGACTTGGCGGCGCAAACAGCAGCGCCCATGTATGAATGGATAAACAGTTGCGATTTTTTGGGTTTGATGGCTGAATTTGGCGTGAAAGTCTATTTGTGGCATGTGATGGACGATGGCGCTGATAGCATGAATTTATTGACAAAAGTCATGGATACTTTTAGGGGCAAGAATATAAAAATTATTGCCGTACAAAACCAAGGGCGTGGCAATAATTATAAAAATTTCGAAGAGTCTGCGGTGTATACGCGTGCCAAAACTCATGGTGTGGAGATGTTAACCCTTGCGCGATTACATGATTCGTTGGCGCAAAAAATTGATTTTAATAATTTTAGCTTTTGGGCTGCAGCAAACAGTCGTGATTTTATGAGTGTGATTGACCGGCGGCGTGTGGGCGTTTGGTTGAAACATGCTTATAGTCAAATTGAGCAGGGGTTAGCAGGCTCATCCAGTCAGCAATCATCTACGCCTCTGGCGCAAGCCCGCAATGGCCAAACTGCGCCCAGCGTACATAGCTTGCAAGTCCAAAGGGTGTCAGAAGCCGAATGCTGAATAAAAATACTGATTAAGCGTACCCTCGGGCCTTTATGGCCATAGTATTACCCGTGTTTTTTGGCGTTGCTGGTCTTAGTTAGTTTTAAGGCCTCAACGCTTAAAAAAGGACCAAATAAGCCGCGGTTTGAATCACTTTGCGTGATAAAAATAATGCCCTCCAATTCTCATCCTTAAAAATTTTCAGCATCGCACCCCTGCAAACGACGTGTTTTGCCTGAGCGGATGCCCCTTCTGCGGTCTAAGGCGTGAGTTTTCTTCTGCTTGTTTCGCTTTTCATTACCGGGTCTAATGTCAATGGTAACGCACGATGCCGCCCTGTGTATCTATCCCGGTTACTTGGCTGGCAACCCCAGATTTTATAGGCAATAAGAGTATCTGTATGATTTCCATTGGCCACACCTACATATTACCCGTAACCAAGATAACGGATTTTGGCGCCTATGTGGATGCAGAGGAGTTAGGCGAGGTACTGGTGCCCAACAAGCTAGGCGGGCGTGATGCCAGTGAGGGGCAGAGCCTTGAAGTGTTTATCTACCTAGACTCAGAAGAGCGCTATACCGCAACCACCCAAAAACCCAAAGCCCAAGTAGGAGAGTTTGCCTACTTAGAGGTGGTAGCCACCACGGGCATTGGCGCTTTTTTGGATTGGGGGTTGGATAAAGACGTGCTGGTGCCTTTTGCAGAGCAACACAGGCCCCTGGTTGTTGGTGAGTATTACTTGGTATACCTGTATTTGGATGCATTGGATGAGCGTATTACTGCGTCTTCAAAAATTGACAAATTTTTGTCTGATGATAAGCCGCATTACTTTAAGCAAAACCAACCCGTTAACCTTATTATTGCCAACACTACAGACTTAGGGTTTAAGGCTATTGTTAATCACAGCCATTGGGGCGTGTTGTACAAGCAAGAAGTGTTTCAAAGGTTGAGTTTTGGTCAGAGTATTAAAGGCTATATTAAAAACTTGCGGCCGGATGGCAAGATAGATTTAAGCCTACAAGGCGGTAAAGAAACCCGCGATCAATATGCCCAAACAATTTTAAGTTATTTACACAAAAAAGGCGGTTTTGCGCCGGTGCATGACAAATCTAGCCCCAAGATAATTTCAGATATATTTGGTATGAGCAAAGGCGCCTTTAAAAAAACCATTGGAGGCTTATATAAGCATCGCCTTATCGCCATTGAAAAAGACGGTATTCGATTGCTAGAGGAAGAAAGCCAGTAGAGGCTTAGATTTGACCTGGTAATGCCCGTCAGGTCAAATCTGTCGTCACCTATTTGAAACAGCATTGTAATTGGTGTGGTCCTACCGTTACTGCCTTGTATTAACAGGCGATATACCAATTGCCTAAATAGCCAGCCCTACGTCCGTTTTTTTGGTTCTGACCACCCTCAAGCATACTGTTTACTTCTTAAATTTAGTCAAAGTGCGACGCATATATTATAATGCTTGCCACGTTTGCGAATAAGAAACTAGAACTGCCAGCCTATTTCTTATCTATACCCCAATAAAAAATTTAAAAGTGGGATAGAGCATGCCTTACTCAAGCCTTGTGGAGCTATATAAATGGATCTAAATCACCCCCTTAAAGCCTTTGTTTTTAGCCTTTTTACTTTGACGGCAAGCCTAGCTGGTGTTAAGGCGCTTGCTGCAGATGATGTGAGTGACACCTACGCCGTACGTATGGCCGAATCTATTATGGCGCGCAACCCCAGTGTTTATGGCCAGTGGAATTATGAAACGGGCACGGTATTGAGAGGCTTTGAGATTTTATATAAGGCCACGGGCGACCCAAGGTACCTGGACTATATCCGTAGAACGGTGGATAGCGTGGTGTCAAGCGATGGCATCATCAGTGATTACTCTATGTCTGAATACAATTTGGATGAAGTAAAAGAGGGCAGCTTAATACTGTATTTGTACGAGTTAACTGGGGAGCAAAAATACAAAACTGCGGTTGATACCTTAATGCAGCAGTTAGATCAGCAACCAAGAAATACCGATGGCGGCAACTGGCATAAAAACCGGTACCCCAACCAAATGTGGTTGGATGGCTTGTATATGGCGCAGCCTTTTAATGCGCTTTACGGCGTCATGTTTAACCGCCCGGAAAACTTAGACGATGTGGTATTGCAATTTGAATTAATGGAGCAACACGCACGCGATGTTGACACCGGTTTATTAAGGCACGGTTGGGATGAAAGTAGAGCCATGGCGTGGGCGGACCCAGTTACAGGTAAGGCACCTCACTATTGGGGGCGTGCTTTAGGTTGGTACGCCATGGCATTGGTGGATGTGCTAGATATTATCCCTGAGGAAAGTACCGAGCAGCGCGCACGTATTCTTGCCATTTTAAATAGGTTGGCACCGGCTGTGGTTGCGGTGCAAGACTCAGCCACGGGCACTTGGTGGCAAGTACCGGATAGGGGCGGTGATAGTGGTAATTGGATTGAATCATCTGGTTCCGCTATGTTGGTGTATGGCTTGGCAAAAGCGGCACGTAAAGGGTATATCGATGCGTCATATAGCACAGCCGCTGCCAGTGCTTGGGTGGGGCTTATTAGTGAGTTTGTTACAACCAGTGGCAACCAGCTGAATTTAATTGAGACGTGTATTGGTACGGGTGTTGGCGACTCTTACAGTTTTTATATTAATCGCGCACGCTTAGTGAATGACCCTAAAGGCATTGGGCCGTTTTTGATGGCGAGTGTAGAGATGGAGTTAGGCGGCGTTGAAATTAACCTTCCGCCCATTGTTGTTTCCCCTATTGCTGATATGACGGTACATACGTTAGATGCTGATGTGTCTATTGATTTAGGCCAGGTATTTAGTGATGTAGAGGGTGGCAGCTTAACCTATGATTTGAGCGCGGCTGATGCCAATGTCAATTTATTAGGCAGCACACTATTGATAGCGCCAAACCAAGTGGCCACCGTGAGTTATTCGGTCACCGCTACCGATGATGTCGGCGGTGTAGCCACACAAACCTTTACGGTTATTGTTACTGACCAAACAAACTTCCCTACCATTGAGGCCGAAGACTACGCGGCAGGTTCGCCCGTGGCGCCGTTAGTGCAACAAACCGATGGCGGCCGCACCATTATGGTTTGGCCTGGTAATGGTGGTATTAATGCTGCTGCCAGTGACACTGCCGATGGCCAGCTGTATTACCCTGTGGTGGCAGCGGCTACCAGCATGACATTTTACGCTACGGTGAATTTTGCCAATGGCTCTGACGACAGCTTCCACTACAAGTTAGATGGCAAAGACGGCAGTTGGAGTGTACAAAATATCATGTCTACCAATGGTTACGAGGAGCTTGAAGTAACTACCTGGGGTGGCCTGACGGTTGGGCAGACTTACACGCTAAAAGTACAACGACGTGAAGATGGTTCAAAATTAGATGCCTTTAGAATGGACGGCGGATTGTTCAGTGTGGGTGTGGGCAGTTCAAGCTCTTCTAGCTCAAGTAGTAGTTCATCCTCCTCTAGCTCTAGCAGTTCGAGTAGCAGTTCATCCTCTTCTAGTTCTAGCAGTTCGAGTAGTAGTTCATCGTCTTCTTCTAGTTCGTCGTCCAGCTCTAGCTCAAGTAGTAGCTCATCTTCGAGCAGCTCGTCTTCTAGCTCCTCCAGCTCTTCTAGTTCTAGTAGTGGCGGCGCATTGAGTGTAGAGGCAGAAGATTATGATGCTTCATCACCGGTGGCGCCTTTTGCGTTACAAGTAGATGAAGGCCATACAATATTGGTTTGGCCTGGCAATGGCGGGATTAACTCAACAGCCACAGATAGCTCTGAGGGGCAGTTGTTTTACCCGGTTGTGGCAACGGCCGCTAGCATGACACTGTATGCAACGGTTAACTTCCCCACTTGGTCAGATGATAGCTTTCATTACAAGTTAGACGGAGAAGACAGCGGCTGGATGCGCCAAAATAATACTATAACTTCAGGGTACGAAGAGATTCAGGTGAATACTTGGCGTGGGTTAACCGTGGGCGAGACCTACACCGTAAAAATACAGCGCCGTGAAGATGGCGCTAAATTAGATGCCTTCCGGGTCAGCGGTGGGCTGTTTAGCACCGGTAGTGGTAATTCAAGCTCCTCTAGTAGTTCGTCTTCAAGCTCATCGTCTAGCGCTTCGAGTTCGAGTAGCTCCTCTAACTCGAGTAGTTCTAGTAGCTCAAGCAGTTCGTCGTCAAGTTCATCTAGCTCTTCGTCTAGCAGTTCCTCATCCAGTTCGAGCAGTTCTTCCAGCTCTAGTGGTTCTGTGAGTGTAACTTATCAAGAGTTAGGCCCAAGCTATTGCTCTAACAGTACATGGGTGGAAAGTAATCACGCAGGCCATACGGGCGCGGGCTTTGTTAACACGCCCAATAGTGTTGGGCAAGAAATTACGTGGGATGTAACGGCAAGTGCTGCAGATCTTTATACTTTAACGGTTAGATTTGCCAATGGCAGTTCTGCCCGCGCCGGGGTTTTATACATCAACAACGTTAACCAAGGCACATTTACGTTAAGCGGTACGGGTGCATGGACAAGCTGGGCAAAAGAGGTTTTGCCAGTAAGTTTATCGACCGGGCAAAACCAAATTCGCTTAGTGGCGCAAACCAGTGGTGGGCTACCCAATGTGGATGCAATAACCATTGAGGGCAATGAAACCAGCGCTGGTAGCTGTAGCTTCCCATAGTGAATGTAGACACTGCGGGGCTTAACCCCGCAGTGTGAATTTCGGGCGGGCCTTTCTTGCTTTCAAACAAAAATTACTATTTTTAGCGGTTTCCACCTGTTTAAAATGTCATCAAAAAGTAACAAATAAAACCCATGCATAATTCACGTAAAGTATTTTATGTCCCGCCATTTAATGTTTAACGTGTTTTTGTTAGCTTCCCCTTTGTATTTTTTAATTTTATAAAAAATGTAGATACTTAACACTGCCATCATTGCTAAAACCCATGGGTATTTGTACCCTAACGCATCAAAAATAAGCACGGTGCTTTGATTATGGGTTGCCTTTATCTACATAAAAAAAACGTAACAATGGTTTATACCAAATTCTTTCTTGATGTATCTAAAGTATTTATGTTGTCAGGGTTTTTGGTGGCTTGTAGTTTGAGTCATAAAAAAGAACCAGTCTTGCCTGTGGTGCCATATTTAGATGACACCCTCTCTTTTGAGCAGCGCGCCGACGATTTAATTGCACGCATGACATTGGAAGAAAAAGCCCAACAAATGTTAAACGCTGCACCAGCTATTGAGCGGTTGGGTGTGCCCGAATATAACTGGTGGTCTGAAGCACTCCATGGTGTTGCGCGCGCCGGTTTAGCCACCGTGTTCCCACAAGCCATTGGGTTGGCAGCCACGTGGGACGAGCCGCATATGTATAACGTGGCTAGTGCAATATCTGATGAGGCGCGTGCAAAGCACCATGCGTTTGCGGCAGGTGGTAAGCACTTTATTTACCAGGGGCTTACCTTGTGGTCGCCCAATATTAACTTGTTTAGAGACCCACGCTGGGGCAGAGGGCAAGAGACCTACGGTGAGGACCCGTACCTAACCGGTCGCATGGCTTATCAATTCATTAAAGGGCTGCAAGGCGATGACCCTAAATACCTTAAAACCGTAGCTACGGTAAAACATTTTGCGGTACACAGTGGCCCAGAGCCCGAACGCCATGAATTTGATGCCACAACCAATATGCGAGATTTATATGAGTTTTATTTACCGCAGTTTGAAGTTGGGGTTCGAGAGGCGGGAGCCTATTCTTTAATGTGCGCCTATAACCGATACAACGGCGAGGCAGCGTGTGGCAGTGATTTGTTGCTTAATAAAATATTACGTAAAGATTGGGCGTTTGACGGGTTTGTGGTGTCCGATTGTGGCGCCATTTTGGATATTCACAAGTATCACAAGGTTACCGCCACACCAGAGGAAAGCGCGGCGCTGGCTGTTAAATCGGGCACCGATTTAAACTGTGGCAAAATTTATTCTCCAGCATTGGTTACGGCTGTGCAGCAAGGCTTGATCGAAGAGGCGGTGATTGACCTATCTCTTAAACGTTTGTTTGTTGCACGTATGAAGCTAGGTATGTTTGATGCCTCAGAAAAGGTGGCTTATACCCAAATCCCTTATGACGTGGTGAACAGTAAAAAACACCAACAGTTGGCGTTGGAGTCTGCACGTAAATCCATTGTGCTCCTTAAAAATAAAAATAACGCACTACCACTGAAAAAGGATATTAAAACCTTAGCGGTTGTTGGCCCCAACGCAGACCAATGGTTGATGTTGTTGGGCAATTATAACGGCGTACCTTCTGACCCCATTACCCCGCTGCGCGGCATTCAAGAGAAATTACCCAATACCCGAGTGATTTACGCACAGGGCTCGGATTTGGTGGAAGGGCACCCCGTATTAACCGTGGTGCCCAACCGTGTTTTAAAAACACCCGAGGGCAAACCAGGCCTTAAGGCCGAGTTTTATGGTAATTCCGCTATGGAAGGAGACGTTTTATTTACCGAAGTACATACAAACCTCAATGCCAACTGGAACGATAAAGCCCCGCGTGCGGATATGGACGATGACAATTTTGGCATCCGTTGGACGGGCACCTTAACGCCAGATATTTCCGGTAACTATTTGTTTGCGCTCAATAGCACATGCAACACAGAGCTTTATATTGACGGCAAAATGATAAGAGATACCGAGTACCACTTTAGAAATGAATACGGTGACCCAAGAACTAAAAAGTCGGAATGGATCCAATTAACGGCAGGTCAAACCTATCAAATAAAAGTACAAGCAAAAGAAACGTTTGCTGACGCTCAGGTGGCGCTGTCTTGGGCAGAGCCCGCCCCCAATCAATATAACGCGGCAATTAACGCTGCCAAGCAAGCGGATGCCGTCGTCATGTTTATGGGCTTGACCGCTCAGCTAGAAGGCGAGGAGATGAAAGTCGCCGTAGAGGGGTTTCGAGGCGGAGATCGCACAGATATAGGCTTGCCTAAAGTGCAAGAGCAACTCATAAAAGATATTCATGCCCTAGGTAAACCTGTGGTTTTGGTGTTGCTTAATGGCAGTGCATTGGCGGTGAATTGGGCGCAGGAACATGTGCCAGCCATTGTAGAGGCTTGGTACCCGGGGCAAGCCGGTGGCGCGGCCATTGCAGATGTTTTATTTGGAGATTACAACCCGGCAGGGCGCCTGCCGGTGACTTTTTATAAGTCGGTGGATGACTTGCCCGCGCTGGAAGACTATAACATTTCTACTCAAACCTACCGCTATTATCCGGGAGAGGTGTTATACCCATTTGGCTATGGCTTAAGTTACAGTCAATTTGAATACAGTGCATTGAAAGTGGCGGATGAGGTCAATAAAGGGGTGGATTTACCCGTAACTGTGACGGTTAAAAATACCTCTGCAATAGCCGGTGAGGAGGTAGTACAGGTTTATCTGCAAAATAAAACCACCAAACACCGCGTACCGTTGCGCGCTTTGGTGGCTTTTAAACGTGTAATGTTAAAGCCCGGCCAGACTAAAACGCTTACGTTTAACGTTCCTAATAAAGAGTTTGCTTATTTTGATGAGCAAGGCCAAAGGCAATATGAGGTAGGGGACTTTAGTGTTTCAGTCGGTGGTGGTCAGCCAGATCAAGTGCGCAGTAGTAGTAATATTTTACGTCAGCCCGTTCGGTTGAAGAACTAAAGTATCTGAAGCGCTACAGTCAGACAGTTAAAAGGCCGCGTGGCGACCTTTTAACTGTGCTAGAGGCGTTACTGATATTTATTACCGGATTCTTTATTGGATGATTTAATATCTTTGAACTTTCTTCCGTGCTTTTTAGAGACCGTATTGTTTTTAACTTCATTGCCACTGGAGTAAATTTTTAACCCAATAAACCGGTCAGCACTGTGTGATTTGGTATCACTGATTTTGTTGGAGGTTATCTTATTGTTTTGTGCCTTCGATGGCGTAGGGGAAGAATTAGACGAGCTATCATTGACGTATATGGCCTCATCACCGGCGTCAATAATGGTGTTGTTCTCAATGGTATTGTTGGAAGATTCCACAAAAATACCTTGGTAGCGTGTGTTTTTGATGGTGTTTTTACGAATGGTATTTTTTTCTGCGTATGAGAGCACAAAAATACCGCGGGCGTGATTTTCTATGGTGTTGTTTTCTACCACGTTGTTTTTGGCGCTGTTAGGTAGGCGAATGCCCGCGTAGCCAGAGTCAATGAGTTTATTAGCGGTAATGTGGTTGTCTTTACAGACGCTGTTTGTATGGCGACTAAAGTTGATGCTGCCGTTCTCTGTAGAGTTAAACACATTGTTGGTTACACGCATATTTTTGGCAACATCACTGGCGTAGGCCGATTTACCAATGTTGGCGTTAAATACATTTTTATCTAGGGTAATGCTGTCGCCGTTTTCAAAACGAACAATACCGCCGTAAAACTCTACATCGGTAAAGGTCATGTTACTGGTATTTTTAAGCAGTAGCGTGCGCTCGTTGTTTTTTAGCGTCAAACTAGAAACCTTAAGGCCACGCATATTGCCGGTAGTTTTGGCCACTAGGTAGCCGCCACTGTTTTTACGGTCAAACACGGTTTTGCCCCTGCCTGCTCCGCGTAAATTGACTCCGGGTTTTAAGCGAATGGCATCTGCAATGTAATATTTACCCGCAGGGATATATACCGTATCCACACCGTTGGTTTTTTCTACGTAATCAATGGCTTTGGCTAAATTAGCAGTTTGATCTGAATTGCCAGATTTCAAACCAAAATCGCGGGCGTTGACTTCGTCGTTTGAGTGAGAGGCGCCTGAACCTGAAGAGCTAGAGCTTGAAGAACTAGACGAGCTAGAACTAGAAGAGTTACCCGTAAAACTGCAGCTTTTACCTTGGACGCTCACGCCAATAATACGAATGTAGTCGATATTGGCTAGGCCCTCATTGGCCTGCGATGTTAACTCTATTTCATTGTCGCCTGCGTATAGGTCGATATCGGCTTGGGCCACTTGCCAGTTTGTCCAAGCTCCAGTGGGTGCAAAGCTCAACGATTGACTGCCACCGTTGTTAATAGACAGTTGTGCATTGCGCGGGGTGTCGCCACCGTTGGCGTATCGTACTTGTAGATACGCACCGCCGCCGCCCTGGGCGCTAACCCGCCATTTTGCCGCCGCGCCAGACTGGTTTATGACATTTAAGTACCCATTCCCGGTAAATCCGCCGTTGGTGTTTTCAATGACCCCTTGGGTGCCACCGCAGTAGCCTGTATGCCCCTCCTCAATGGTGAACTCAACATTAGCGCCATGTGATGACGAGCTGGTTGTGGATGAGCTAGAGCTGCTAGAAGAGCTGCTACTGGACGAACTTGATGAGCTACTAGACGAGCTACTACTAGAGGAGCTGCTTGATGATCCATTGGCCATGTCGCTACCTTGTCCGCCGCAACCTGCCAAAATAAGAGCGATGCCCGCTGCTAGTATGTTGTATTTTTTATGCATTGTTGTGTCTCACCAGTCGGTTGGTTTTATTGTGTGTGATTGACTGCAAGGGTTAGCACAATATACCGACAGCACCGTAATTAGGCTGTGAACAAAGTTCAATATCTATACGTCAGATAAGGAGTGCGGTGGCTAGTTTGCGACATTAAAAAATGTTAGCTGCACTGCGAAATTAGCCTTCCCACAGACTTTGAATTCCGATTTAAGTCTATATTTGGTCATTTAACCCCCAGATATGGGTTGTTTTGTGATTCATCTAGCATATTTTTTTTTGCGTTTATACCATCATGGGGTCGTTAATTCAGTGCCTCTACGGGGGCGAGAGATCATCATTCATTAAAACGAGTGCAATTAAGGCTAGATAAGCCGCGTTGCCTGTTTGGAGTAAAGTCGATGAAACATGTTGGGAAATTTGCGTTAATCAGTTTTATTTTGGGTTTGTCTGCATGTGGCGGGTCAGACGATACAACCGAGCCTGGCTCTTCGAGCTCATCCAGTTCTTCTAGCAGTTCTAGTTCATCCAGCTCTTCTAGCAGCTCTGGCGGTGCAGAGGTAAATGACCAATTATCTGCAGACTTGCAAGGGGTTTGGATACTGCCGTGCTCAACGGCTGACGTCTTGGGTTTACAAGGGGATTGGACCTTTTATAGCTCCATCTCAATTACCGGAGATATGTGGGTAGAAAATAGGACCATCTTTGAAGACGCAGACTGTAGCGGCAATGTCATTACCGAGCATGCTTCTTATGGATTATTTACCCTTGGCGATACATTCAGCTCTGACGAAGGCTTTGATGTGACAGCTGTAGAAAAGCTGGTGAGAACGGCAGACCTTTGGGAAGTGGGAGATTATGCTGAGGACATGAATATTCTCAGCGACCTAGTGTTTGTTGATGGCGCCATGCTATACCAAGGAAAGCGTGATTCAAACGCCGATGAAGCCGCACAAATCACTGCGATAGATTTTGAACTGGTGCTTGGCAAACAAGAGGCCGATGCGTCTTTTATTGTGGATGATTGGTATTCGTCTTGTGCATTAATCGATGCCGACGACAATATTTATCACGATGCGTTAATTAGCTTTGAAGCCGATGGCGCTTTCTCCTCAGACGATGTTTATTACACCGATGACACCTGTACCACCGAGTCTACCGACCCATTGTATCTCTCTGGTTTTAGTACTGGGCGATATATTGTAGGTGCTGAAATTATCACCGAAGACGGCGATAAGGTTTTTGAGTTAGATATTGTTTACGACGAAGAGTTAGATATCTTAAGCGATGACCCAACGGCTTTTGACTTTGACGCGATTACGCGCACCATTGTCACAAGCTCTGATGGCAGCTTGGTATTTGGTGAAGTGGACAATACAGACGATGACCCAGAGCAGATGGACCCTCGCTCACGGGTGTTAGATTTTGTTGACCAAGTACTGTTGTAACCTGTAGACCTTAGGCAGAGAACAGGGACGTTCTCGCCGTCTTTTTGGTCGTTCGGCCTATATTTTCCAGTCTTTAAGCCTCTTCGTTTATTAGCCTCTTTCAATATACGGGCAGGGGATGAACGTGTGCAAGGTAATTCATGACCCCATTCTAACCCGAGTAGCAAAGCTTAGGGCGCAAAGAGTCAGGCCGTCGGTTATAAATAAATAGTAGGGCATCACTTAGGTATCGGGGTGGTTCCATTGGTCGAGCGTTCTATTGGTAACGGTCTTACCTTTCAGTTCAGGGAAGTGCTTGTACAGTAATGCGGTATCGGCTTTTTCAAAGTCGTGAATACTCACCCACAAGGAACCGTTGGCAAAGCCCATGATTGTTTGGTCATACAGTGGAACCATTTTGCCGGCCCTTGGTTGCCCTGAGTCTCGAGGCAAAACGGTGACATAAATATTGCCCAAGTAAACCACGTGGCCAGGAGAGGCATTCACGGTTTGCCCAAACGGCACATCTACAGAGCCATGAAGCAAATAACGTCGCAGTGTAAAGCGCATTAAATCCAGTGTGGCATCGCCCGGCTTTACCGATAAACTGAACAAATAATGCTTGCCTTTGCCCGGTTCATCCTTGATTAAATAGGGCTCTATGAAAGATTTACGTCCATCTTTGGTGGTTAAAATAATTTCTTGTAGGTTGGGCTGATGCTCTGGTTTAACCTCATTTACAAAAATAAGCCGCCCAAACAACATGCCTTTAGACTGCGTATTTAATTTCTTGGCTTCGGGGGTTAGCGGCATTTTTACGTAACTGATGCAGCCCATTAAAGAGACGCATACTACAAGCGTTAACAAGCGCTTAGGCAATTTGAATGTGTTGGTATACAGCATATTTTGAGGCTTAGCCTGCCATCTAGGGGTGCAAGGCGGGCGTTATCCGGTCGTGATGGTTCAGTAATTTGCGTTGTTGGGCTTGTGCCCATAAGGCATTCTAACTAAAAATGTTACTGCGTGTGAATAAGTGACTTTAATTCAGCAGTTATAGGTGGGCCAAAGCGTTAGGGCTAAAACAGCAAGAACAGATTGTTTGAAGGCTGAGCTATTGATGACGCTGTGGCCCCTGTGTTGTTGTAGAGGGCGCTATTCAATCTCTCTACAGTCGTTTTTAATGTTTAAGTGGTCAAACGGGTAGGGGCGCGCTTGCTTGATCAAAAACTGTCGCGTTTCCCCTAAAAATTTAAACTCACTTTCCATGGTAAACCAGCGGTCTTCCTCTAGCGGATCTAACAGTGGGCGAAAATGATTTTGAATGGCGCTCATGGCACAGGCCAATACTTGAACCTCAGCGGCTGTAATAACCGGCGAATTCGTTAAGCTGCTGTGGCTATGATAGGTAAGGCGCGGTGTTCTGGGCGGCCACTGATAAACCAGTTGCTCGGTAATAATGCCCGGTGCAGGGTTGGTTACACTGGCCTCCCCGGCTTGAGAGTTAACATAGTATTGATCGGAGCGGCTTGGGTTTAGTATGTTGCGGGCAATGGCCACACCGTTGGCGCGCTCGTTTCTAAAGGCTAAGTGTACCAATACGCCCATGGCGACCCTGGTTTGGTCAACATTGGCAAAGCTGCGTTCTTCGTATGCCCGAAAATTCCAAAGGCTTGCCCACACGGTGCGAATGGCATCGTCCACCCTGCGCGAGTCGTCGTCTAGTTCTGCGCTAATAGAGGTATACAGCCCCGCGCCGTTAAAAGTGGCTAAATCTTCGGTGTTACTGCTGCTTCTAAAGCGCACTCGTTTGTTGCCAAAACGCGTTTGTACCCAAGACTCTACTTGGCTTAATAAAGCGGGCGCCACCGGGTGTTGTAGCATCATTTGTTGCAGTGTGGATAAAGACAAGCGGCGATAGGCAATATCGCTTGTAAAGAGTGGGTCTGCGCGCACAGTGGCTAAAAACGCTTGCGCGCCACTGGCTTCAAAATGCGTGAGGTAGTGGTGCATGGGGATGGCAAAGGCTTTTTCAGGTACGGCAAAGCTATTGCCTGCATTGCATTGGGAGCCAAAGTTAGACACCTTGAAAAGCTCGGCTATTTGCGCTGCCTTGGCGCCAATGGCCGGTAAAGATTCAATACCCACTTGAGTGAGGTCTGTAAGTGCTTTTGTATTTACATCTAACCTAGGCACCAGTGGCGTGGTGTTTTCAGTATTGGTAGCCCAAAAAACTTCGGCTTCTTTTGGGTCTGCTAGGGCTACGCTGAAGCCACCAGCGGTGACTTCAAAGCGTACTAGTTTGCCAATGAGCGGTTTAATCTCTGGGTGGTTATGGGCGTTGGGTAGTGCCAGGTTTGGAGTGCCTCTGCCTTGGCTTAAAATATTCACGTGTGCCAAAGGTGTCTGAAACGCCTCTGTGATGAGCCCGCCAACAAAATCAATGTCATTGGGCACGTCGTTGGTTATAACAATGGCTCTTGGCCCTAACGGCACAGACTCTAGCTCGCCTACATCTAAATAATGTAAAAACCCGTAGGCCACGCCTGCTGCCAAGGTTTGTTGTGTAATATTTTGAAACGGCGCATTAGTGCCCACAATGGGCAAGGTGGATTCTATAGTACGTGCTTTGGCTATTTGCTCTGTATCTTGTGGGCGTAAAAACCAATCATACGGGGCAGACGTTTTTGCCGTGGCAGCAAAAAAGGCATCACGTATTTGTGCTGCGGTAATTCGGTCGCCAAATGTAAATTCGACGGCGTTAAGTTTGGCATTGGCATGGTTAGACAGTGTCCCCAAATGGTAGCGGCGTGCGGTAGAGGTAAAGTAATTTTCAGCAGAAAATTGCGACCAGCCAGCGCTAAATTGCTGGCTTTCAAATGCATCGCAACGGTCCAGGTGGGGTTTTAATTCAATGACTTCACGAACAAACGTGTAATGTAGCGGCCAGCGCTCGGCACTTAGGTAGTGCACGGCATTATTTAATTGTATATCCATAATAAATTTAACGGATTCGATATTTGCAAGGCCGCTGCCGCCAGCTAGAGTTGCAAAGTCAGCCGGAGTATAAAGCCCGCGTGTGCGATCACCCAGCGTGCGGCTGACCAATGGTTGACATGTGTTCTGCAAATCTTGTGACGGATGGGTACAAAACCGAAAATTAAATGGCGCAGATGCCGACCGCGTCAAGGCGCTGTCTGTGGGCCAGTGCATAAAGGGAACGGTATCAACGGCGTGTTGTTGTGCACGCTCAAACAACACGGCCACGCCTTCATTAAAAGCTTGAAGCTCAATGGGTTCTACTTGCGCGGCCGTGAGCGGGACTGCGGCTGTTGCGTTTGCCGGCAAAGTGATACTGGGTAAGTTAATGAGTGTGGATTGCGCGAATGTTGGGTACGCCTGCGTGGGGCTTAGTGCGCTAAGTGTTAACGCAAAGTCATCTAAGTCCAACGGGCTTTGGCTAAAGTTTTTAATTTCAATAAACCCAGCTGGCAGTAGCGCCAGTTTATTAATGGCTAAGCTTTTTGGTACCACAGAGTTTGGCCATTGGGTTTTATCAAACGGTAAAAAGGTAACGGCGTCTTCTACCGTGGGGGCAGTATTAGATTGACACTCTGTGCCATTATTTTTGTTGGCACTGGTGTAGCGGCAAATTTGAAAAGCCCCACTGGCCGACGGGAAACGAGCATAAGCCTGGTTGTCGGTTAAGGCAGGTACCTTAAGGGTATCGATCACTTCTTGTTTTTGGTTGTATAACGTTAAGGTTTCTCCACCGCTGCTAATTTTAAACGGCAAATGTTGGTCGCCTTGCTCGGGACTGTCGTCGGCCATCAATACTGTGTAGGCACCGGGTTTTAGAGTGATATTTGGAAGGGGGATTTGTGGGCTACTGCTATCTGTAATGGCGTAGTCGCTAAGGTTAATGCTTGTATCACTGGTGTTTACCAGCTCAATCCAATCGTCTAGCTCACCGAATTCATCTACATATACACCTTCATTGTTAGAGACTACCTCATTAAATGCTAAGGCTGCACTGGGTGAAGGTGGGTCTTCCGTGCCACCGCAACTGCTTAATGCGGTAACCGTAAGTAGAGTAAGCATGCTACGGAGTGTTGGGCGCATAATGGGTGCGGTCTGCTGTAGTCGTAATGAATGTTAAGCACACCTTCTGTAACCCTTATGGCCTAGATGTGCCCCATACCATAGGTTTTTAACATTGTGATGACACAAGTAACAATGGGCAAATTGTAAGAATTTGTAGCGTTGTGCAGTGGGGCAGGGTAGCGCTATGCAATAAAGATATAAGTGGCCACTTGTAAATAAGACGACCGGTCATATAATGCTGGGTATGAATAAACGAGCAGACAAAAAAGAGGCGTTGTTGTGTGCGGGCATATCCGTAATGCACGCCCAAGGTTACAACGGCACAAGTGTAAAAGACATTGTGGATGCCGCCAGCGTGCCCAAAGGTTCTTTTTACAATTACTTTGACAGCAAAGAAGGTTTTGCGCTAGATGCCATTGAACATGTGGCCAACCAGCGTGATTTAGCCGTAGATGCCGTACTAAAAGACCAATCACGTGAGCCTGCTGAACGCATCAAAGCCTTGTACTCTGGTTGTATTGACACCGCTCGTTGTGAGGCTTTTAAGAAGGGCTGCTTCCTTGGGAACTTATGCCAAGAGATGGCCGACACCTCTGATGCCATTAGGCGCGCCTTGCGCCTAAAAATGTGTGAATTTAATGCTTCGCTAACGGATGTGGTGAAGGAGGCCCAAGCGAGCGGGCATATGCAGTTTGCTGAAGCCCCCGTAATTGCACAAATGATTGCTAATGGTTGGGAGGGGGCGTTGATGCGATCTAAAGCGGCGCAGTCTAAGGAACCTATGGATGCTTTTTTGGCAATGCTGGATCATTTAATCAGTGGTTAGTGCAGTTACCTAAAACGCAGTCATTCTCCGCACGTATTTGTTTATCTATCGTGTATTAACAGAGCATCCGCTTGCCCAATAGATTACCAATTAAAACAAGACGACCAGTCAGTTACTGCATTAAGACGACCGGTCATATTATTTTGTGACCATGCCAAATAGGAGTAGTACGATGAAATTGGAACAACGTATAACATTGAACGCCCTTAAGACTATTGGGCGTACCCTGGTATTTGCGAGTTTTACGCTAGGGCTAGGGGCGCCAGCTCATGCCTTTGATGATAATGATGGGTCTGACCGTGGCGGTGGGCCCGCTAAATGGGGTGTAGCCCTTGAGAACGATTTTTTTGCCCCGGGTGGCGATGACAAAGACTACACCTTTGGCGCCAGCTTAACGGTAAGAAACGACGGCTTGAGGGCTCATTGGTCTACAGCACCATTGCGTGCAGTGGATGGCAAGTTACTGCATTTTTGCGATAAAGGGGCGAGCTACAGTGCAGAGTTTGGCGCTTATGCATTTACCCCAGCAGATGCGGATAGCATAGAAACCATCGCCCAGGATAGGCCCTATGCAAGCTTAATATACGTCGCCACTGCCGCAGAGCATTTGTACTCTATGTCGCGCTCGGTACTGCGCAGCCAACTGACGGTGGGTGTTTTGGGTAGCTCCTGGGTGGGGGATATTCAAAACGGCGTGCATGAGCTTATAGGCAGTGGGAAAGAAACCGGTTGGGGCAATCAAATCTCCTCTGGCGGGGAGTTAACCTTGCGGTATCAAGTATCGCAACAGACGCTGGTCTTGGCAACGTCCGGTGCGGAGCTTAAACATACGCGCAGGTTATCCTTGGGGTATATCACTGAGGCCAGTTGGGGGTTAAGCACACGCTTTGGCAATATTAATAGTGTGTGGTATCAGTTTAGCCCAGAGATCAGTACCTATGCCGAGTCTACACCCAAATTACAGAACGCTTCAGAGCGATACTTTTGGGCGGGCATAGCGCTAAAGGCGCGCGCTTACAATGTGTTTTTACAAGGCCAGTTTCGTGAAAGTAGCATTAGTTACAACCGTGATGAACTCAATCATATTATTTTAGAGGCCTGGTTGGGATACACCCACGGTTTTAAAAATGGGTATTTTGTCAGTTACGGCCTGCGTGGCCATACCTCAGAATTAAAGCAGGGCCCAGCCGATAGAAGTGTGGTGTGGGGTGGCGTGAGTTTAAGTCGGTCGTTTAATTCACGCGGGTGAAACACCGCTAAAAGGGGCATTTAAAATGCACTTTTTAGCGGTGTTCTTGATTTATTCCTCAATGATTTCGCGCCAACCTAAGCGACCGGAGCGGCCTTCTGGTCGTGGTTGAGGGTCGCCATCAATTGTTGTAGTGCCGTTTTCATCGGTACGAATAGTGACTAATACGCCGTCGTTCATTGCTGGCTCGCTGTAACCTTCATCGAAATTAACATCCCCTGCCGGAAAGGCGTTGACATTGCTTCCGCTGCCACTGCCACTGCCGCCTCCACTGGGAACCAACGCGTCTGGAATACCGTCATTATCAGTGTCTTGAAATTCATCTACCTGGCCATCTCCATCAACATCTACGTAGGCTTTATCAAGCAGACCTTTTTGAGGATGCAGTGAAAATACGGCGCCGCCTAAATTCCCGCCGCAAGTATCACTGCCGGGGAATACAGTTACGAAGCTTAGGTAGCCATTATTACCTAGAGACTTACGAATAGCGCGTTCACCATGGGTAATGTCTAAATCGATATACCAACCCTTTTGCGTGGTCCAATCAATATCGGCACCTTCGATGGTACGATAAGTTTTGTTGTTAACAGTCACATTAGCGATGGTGCGTTCTGCCATTGATGCGCGTGTTAAAACGGTGCCAGTAGAGGTTAAATTATCTTCAAACCCATAAATGCTTTGTATGGAGGTGGAGTTATGATCGGAGTAGGTTAACCAACGCCCCGTAGTGACCACTATTAAGTATTTACCGGCATCTTGTGGGTGTGGCACAACATAGGGTTGAGTTGTGATTGGTTGCTTTTCGTTGCTGTCATTTTTTGCGGTAAACACAAGGGTCGATGTTATGGCGCTCATATCCGTTAGGTCAAAGCGATACACATTGCCGTACAAATCGCCGGCGTATACATAATCGGTAATGCCGTCGCTATTGATGTCAACGCCCCTAGGCGTACTCAGCCCATTTTTTTCTGTAGAGCCGGCAGGTATACCAGCGTCGGTAGGGGTTATCACCAATTTTTCACTGGCTGTCCAATTGTTGTTTGAAAAACTGTCCATGTCCAAAATAACTAAAGAGGCATTTCCGTTTACACTGTTATAGCCATTTCCAAATATGGCGGCCCAACGGTGACCTTTGTTGGTGGTTAAAGCGTCATTGACCATGGTCATTAATGGGGGAGAGTAGGTGTAGCCTAGGTCATAAGGTAAATCCTCTACGGTAAATTCGCCCAGTACTAAGCCTGAGTCGGTGGCGTTTTCATCGTCTGCCGCATTGCCCGCTGCAGCCAGCCCAGCAGGAGAAGTCACATCTAAAGCAAAATAGCCTTTGCCACCAGCGCCGTATCCACCAAGCACCACTGTGCGCCAAGAATTATCACTGTGGAAGAACACGTCATTGACTGCAGGGGAAGCATTAATGTAGTACTTGTGCTGGTAGTTAATGTCCGTTGTTTCAGCAATGGCATTTGCCCCGGTACCCGTAATTAACTGATGGGGCACATAGGCAAATAGCTCGTTGCCGGTAGTGTCGAGTGCGTGGAATACACCAGCATTGGTGCTCACCATAATCATTGCGGTGCGTGAGGCATTATTGTTTTTAAACGTGTTGTACGCGTAGCTACTTTGTGGGTAGGTGCTACCGGAGCGTTTTTCAAAGTAGGGTGGGCCAACGTATAAGGGTCGAGCTTGAACGATATCCCCCATCACGGTGTTGGTGTCAGAGCGGCTACGTAAGGTTCGACTGGATCCGTTGCACGCGGCTGCGCTTGTAATTACTGCACCAACCAATGTGGCTCTGGCTTCATCATCTTTACTGCCGCGTATCCATTTCACTTGTGCTTCGTTCAGCCCCGAAATACTTTGTGCGTTGATGGCGGCATAAGTAAACGGAATTTCATCTTTATTGGCTCTGTCAAAAGTAAATATATTCCGTGAGTCATTGATGCCACAGTCTCCGAGCTTGTTGTTCAGTAGTGAGGCTGCGCTCCAGTCCGGGGTATTTGAAATGTTCACGGAACCGTCTGTATTTCTCGAAATAGCAAAGGATTCTACATCCCCAGTGTTGGATTCAGCATTGTAAGAAGCAGAGTAAAGTTTTGTGTTTGCTCCGATTTTATCTGAGTTAAAGCTTACCGAGGCGATGGCACCTGAGCCGCTAGCAATTTCTTCAAAGATATTACTTAAGCTCCTGGTTAGCGCAGCTGTATTGAAAGCGCTAAAATAATCACCGCGCCCATTAAAAGCTGTGTGTAATAGGTCATACACTTTGTCAGTGCTTTTGTTTTTATGATGAAACGCTCCGGGCCAAGCTAATGCCGTACTAGGGTCTGTAGGGGCTGACCATTTGTCCTCATCAAAGATTTTTAAAAAGTTGGGGCGTAACGTGGCGATTGCCCCCTCCTCTTTTACGCCAAACCCAATCACGTGAGTTTTCATGTGCTGGTGCATTACTTTATCGGGGTAAGCTGCTGGGTTGGCAAGCAGCAGTAAATCTTTATTGGTCATTGGGACCATGTTATTACTCGAGTCACTATCCAGGTCATTTTCATAAAAATACATGGCAATATCGGCAAGGGTTAAATAGGCTTTGCTAATATTAGTGCTACTGTCTGCAAAGGCACCGCCATCAAAGTAAGAGGTATTACCGGCAGCGTTTAAACCGTCACTGTCGTTGTCGAAGTAGGCTTCCTCATCATCATCCATGGCCGCAACATTCACGTTTATTAATTTGTCGCTCTCTGCGTCGGTGCTGCCTTCCCAATATCCATCGGTCATCATAATGGTGTAATGCTGCTGGCATTGGTGGCCAATTTCAGTGTTTTGCATGCGTGGGCAGCTGGTGTGCCCAGAGTTGGCAGAGGCATCCCATCCCCCAAAGTCAATGTCAAAAATATTGCCATCGTCTTCGTCGTTGCCAACGCACATGAAGTAGTGGCCCGCTTCATTGAGTTTTCTAAGAAGAGGGGTTCCACCTTTACCTGCGTAAGTTTGATATACATTAGTGATAATGTTTTCACGCGCAGTGGCGGTGACTGGCCCTACTTCTGTCTTGGGGTCATAGCCAGGCTCGCGTCGGCTTCTGTCGGTTTTAGGGCTACCAAAGGCCGAATAGCCTAAATGCACACCAGTGACTTCGCTCACTATGCTTGATATGGCGGCTTTTTGTGCCAGTTCTCGTCTGCGGTAGTAGCTGAACCAGTTTGCAAAATTTTGTAACTGTGCAGTTTGGGAGGTAGAAATGGTTACTTTTACGCCGGCATCGGTGTAATAGAATGGCAGGTATACACCCATTCTAACGTCAGGGGCGCGATAGCCTGAATTGGCATCGTTTATAGTGTTATAGGGCGTTGCAATAACTTCCGATAATTGAGGGAAGTAAAAATCCATCTCCACGTTGTTGGTTAGGTTTACCACATCTAGGCCGGATGTATCTCCACTGGCGATGTAGTTGTTTAACCTAGAGCCTTCTAATAGCTGCGATGGCATAACCAAAGCTTTATTGGGCCGCATATTTGGCATGCCCGGCCACGGCGTATAGGTAACAGTTGGGTTGTAGTACAGAGAATTGTAGGTTGAAGAGCGCATCTTCCAAGCTTGGTTAAACTCTGTGGCGTATAGCGAGTAGCCACCTGAGCGGTACTGATCAATGGCTTCTTGGGTGGGCACGGCAAGCCCGTCACTGAGTTTGTTGGCGTAGTAGTGCGCGTTTAAAAACGTATGAGAGTTATGAGCAAATATGTGGCCGTAGAAAAAGGGGCCAATTTCATGCATTCCTTCATTACCATCCGATATAACCTCCCAATCCATAGAGCCAGAGTCATCTGCCACAATTAACACGTTAGGTGGCGGCGCAATGCCTGCTTCTAGGGGGGTTGATGCCAGCGGAACATCCGTCACGCTTCCTGATGAGTTAGAGCTACTGGAAGATGAGGAACTGCTACTCGTAGAACTGGAACTGGAACTGGAACTGGAACTGGAACTGGAACTAGAACTGGAATTAGAACTGGAATTAGAACTGGAATTAGAACTGGAATTAGAACT
>CAYZQH010000013.1:0-25621 GCA_964480055.1 uncultured Cellvibrionaceae bacterium
CTACTCATTAGTGGTGCTCTTGATATTCAATATATGCTAGGGGTAATCGGCTTGCCTTTGAAGATTTCGGCAATATGATGAATGGTCAGACCTACTGTTGGCAACCATGCCATAACACGCCAAGCCTTGCGAAGTGGTGCCTGAGCATTTGAGGTGTGATCAGGGGTTCGTGCATGGCTGCAGCACTTATAAACCGATAAGTGGGTACGTTTCTGACGTCTAAATCATTCTTTGTCATAGTATAAGTGATAATCTATCAGCTTATTGGTAAGGCCGCAATTGGGTTTTGGTCAGGCAGGTTGGCTTATTGATGGTTTACTCATAAAAAAGCTCGATAGCAATCGCAGCCAAGCGCCGCATATTTCGGTATCCTTAGGCCCTAGGTTTGAACATGGTAGAAGCATGAGTCAGCAAGAAGTAACCGGTGATGCTCTGGATTCCAGCGGCGGGAGCTCTCGATTGAGTTTTGGTCAAGAGCAGGGGCGATTGTACCAGAAAGTGGCCGAGCAACTGGCAGACGTGATTGCCTCTGGCGAGTTCCCCGTAGGGAGCCGCCTGCCTGCTGAGCGTAAACTCGCAGAGCGTTTTGAAGTCAGCCGCCCAACCATCCGCGAGGCCATTATTGCCCTAGAGCTGGCCGGCTGCGTTGAGGTAAAAGGCGGCTCTGGCGTTTATGTAACCTCGGGCAGTGCGGGTGGGTTATCGTCTGCCACCTCTGATATCGGGCCCTTTGAAATTCTCGAGGCACGATTGATCTTTGAAGGTGAGGCAGCTGCTGTTGCCGCCAAAGTGATTTCTGACGATGAGCTGGTTAAGCTCAAGTTGGCGCTTGAATCTATGGTTCAAGAAAATGAGCAAGAGCATGTTTCAGAATACGCTGATGAGGCATTCCATTTAATCATTGCCAAAGCCACACACAACGAAGCCATTATCTCGGTGTGTCAACATTTGTGGTCGTTGCGCAATGATTCAAGTATTTCAGCTCGAATTTTAGAGAAGGTTCGTCAAGCGGGTTCGCGCCCACGTATTGACGAGCACGCGGTTATTTATGCGGCCATTGCCGAGCGCTCTCCAGACAAAGCCCGTAATGCGATGCGAGAGCATTTAAATCGCGTAGCGGTGCAGCTGCTAGAAACCACCGAAGCCGAAGCGGTAGAGGAGGCGCGTCGCCGAATTAGTCGCGAGCGTGAGCGGTTTAGCCCTGCGACAGACCATTAGCCTATTAATGGCCGTTTGAGTAGGGGGCGTAATCGAGCCTTAGGCCACCACAACATTGCCACGGCGAGTACGTAATTTTGCTTCGCCTCTGGGATGGGGTAAAGTGCTACGGTTGATGCGATGACAACGTTAGTAAACCCCAATTCATATGGGGTGTTGGTCTTAAAAGGATCTAAGCACACATAAATAAAAAGCTTCAAAACCCTACAGAGTGAACACAATGGTCAACTTCCACCACCGGTTTTGAACGGCGGTTGGGCCTTTGCGGTATTTATATCTTTTAGGTTTGTTCCCTGTATTATTCAACGCCCCCTGTGTGTGCTTCAATGTGCAGCCCTTAGTCGTGGGTTTTACGCCGGTGGGCTTGATGTTTGAAGGCAATTAAAGCGTTTGCCGACTATATACTGGCTCAATAATGAGCACCTTAAAATAAGAGTTTTTGTTAAATACACTTTTTATACGGACTTTTCTGTCATGTCGAAACTTCCCTTTGGTTCTTTTTCTCGTGTGGCGCTGCTGATAAGCACTGCGGCAGCGGTTTCTTGTAGCTCGACTGGTGACTTACCAACAGAAGTTGTTGTGGCTACCAGTGCCGTGCATAACCCTTCAGGCTTTGCGCGTGAAGATGAAGCGTTGTATTGGCCATTTTATGACTTGGGCATAGGCTCTTCAGCTTTGAAAAAATCTTTGGTCATTGTTGCTGATGGTCAAGTGGTGCCAAGCCAAGTGGTGGATTGGGACGGTGACGGCAGTAAAGATGGCATCCTCACCGTATTAGATTTTGCCCCTGCTTCTACTCATAATGTGAGCGTGCAATACAGTACCGATCTATTAAAGCCGGTTGCCTCAGCAAAGCGCACGCAAGCGGAGATTTCGGTTAAAGAAGGCGGCAAATGGGTTGATCGAGATGATGATTCGGGCCTTAAAAACTATGAAGGCGGTCGCTTTAAAAATGTACCGAGCGTAACGCCCCCAAATTATTACAGCGATCATTCGAACTGGATACGCTATGAAGGCCCAGGGATTGAATCCGATAAAGTGGGCTATCGTGTGTATTTAGATTGGCGTAATGGTTTTGATATTTTTGGTAAGAGCCAGGCAGAACCCGTTTTACAGTTGGCTGGACAAGATGGATATGATTCATACCATCACCAGCAGCCATGGGGTATGGATATTCTCAAAGTGGGCAGCTCTTTAGGGGCCGGTGGATTTGGGTTTTGGGAGAACGACGCGGTCACAGGCTTAAAAGATGTTGCAAGCCGTTCGGCCACGATTGTTGAAA
This sequence comes from uncultured Cellvibrionaceae bacterium, assembly GCA_964480055.1. Taxonomy (GTDB): domain Bacteria; phylum Pseudomonadota; class Gammaproteobacteria; order Pseudomonadales; family Cellvibrionaceae; genus CAYZQH01. The sequence continues at coordinate 2,501 of CAYZQH010000013.1, forward strand.
ATGGCAATTTGTTTTCCGGTGTCCGGATTGATTACAACGGTTGGCAGGTTAACAGTAAAGCGGTAGATGTGAATGCCTATATCACCATGGATGCGGGCAGCCGTATGGTGCATAACCAGTTAACCTTTAGCGAGGATATGCCGAACGTTGCAGTGGGCGTGGTGAATCACAAAAACACCACCTACATCGAAGGCCCAACGGATATCCCTTCAGATAGCTACACCTATGTTGCAACATGGGGGCAGCAGAGTTTGGCGGGTGATAATTTGGGTTTGGCGGTTTTTGTTAAAAAGCGTGATTTAAAGTCCATTAAATTTGATGGTAAAAGCCGTATAGCATTAATTCGTGCGGCTGAAGGTAAAGCCGACTACTACTTTACCGCCGCTTGGCAAGGTGAGCTTGGCAATAAGGGTATCAACAGTATTGATGCTTTTAAGCAATATTTACAAGAGCAAGCACAAAAATTGACGCGCCCATTGCGACAAGATTTTTACACCACCTTAACCAAAGCCGTTACAGAAAAACCACTTAATAAAGCGCAAGCCTTGTATTGGGCAAAAGCCATTGCTGATTCAGAGCTAGAGCGCAAAACTTTAAAGTATCGCTATGATGGATGGGACACCCATCGCAAGAGAAAGCCTAAGTTTGAATACGATATTATTGGCATGTTGCCCTATGGTTACGATGAATTGGCGAAGGTAACTGGCGACAAAAAGTACGCTGATGTAAAGCATACCGTGACCGCTTCGTACGTTAATGACGATGGCACCATCCGCAGATACGACAAAAAGTTTTTTAATATAGACAGCGTCGCACCTGGGCGAACTATTTTAAAACTCTATGAAGAAACCAAAGACCCAAAATTTAAAAAGGCTGCGGCAGTTTTACGAGACCAATTGAAAGATCAGCCTAGAACCAGTAACGGTGCGTTCTGGCACAAGCAGCGCTACCCAGGCCAATTGTGGTTAGACGGCGTTTACATGGGTATGCCGTTTTTGGCTGAATACGGCGTGTTGTTTGAAGATGACAATCACAGCGTTGAAGAAGCCGTCAATGAGTTTAAAGTGACGCGCAAGCTTTTACGCGACCCGGCTACGGGGTTATATCACCACGCCTGGGATGAATATAAAAAACAAATTTGGGCCAATAAGAAAACGGGCCTATCCCCCGAATTTTGGGCGCGCGGCATGGGTTGGATGACAATGGCCTTGGTGGATGTGTTGGATTACATTCCAGAATCTAACCAAGCCGATCGCCAATTCTTGATTGGTATGAGTGTTGAGGTGGCTAAAACGCTGAAACAATTCCAAGACCCAGTATCAAAAACTTGGTGGCAAATTGTCAATAAGCCCGGTGCCACCGCTAATTACAAAGAGTCATCGGGGTCATCTATGTATGCATACTTTTTGGCCAAGGCCATTAATAAAGGCTATTTAACCGATGAAAATTTTGGCGGCGATGTACGCACCTTTGCCTTAGAATCCTTTCAAGGTGTTTTAAACGAGTTCACGCTTGTGCACCCCGATGGCAAAGTGAGTTTGACCAATTTGTGTCATGTGGCGGGCTTAGGATTTGGTCGTGACGGCAGTTACGATTATTACATGAATGAGTCTGTGGTTCGCAATGACCCTAAAGGTACCGTACCGTTTATGTTGGCGGCGCTTGAAGTGTCAAAAATGTTTTAACCTGAGACGCTCAAATAAGGTTTAGCGTGGCGCCCATAGTTTTAATCTTTGGCCGCACGTGACAACTTGGCAGGGTGCACATAAAGCACCTAGGCAAATAGGCGGGCAGGCGACCCGTCTTTTAATTTTCTCAATCGATATTAACCCCCTTCCGTTCACCATTGAATAGGCATTCAAATGAGTAATGATATTAACCCCAACGTCGAAGAGCGATTTGCTGTCCATGTTGATGATTACAAAAATTATGATACGGACAAACTTCGCAAGCACTTTCATGTTTCTGATATGTTCCCCGTTGATGATGCTAGCTGGGTGTACACCCACTATGACCGCATGATGGTTGGCAGTACGTCACCCGTAAATAAAGCGGTTGAGTTATTACCAGTAGATCAAAATAAAATGCCCAATTTTACGGACCGACGTGAAGTAGGTGTCATTAATGTTGGGGGCGCTGGTACTGTTAAGGTAGGTGGTACGGATTACCCGTTGGGATACAAAGAGTCTTTGTATATAGGCAAAGACAGTGGTGCAGTGGTGTTAAGCAGTGAAGATGCTTCAAACCCCGCCAAATTCTATATGTTGTCCACACCTGCGCATGCAGCCTACCCCACCAAAAAAGTTGGCTTAGAAGACGCTGAAAAATTAGAGTTGGGTGCATTAGAGTCCAGTAACCATCGCACCATTAACAAGTTATTGGTATTTCAAAACGTTCAAACATGCCAATTACAAATGGGCATGACTGCGTTAAAGCCTGGTAGCGTTTGGAATACTATGCCCCCGCATACTCATTCGCGTCGCATGGAAGTGTACTTCTATTTTGAAGTGCCCGAGAACCAGGCGGTATGTCATTTTATGGGGCCAAAAGAAGAGACCAGACACGTTTGGATGCAAAATAACGAAGCGGTGATTTCACCGCCTTGGTCGATGCACTGCGCTGCCGGTACCAGCAATTACATTTTTATTTGGGGAATGGCGGGCGAAAACTTAGATTATGATGACATGGATAAGTACGCGCCAAATGAATTAAGGTAATTTAAATTAGGTTTATATACACAGACGGTCTTAGGCCTCCGTTATTTTTTTAAATCAAAAATAAAAACCAATTACGATGCGATTGTGAATCGCTAACAGCATTGACGAAAACAAAAAGTCCATTAGGAGTAAACACAATGACTCACCCATTATTTGATTTAAGTGGCAAGGTAGTGCTTGTGACAGGCGGAACCCACGGCTTGGGGATGGCCATGGCAGAAGGCTTGGGCAGTGCCGGCGCTAAGTTGGTTGTAAATGGCGCGTCCAGCCAAGAGAAAATAGACAAAGCCGTTGAGCACTATAAAAGCAAAGGCTTTGATGCCTACGGCTACCGCTTTGACGTGTGCGATGAGGCACAGGTAGAAGCAGCCGTTGAAAAAATTGAAGAAGAAGTTGGCCCCATTGATGTGTTGGTGAATAACGCTGGTATTATCCGCCGCGTACCCATGTTAGAAATGCCGCTTGATGAATGGGAGCAGGTCATTAAAACCGATTTAACCGGTGTGTTTGTGATGACCAAGCCCGTGGTGCAGCGCATGATTAAGCGCGGCGGCGGTAAAGTGATTAACATCTGCTCCATGATGAGTGAGCTAGGTCGTGATTCTGTGGGCGCATACGCTGCCGCAAAAGGCGGGTTAAAAATGCTAACCCGCAACATGGCCACCGAGTGGGCGCGCCATAATGTTCAGGTTAACGGTATTGGCCCCGGCTATTTTGCGACCAGTCAAACTGCGCCTATTCGCGTAGACGGCAACCCATTGAATGAGTTTATTAAGCAGCGCACACCTGCTGGTAAATGGGGCGACCCAGACGACCTTCAGGGCGCTGCAATCTTCTTAGCTGGCAACGCCAGTAACTTTGTTACTGGGCAAGTGGTTTATGTGGATGGCGGTATTCTAGCCACTATCGGACGCCCCGTAGGAGAGTAACTCCCTCCCAAGGTATATAATTCGCCCACAAAAAAACCTGAGCATCGCTTGGGTTTTTTTGTGGCCATGTCTCGCACTCTCAAAGGCATGCGTTTTTATCCCTAAATTTTTATCTAAAGTACTCATATTGTTATTTTTAGGCGCCCATGTCGCCATATAAGTGTGATTTATCTCTCAAAAATTCCATTCGATATAAGTAATGCGAACATAGCAGTGCATAGGCTTTTGGTGATAAATCTGGCTTTGTAACCGGTTTATTCGTATGAAAGACGATCTATTCCTCTGTTTTTGACGTAATACGGTCCAATATGCAACGACCTACGTCAGAGTCAGTAGTCAGTGCCAATGTTTCGTCACCTTTACACCAAACTCTACCCTGGCATAATGCGCCTTTGAATATTTATTGATCAAAATAAACATAATAGAGATTGAACATGCGATCCAAAATTTTAACAATTCCGGCTTTGGCTATTTGCTTGGCTGCCTGTGGTAGCTCAGGTGACAATACGGTTAGTAGCTCTAGCTCTTCCAGCTCATCATCTTCTAGCAGTTCTAGCTCCTCCAGTAGCTCGAGTTCTTCTAGCAGCTCTAGTAGTTCCAGCTCGTCTTCATCATCGAGCTCTTCTGGCGGAAGTGCCGATTGTAAAGAGTTGGTGACCAATCCGAATGTTAATTGGCGAGAGTCATCCTTATCGACGGATCAAGAAATTGTTAAGTGTTTGGCAGAAACTTTGGGTAAGCCCGTTGGCTACGGTGAAAATACGACTGGTGGTTACAACGCGGCAGGTGGAAGTGAGCTGGTAGTCATCACCAAAGGCGGCGCCAAAACACCTGAGCAGCAAATTATGGATGCGGTCAGTTCAGATGACCATAAGTGGATTGTATTTGATAAAAAAGATTTCGCAAATGATACAGATATTGGTATGTATCGTTTGCATTGTAATAATTCGGATGTGTTGAGCGCGCTTGGTGGCGCCTCTGAAGCGGAATGTAGAGACCATAGATTATGGTGTTCAAAAAATGGTGGTGACAATCAAAGTTGCCACGTTAAATTTTTTAACAGTAATTTAAATGATGATGATCTGCCGATGAAAGGGCAGTTCCCCATGATTCACTCTAACACCACCATTGATGGCCGTGGCAGTAAGGCAAATTTCTTATTCAGTGGTTTTAAAATTGGTTCGGACAGTAATGGAAAGTCCGCGCACCAGTCTAATAATGTGATCGTTACTAATTTAAAATTTTATGGTATTGGCCACACTGAAGACCATAATTTAGACCCAGATATGATCCGTTCTACCGGTGAGTCTTACGATATTTGGATTCATAAAAATACCTTTGAAAATACGGGTGACTCGGCGTTTGATGTGAAGGTTGGGGCTTACAATATTACGATTTCTTTTAATCGCTTAGTTAATGTTAAAAGAGCCGCCTTGCATGGTTCAAGTGATAGTCGAACGATTAACAAGCAAATTCGCTCCACTATTCACAATAACGCGTTTATTACTGGCAGTGCTCAAACCTATAAAGATGCAGGCAGTGGCGGAAGGCGCGTACCCTATTTGCGCTTTGGTACTACTCATCTATTTAATAACTTGTTTTTTAATTACGGCAAGGGAAGTTTTGCAAAACTGAAGCTTGGCGGCACCATGTTGGTGGAAGATAGTGTGTACCTAGGGGGTACATTTATTAAAGATGACCGTGGTTACAGTCAAAGCAAGTTAGAGAAGAACTTTGCCAGCACTTTAACCAAAGAAATTGGCGATGGAAACTTCTCCAGTGCCCGCACGCTTGTGACCTATTCTGATGACAAGTGCAATATCGACAACAGCTTTCAGGGGGCATTGGCTTCTACGATTGGGTCTTCTGCCAATGATCTAAATAATGATTATTCATCAAGGTCTAAAACTACCATTAGTAATAATCGTATTGCCGTGGGTCAAGATTTTGTGGATTACGTGAATGCCACCGCCGGTAAAGATGCTGCCGAAGGGTTTTTATCGCCCTTGGCAAAATCACGAAGTGAAATTATCGCCTCGGCGGGTGACTGTTATTAGGTTCATATTTTAATCTAACCTAAAAATTCACGCAAAAAAGCGCTCCTTTTAGAGGGGCGCTTTTTGGTTGTGCTGTTATGCGAAAGAGTGAGAGAGATTCGCGTAGAGATTGGTATAAGGGTCACATACTAGGATGAGGGCGTTTGAGATAATGCCCCTATAAATTATATAAAAGCACAAAATTACGGTGACCCCATGAAACAAAACATTTTGTTTATTGCCTGTGCGGTAGCATTGATGACTGCTTGCGGCGGTCAAGGCCCAGCCTCTTCTGGTAACTCCTCCTCTAGCTCTTCTTCGTCTTCAAGTTCCTCAAGTTCGAGTAGTTCGAGTAGTTCGTCGTCCTCGAGCAGCAGTTCTAGCTCATCCAGCTCGGGCGCTAACTCAGGGCTTGTTACGGTGACCATTCAGGAGAACGAGACGGGCTTCTGTTCTGCTGGTGAGGCTGACGTGGTAATTGATGACAAGCACAACGGCTTTGAAGGCTCTGGCTTTGTGGACACACTCAATCAAAATGGCGCCGACGTGGCTTGGGAAGTGAACGCTGCAGAGTCCAATACCTATTCTGTGACAGTACGCTATGCAAATGGCGGCAGCGGTACTCGTTCAGGGTTTTTAACAGTCAACGGTAATTCTGGCGCTGGTGCAACGGTAGAGCTTCCTAACTCTGATGGTTGGGCCAATTGGAAAGAGGCCACCGTGGATATTGCATTGAGCCAGGGTAAAAACCGATTAGTATTGACCGCCACCAGTGATCAAGGGCTAGCAAATATTGATTCAATTACGGTGCGCGGGCCAGGTGTAACCGCACAAGCATGTGCACCAGTGTCGTCCAGTTCATCCAGCTCTTCGTCTAGCAGCTCTAGCTCTTCTAGCTCGAGCGGCTCCTCTAAGCCACCTGCAGGCGCAAAGGCAGACCCATCCATGGTTGGTTTTGCTACGGTTTCTAAAGATGGCATTGCTACCACTACTGGGGGTAGCGGTGGTACTACTGTTACCGTAAGTAGTTACGCTGATTTACAGAAGTATGCGGGGGCGTCAGAGGCTTACGTTATTCGTGTGAGCGGCACCATTAACGGCAATGGCACTGATAAAATGATGTTTGTGAATTCCAATACAACCATTATTGGAGTAGGTTCAAAGGCCACCATTAAGGGGTTTGGTTTTGATATTAATGGTTTTTATAAGCAAGGGCCGTGTAATGAGGATGAAATTGGCACTTTTACTCCCGTCTCCAATGTAATTATTAGAAATTTAAACTTTGTAGGCGCACCTGATGATGGCATCAATGCGCAATGCTTAAGTCATCACCTTTGGATAGATCACAATACCTTTACAGATATTCATGATGGTTCGATCGATATTAAGCGCGGTTCAGATTGGGCTACAGTTTCGTGGAATCATATGAATGGAACAGATAAATCTATGTTGTTGGGGCACAATGAGAAATATGGTTGGCTCGACAATGGCAACTTACATGTCACTTACCATCACAATTATTATGAAAACACTAAGCAGAGGCATCCCCGAGTTCGATTTGGTGAGGCGCACGTGTTTAACAATTATATGGATGACAAAGGAAAATATGGTCCTACTCACTTTGTAGGCGCGGGTCAGGGTTCTCACATATACATTGAAGCCAATTATGTTTATACACAAAAAGATTCGTTAAGACTGGTGGATACTTACAAAAGCGATCAGCATGTGAGTTATTTGAGTGACAATATTCATAAGGTGGAAAGTGGCAAGGATAATACTAAGGTTAGCATTAATAATGGAGCAGGCTTTAAACCTAGCGACTATTACCGCTACAGCAAGGACTCTGCTGCGAGTGTACCGTCTAAGGTTAAATCTGGCGCGGGCGCGGGTAAGATCTAATGTGCTCTGTGAACAACCAAAGGTCGGCCCTTTGGTTGTTCTGCCATGCTGGCGTTTGCATTCTTGATTAAGAATAAAAAAAGCCCTGTATTGAGTGATACAGGGCTTTTTTGTGAAGTGCTTAACAGGTTATTTGGTTGGTTTAGTAGCCGCTAGCGGCTATATCTACATTATATAAGTGGGAGTCAACGCGGGTAATGCTGGTTTGGTAGGTGCCGTTGTCGTTTAACTCATACACGCGATACCCTGGCATTGTGGTATCCACCAAAAAATCATCGCTGTTAGGTTTAAACTGTACGCACGTAGAAGGCGTTGCAATTAAATCTACCCCATTGCGCTGATTGTAAAATTCTTGGTGTACGTGCCCCCAAGAGACCGCTTTGATATTGCTGTATTTGTCGGTGATAGCAAAAAAGTCTGCGGCGTTACTCACCACGTACTGATCTATCCAAGCACTGCCCACAGGTACGAGTTGGTGATGCAAAAAAATCATTGTGGGGGCGTTGGGGTTTTCGGCCAGTAGCTGATCTAGGCGGTCTAGCTCGCTTTGCGGTAGCTCGCCACGCTCTTCAAAAGGTACGCGGGAATTTAATAAAATTAAACGCCATGCGCCAATGGATACTTGATCCACCAAGGGCGGTGTTTGGCCGATGGCGCGCATGGCTCTTGGGCAGTCGTGATTCCCTTCTAGCCAGGCGATGGGCGTGTGTGGAAGTGTTTTGCGTACTGCTTTCAAAAAACGATCGTAAGACCCAGCAGTGCCATCATTAGAAATATCACCAGAATTTAGTACCAGGTCAAACCGTTCATTGCTGGCGCGTGCTTTTTTAAGCACCTCTTCAAGCGTGTCTGCGGTGCGAAGACCAAGTAGGGTTTCGTCGGCGCCATGGCCTAAGTGACAGTCTGTAATGTGTAAGATTTGCAAAGGCTTGCCGTTAATTTGCGTCATTGTCTTTACCGTTCAATCCCGATTTTGTTTGCACTGCCGCATGATTCGAATAGGTGCCTTCATTCCTATTTAACATGCCCCTGGCGGCGCTACTACCATAGTCTCATTTTTGACCCCAAAGACTGGATTTGCTAGAGGTCAAAGTTTATTTATGCGAATGGACTCACAAACCTCCGTACAAGCAATTCCCAATTTCAGATAATGGCTTAGCCATTCGCCAAGAAACCGATTAATAGCCAGCTTTTCATCAGGTAGGTACATGCGGCGGTTGGGGTAGGTATACACGGGCAACCAGTGGCGGTGATTGTCCCAAGCGATGACTTCTGCCATTTCAACATCATGGTAAAGGCGAACACGCACTTTGGGTGCGTGAACCGCACTGACCGCACTGCTTAATTGGAGGATGTCGACGGTAGTTGTGTAGGGGGCAGCTTCTTGTAGTCGCAAAGATACTTTTGTGTCTTTTTGTGCCAGCTCAAATGTCCAATGCGTTTTGCCCGCTCTAAGTCCCGGCATAAGGGCGATGCTCAAATGGTAATTCATTTCACATTGAGCGTGGTGCTCACCCAGGTTCACAGGCGCAATATCCCGCGTAGAGATTGTGGTTTTGCGCTTGTTGGTATGCTTACGAGTGTCTGTCATAACTTTGAGAGAGCACAGGCACAAGCTTGCTTGTGCCTGGAGGCAGTACCAGATGGCGCGCTCTTAGCCTGCGAGGCGTTAGAGCGTTATGTGCTAGTGGCATTGCCATGTTTACCGTAATCCTCTTGTATTTTACTGCGGTTGAGTTGCAGCCACATTAGCCCGACTAAAGTGGCTGCGTTGTTCATTCTACTTTGAAGCATAGCATCCAGAACCTGAGTCGCATTGTGCACGCTAAAAAGGATATCTTCCCCTTCGTGTGCCAGGCCGTATTGGCCACCAGCCTCGCTTAAATCACACAGCGCACAGTACAGGTGCGTGTATTCGTCGCAGCTGCCCGGAGTAGGGTAAAACTGCGTTATGGGTATAAGATGATCGGCTTTTAGGCCTGCTTCTTCCATGAGTTCGCGCACAATTACGTCTTTTGGCGCTTCCCCAGGTTCTACCATTCCAGCAACGCCTTCTAAAGTCCAGGGGCCGTATTCAGAGCCCATGGTACCAGCGCGGAACTGCTCCACAAAACCAATTAGATCGTGCTTGGGGTCATACACCATGGCGCAACAGGCTTCTGCCTTGGCAAACAGCTCGCGTTCAATAGAGGCACTCATACCACCTTTGAATAAGCGGTGTCGCAACGTCAACTTGCTGAGTTTAAAGAACCCACTGTACAGGGGTTCTTCTGATTCTATTGTTACATCCTGTGCGCTATAACGTGCGTTTTTAAATGTCATTAGTTTTACTGCATTCCAAAATTGGGGTCAGACTTTGTGATAAATTTCACTGCCGGTTTCTCTAAACTCTTGGGCTTTGGCATCCATTTCTGCCTTTACATCCACTAGTGTAATCACCTCTTCATTTGGGGGGATTTCTGTACCGTGCGTGGCTGCATAATCGCGCACCTCTTGGGTGATTTTCATAGAGCAAAATTTAGGCCCACACATAGAGCAAAAATGTGCCACTTTGGCAGAGTCTTTGGGCAGTGTTTCATCGTGGTATGCGCGCGCGGTATCTGGGTCTAGGCCGAGATTAAATTGATCCTCCCACCGAAACTCAAACCTTGCTTTAGATAAAGCGTTGTCCCTAAGTTGAGCGCCAGGGTGGCCCTTGGCCAAATCTGCAGCGTGCGCAGCAATTTTATAAGTGATGATGCCTTCTTTTACGTCATCTTTATTGGGTAACCCAAGGTGTTCTTTGGGGGTGACGTAGCAAAGCATGGCGCAGCCGTACCAACCAATCATGGCTGCACCAATACCAGAGGTAATGTGGTCGTAGCCTGGTGCTATGTCTGTGGTTAAGGGGCCAAGCGTGTAGAAGGGGGCCTCACTGCACACTTCCAATTGCTTCTCCATATTATCTTTGATCATGTGCATGGGTACGTGGCCTGGGCCTTCAATCATGGTTTGGATGTCGTGCTTCCAAGCGATGTGGGTCAGCTCGCCTAAGGTTTCTAGCTCACCAAATTGCGCTTCGTCATTGGCATCGGCCACAGAGCCTGGGCGTAAGCCATCCCCCAAAGAGAAGCTCACATCGTATGCCTTCATGATTTCGCAAATGTCTTCGAAGTGGGTGTAAAGGAAGTTTTCTTTGTGGTGGGCCAAGCACCATTTGGCCATGATGGATCCGCCACGAGAGACAATACCGGTAACGCGCTTTGCGGTTAAAGGAACGTAGCGCAAAAGCACGCCCGCGTGAATTGTAAAGTAATCCACGCCCTGCTCGGCCTGCTCAATTAAAGTATCTCGGAAAATCTCCCAAGTGAGGTTCTCGGCAATGCCATCGACCTTCTCTAGAGCTTGATAGATGGGTACTGTGCCGATGGGGACTTGAGAGTTTCGAATAATCCATTCGCGGGTTTCGTGAATATTTTTACCTGTGGACAAATCCATAATGGTGTCGGCGCCCCAACGAGTGCCCCACGTCAGCTTGGCCACTTCCTCTTCAATAGAAGAGCCAAGCGCGCTGTTACCAATGTTGCCGTTAATTTTGACTAAAAAATTGCGCCCTATAATCATGGGCTCTAATTCTGGGTGGTTAATGTTGGCAGGAATAATGGCGCGGCCGCGAGCAATTTCGCTGCGTACAAACTCCGGTGTAATCTCTTCTGGAATATCCGCATCAAAGCTCATACCTGGGTGTTGTTCAGATAATACGCCTTGCTCTTTGGCCTGTTGCAGGCTCATGTTTTCTCGGATGGCGACATATTCCATCTCCGGGGTGATTACGCCTTGTTTAGCGTAGTGCATTTGCGACACATTATTTCCCGCCTTGGCGCGCCTGGGCGCACGCAAGTGCTCAAACCGCAATGCCGATAGCTTTTGGTCGTGGAGCCGCTCTTGGGTAAAGTCAGAGCTATTGGCGTCTAGGAATTCCGTATCACTTCTGTCGTTGATCCAGGCGGAGCGAATATCCGCGAGGCCTTCGCGCACATCTGCATGTAACTCTGGGTCAGTGTAGGGGCCAGAAGTATCGTAAACACGTACCGGTGAGTTTTTTTCGCCACCAAAATCGGTGGGCGTGTCGTGCAGGGATATTTCGCGCATGGGCACCTGAATGTCGGGGCGCGAGCCTTGAATATATATTTTTTCAGAGCGAGGGAAAGGCTGCACTGAAGACTCATCCACGCGAGCATTTTGGTTGGTAAAAGTTTTATCTGCGGTTTGGGTCATGGTTGATTGCCTTTTCAGTGGTCTAGTTTTAAACAGTACTCAATCACTGGTACGCCAAGCGCTACCAGTAGGTGTAAAAATGGTGGAGAGGGCCGTTGGTTTTTGCAAGGTTTAGGCGCGCGCTGTGTTGCAGCGCACCATGAACGTAGCTTTTAGCTGCGGCCACCGCTTGCGGTAATTCCAAGCCTTGGGCGAGCCCCGCAGCTATGGCGGTGGCCAAGGTGCAGCCACTGCCGTGACTGTGGTTGCACTCTATGCGAGCGTTGCTAAAAGGCTGAACGGCTGGGCTACCGCCTTTTTGATTTACGGCTAAGTAGTCGGTAGCCAAGGGGGTGGTATTGTGCCCGCCTTTGACAAGTGAGGCCTGGGGCCCAAACTTCAACAGCGCGAGTGCATGCTCTTGTTGCGCCTCGTAACTCTGGGCAGGCGGAGTGTTTAACAGCTTGGCCGCTTCAAGTGTGTTGGGAGTTATAAGCGTACATAGAGGCATGAGCTGATCGCAAATGGGCGCCAAGCCGGCTTGCCAAAGTGTGCCGCCTGCGGTGGCCGCTAATACGGGGTCAAACACCACGGGTAAGTCTGGCTGTGTAGTTTTGAGGGTAGTTAAAAAAGCCACAAGGGTCTCTAGCTGAGCGCCATTGCAAAGCATGCCAATCTTGATTGCGTGAATAGGCAGCGCGTTGGTGACAGAGTCAATCTGGGCCAGCAGCTGCTCTGGCGTGAGCGCGAATATGTCATCCACCCCCGCAGGGGATTGCGCAGTGACTGCGGTAATTGCCGTGGCGGTGAAAACACCAAAGGCGCCGCCAGTTTTTACATCTGCGGCAATACCTGCGCCGGCGCTACTGTCGCTGCCCGCAATGGATAAAACCACTTTTGCGCTGGAGTCTTTGGTCACTGCTATACCCTAGTAGGTGCTGCAAAGCGTGAAACAATATAAACAAGGTGGTGTGGATAGGGGCGGTACTGAAAGAGAGGCTGACAACGCATGGCAGGTCTCGTTTCCTACGCCGGCATTATCCGGATCAGGTCAACGGGTATTTCTCAGCGCAAGTTATTGGCGCACCCCGACAAGAGTTGACCAGTCTACCCATCAGAGCGCGTGAAATAAACGGTATGTGTCATTTAATCGACGTTTTTAAAGGATGAGGCCGTGATTACGGCGATTAAGCTGATATAATTTTGCACGCAATTCCGTTTTGTCTAATATTTAATCAGTTGTTTGATATAGGTTTTGCCTTGTCCCTGGTGTGGTCAGATGCTTGATGTTTGAGATGCTGGGTTTTTGGGACGCATTGCGTTTTTATCGCACGCCGGTATTGAAGAACTTAATGTATTGTTATTCTTGGCTGAATCATGGAAGTTAACCACTTAGATGGCAGTTTTTATCCTCGCTCTGCATCTGTGCCCAACCCGGCGCAAAAACCGCCCGCGCGCGAGCCTCAGTCAGCACCTGAAAGCCGTGTGCCGCAGCCAGCTCAGTCGCTGCCTCGGCACCAGGTAAGCTACACTCACTCAGTAGAGCAAATTAGGGAACTTGCACCGGTCAACGTGCATCCAAAAAATCACGCCGCCATTGATACCATACTAAATATCGCATATTACGATGGCGGCGAACCCATAATTAACACCTTTGCTTAACCCGCCATTAGTTAAGGGGCATTGATGAACAGTTCAAAACCGCTAAAAGCGCTTAGCTTTGCGTGTGCAGTTTTCTTTGTTTGCGCGCAATCTCATGCAGAAACCTTAAAAGATATTTACCAGCAAGCGTTACAAAATGATCATGAGTTTCGTGCTGCCGCTGCCATTCATAGCGCCAATCAAGAGACGGTTAATATCGGCCGTAGTGGCTTGCTGCCACAAGTCGCTTTTGATGCAACCATGGGTGATAAAACCACCGATAATCGACTAACGGGGTTAGAGGTAGACACGGCGTCTGCAAGCCATAGGCTAAGCCTTCGGCAAGCCGTTGTTGATTTAAGTGTGTGGCAAGGCTACAAACAAGGTAAGGCCATATCCATCAGTTCAAACCACCAATTTGCGCGAGCAGAGCAAGCTTTGGTGGTAAGAGCTGCGCGCGCCTACTTTGATGCACTAGAAGCAATTGATGCCTTAAATACCGCAAAGGCTGAAGAAGAAGCCTTATCGCATCAGTTGGAGCAAACCAAGCAGCGTTTTGAGGTAGGTTTAACGGCCATCACTGAAGTGCATGAAGCACAAGCGGCTTATGATTCTGCTATGGCCAATCGCTTGGTAGCCGATGGTCAGCTTGGCATTTCTTTTGAGGCGCTAGAAGTATTAACTGGCCAGCCTTATACCTCGCTCGCTCCAATCAAAGATGATTTCCCGGTAGCGCCACCAGAGCCCTTTGCTAGAGAAGAGTGGGAAGAATTGGCCATGACCAACAGCGCTACGCTCAAGCAAGTAAAGGCGCAAGCAGAAGCGGCAAAAGCCGGTTATAAATCTAAAAAATACGAGCATTTGCCTAAGGTGTATGGCTCTGCCGAATATTTGCGCGCAGACGAAGACAACACCAATAGTACTGCTGACGTCTCTGGCAGAGACTCTGATATAGAGCACACCAGATGGGAGTTAACCCTATCTGTTCCTCTGTATTCTGGCGGTGGAGTCTCGGCCGCACGCAGGCAAGCCTATGGTGAGTATATTGCAGCGAACGAGACCTACTTAAAAACTAAGCGAGACACTCTGCAAGCAGTGCGCTCCAACTACTTAGCGGTGTTAACATCGGCGGCCACTGTTAAGGCGCGCAAACAGGCCATCACATCTAACAATAGTGCCTTAGAGGCTACGCGTGCCGGTTATGACGTGGGTACCAGAGATTTGGTGGATGTGCTAAATGCCCAACGCAATTTATATACTGCTCAGCGCGACTATTACGCAGCGTTATACACCTATGTTGTCTCAACCTTAGAGCTTAGGGAGGCCGCCGGTATTTTAAGTGGTACACAGATTTCTGAGCTTGATCAATGGTTGGACGGCGCCAACCCCGTTAAATATCAGCGCTAATTTGGTGGGGTGACGCTGGTGCAAGTCATTAGTTGTCCCTTCACGCAATTGAGCTGGCATTTCACCCCAGATAAAGCCCGGTGCTGACAGTATCGTGGCTATTGAATTTATGGTTCAATGGTCGGTCTTGGCTTGGTCTCATGCCATTCCCGCTATAGCGCACTACTCGGACAACATCCGCATATTGAGCTTGTTGGAAGAATCCGGCCAGCTTCAAACCCATAAGGTTCACCCATTAACTTAGGTTTACAAAGCCGTTCGTTCTTTGGGGTATCGTTCATTGCTCGATCACAACAGAGTTTTTGAGCGCAGGTTGAGACTGCAAGCAGCCCAATGGCTGCTATTTGGCAGCGCCCAGTGGGCGCAACTTGATTTTAATTTCCCAGGCAGTGTTTGAATGACGCTGCTAGGGCGTGGTATTTGAGTTTTAGGAGCAATGATGTCTTTTGCTGATCGTGATGGTTTAATTTGGTTTGATGGTGAGATGGTACCTTGGCGTGAGGCCAAGGTTCACGTGCTTACGCACACGTTGCACTATGGCATGGGTGTGTTTGAAGGCGTGCGCGCTTATCATGCGGGTGACCACGACACCTGTATTTTTAAGCTTCAAGAGCATACCGATCGTTTGTTTCGCTCTGCACATATTATGAGCATGGACATGCCTTTTTCTAAAGAGGCTTTGAACAAGGCCCAGTGCGCAGTAGTGCGTGAAAATAATTTAGAAGAGGCTTACCTTCGGCCCATGGCGTTTTTGGGCTCTGAAGGTATGGGGCTTCGCGCAGACGGGTTAAAAACCCATGTGATTGTTGCCGCGTGGGAGTGGCCCTCATATATGTCGCCAGAGGCAAAAGAGCAGGGCATTAAGGTGCGAACCTCTAGCTATACCCGCCATCATGTTAATATCTCCATGTGTAAAGCCAAGGCGAATGGCCATTATATTAACTCTATGCTGGCCCTGCGTGAGGCGTTAGATTCCGGCTGTGAAGAAGCGTTGCTTTTGGATAACGAAGGCTATGTGGCAGAAGGCAGTGGCGAGAATATATTCATTGTGCGCGAGGGTAAAATCTTTACGCCAGAACTGACCTCTTGTTTAGACGGCATTACCCGAAAAACCATTTATGCGTTTGCCGAAGAATGTGGTTACAGTCTTTACGAGAAGCGCATAACCCGCGATGAAGTGTATGTGGCCGATGAAGCATTCTTCACGGGTACTGCAGCGGAGGTTTTGCCCATTAATACGCTTGACGGCCGCGTGATCGGTGAAGGCAAGCGTGGCCCCGTGACAGAAAAATTGCAGTCTTTATATTTTGATGCGGTGCGAGGCAAGCTAAGCCAGTATCAGCAGTGGCTCACCCCAGTAAAGTAAGCGCGTCCAATAAAACCGCAGGCCGTGATGAGGCTGTTTTAAAAATCGCATGGATACTTCTATGCGGCTCCCAAGCTCAATTTTGAGTTGAGGGTTTTTGAAACAACCTCATCACGGCCTGCTTGCATTGTTCCTGTGTCATAAATGGCTTGTCAGTTTCATGTCTCAATCAAATGCCCCTGAAGGCGCACCTGAAAAACCCCAGCCAATAAACAGTGTTCAGCTGTATAAACGCTTACTCACTTACGTGTGGCCTTATCGTTGGTACTTCATACTCAGTTTTATTGGGTTTTTTATATTTTCTGCCATGGAAGCTGCCGTAGCGCAGTTGATGAAGTACTTTTTTGATGGTTTGGAATCTCGTGATGTTGCTTATTTAATATACGTACCTGTGGCTGTGGTGGTGTTGCGAGTGCTTCATGGTATTGGCGCCTTTATGGGGAACTTCTTTATGGGCCGCCTAGGGGTGAATGTGGTGGCGGATTTACGTAAAGAGTTATTTGCAAGTTTGGTGTATTTGCCCAACCGCTATTACGATCAAAATAACTCGGGCGAGATGGTGAGTTTGTTGGTGTATAACATTCAGCAAGTCACCGGCTCTGTAACCAGTGCGTTAAAAGTGCTTTTGCGTGATGGCTTAACGGTGTTGGCTTTGCTTGGGTTAATGCTTTATCACAATTGGTTGTTAACCTTGTTGTACTTGCTTATCACACCTTTATTGGCATGGTTGGTGAGCATTGCCAGCAGGTACTTTCGGCGGTTGAGCCGACGTATGCAAACTACCATGGGCGGTATTACGCATATTGCCAACGAAGCGCTACAAGGCTTTAGGTTGGTACGCAGTTTTGTTGGGCAAAAGTATGAAATTGAGCGCTTTAACCAAACCACAGATCAAAATACAAAATTCTCCACCAAGTATGAACGTGTGGCAGCGTTGCAGGCACCGGTATTTCATATTGTGGTGGCAGCGGCAATGGCTCTCATTTTGTTTTTAATTTTATATTTCTGGAATGATGACACTGGTACGGCACTGGCGTATTTGGCAGCAGCGGGGATGATTACTAAACCGTTGCGTCAATTAACATCCATTAATGAAACTATTCAAAAGGGGTTGGCAGCGGCAGAGACTATTTTTGAGGTGATAGATATGCCCCGCGAGCCTGATACTGGAACAGGGGCCTTGGTTGTTACAAACGGAAAAATTGAATTCAAGGCAGTCAACTTTCAATACGATGAGGACGCAACGGCAATACAAAGCCTTAATTTAGAGATAGAGCCTGGGCAAACAGTGGCTTTGGTGGGGCGTTCTGGTAGTGGTAAAACCACACTTGCAAACTTGTTGTTGCGGTTTTATGAGCCCGATGCCGGCCACATTTACATAGATGGCGAGTGCATTAAAGAGGTGACGCTGTCTAGTTTGCGTGGGCAGGTAGCGTTGGTGAACCAGCAGACCATTTTATTTAATGATACGGTCACTAAAAATATTGCCTATGGGCTAGCCGATGACGAGATAGATCATACGCTTGTTCGCCAAGCTGCAAAACATGCCAACGTGTTAGAGTTTGTTGAAGGTTTACCTGAAGGTTTTGATACGCTAGTGGGTGAGGATGGAGCGCGATTTTCCGGTGGACAGCGCCAACGAATAGCAGTGGCAAGGGCGTTGTATAAAGATGCTCCGATATTAATATTAGATGAAGCCACGTCGGCATTAGACAACGAATCAGAAAAAGCCATTCAAAGCGCATTAGATACCTTGCAAGAAGGGCGAACAACCATTGTCATTGCCCACCGACTATCCACCATTGAGAATGCCGATAAAATTGTTGCCATGGATGCAGGAAAGATTATGGAAATAGGTACGCACCAAGAGCTAATGGCAGCTAATGGATATTATGCCAGCCTTTATAACGCCCAGTTTTTGGAAGGGAACGGTTAGGCATGTTGCGAGCGTTTTACACGCTAGTATTTTTGGTGTCTCTGCCTTTTATTTTTGCCAGGTTGTGGTGGAAGGAAAAAAAGGTACCGGGGTACCGAATTCGCTGGCTACAGCGCTTAGGTGTATTTCAGCGGCTGGTAACGGATAAACCCGTTATATGGGTTCATGCCGTGTCGGTTGGTGAAGTGATTGCTGCTGCGCCTATTATTGACAGGTTGCTGCGCGAAGGTAAGGCCACCTTAATGGTTACCACCATGACGCCAACAGGGTCAGACCGTGTGGCGGCCGCGTTTGGCAGTCAAGTGGCCCATGTATATGCGCCCTTTGATTTACCCTGGACGGTGTCGGCATTTATCCGCAGAACGCGCCCGGTACTCACCATCATTATGGAAACAGAATTGTGGCCAAATATGATGGTGGCGTGCGCCCGCAATAATATCCCCATGATTTTGGCCAACGCACGTTTATCCTCTCGCTCTGCCAGACGCTATGGGTATTTTTCAAAGACTACGAAGTACTTTTTTAATTTATTAACTTGTGTGGCCGTTCAGAACAGAGCGGATGGCGAACGTTTTATTAAGTTAGGCATAAAGCCCAATAAACTTACGGTAATAGGCAGCGTTAAGTTTGATATTCAAATTTCTGCGCGCCAAAAACTGGCCGCCCAACAATTAAAAATTAAATACTCAGCCGGTGGTAAACGTCCCGTGGTTGTAGCGGCCAGCACGCACGAGGGGGAAGAGTGCGCCATTTTGAATGTGTGGGCAAAAGTTTTGCGTAAGCAACCTGAGGCTTTGTTGGTGATTGTGCCGCGTCACCCAGAGCGGTTTGATGAAATAGTCGCGCTTAGCAGTAAAAAATATAAAACCATTAGGCGTAGCACTCGGCAAGTGCCGGATCAAAGTGTTCAGGTTATTATTGGCGATACCATGGGTGAGCTTATGGTGTTGTATGGTGTATCAGATATTGGGTTTGTGGGCGGTAGTTTAATCGAGCGTGGTGGTCACAACATGATTGAGCCGGCCACTTGGGGCCTACCCATTATTACTGGCCCCCATACGTTTAATTTTGAAGATATATGCCAAAGGTTAGAGGCGACGGAAGGTATTTGTGTGGTGCCTAACGCGATGGGGTTTGCCGACAGTGTTATTGCTTTACTTGGAGATGACCAAGAGCGCAGCCGCTTAGGACAAAATGCATTGGCCTTTACTGGAAAAAACCGTGGCGCAATTGCTAAGTTAATGACAGTGGTTAATCAGCTTTTGCCAACGGAACAATAGGTTTGGTTAATAATTTACCCAGCTACTAAAAGCACTTAGTTTAAACTGCGTATCGCCAAAAGAAAATGTGGCGCCATCTTCGTATATCTGCTCCAGTGTCACACCGTTAGCAGCTTGGTCCCCCACAAAACGCTTCCTTTTATTGACGATAACGTAACCTTCGCCATATTGGTGATCTGCGTACATGAGTGTGGGAATGGTGTTTTGCACTGTGACAGGTAAGTTGTGCAAAAAGGGCGTATCTACTTGATGGTGTATGGAGTTGTCTACTTCCGTTTTTATTGGTGCCTCAGAGGGTGCTGGCGGATTTTTTGTGGGCAGGTTTGTATTCGATTGTTGAGGCTGTGCGGCGGGAAGCTTAGGTGGTGCTTGAGGTTTACTTTGCTCCCATAACACTTTAGCCAGTGCGGTGTCTTCGGGGGATACAGATTTCACCTTGGGCTGGATAATTATTTTTTCTTGTGTATCTGTTTGCGTTGCATATAAGGCTGCAACGGTTGAAGGGGTTGATGGTTTACTGACTGTAGTGTTTATGTTCTCTGTGCTTGTAGTATTTGCGCTTGTCTTATTAGCGGCTGTGGGCGTTGGATTGGGTGGTTGTGCTGTTGGTTGGGGTGTATTGGTTGGTGGGGGTAATACCTGTGGCGATTGCAGTGTGTTGGGGGATTTAAACAATAATACCGCCAATAAAATAACACCAATAAAAATTAAGCCTGCAATAACAATCAATACAATGGTTTTGGTTTTATCTGAAGAGCGCTCACTGGTATGGTGGGCGTCTATCCCGGGGGCGGCGCCATAATCTTTTGCATCGCGGTTAGATTTATTTAATGCATCAAGAATTAACGACACTATGGTTAGCCTCGTGGGTTAGGGTCATTGGGTTTAGAGTTACTGGGGTGTATTTTAGATAATGGCGTTTCTAACCCAAGTTCACTGTTGAGCTTTAATAAGGTTTGCAGCCCCACAAAGCCATCGGCTTTTAATGAGTGAGTTTGTTGAAACAACTTGACACGCTCTTGTAGTTGTTCATTAAAAAATTCTTGCGTCAACGGAGCAGTTTGTTGGTCTAGTACGGCAAAGCTTTCTGCTACCCATTTTACAATGGGGCCCTTTACGCCCTTACCAATGGTTTTACTAAAGCCTGTAGGCTTGCGCCAAAGGTAGAGGTAATCCCCCGTCCACATTCGCCCTAATTGTTGTAAGTTCACTGTGTAAACGCCGGTAGAGCTTTGCACCCATCCGGTATTATCTTGTAAGCCCACTAAGGCAATGTAGGCCTGCTGACGACCTTCAGTGACAATGGTAAGGATACCGGCGCGATCCAATGATTTAAGCTCTTGCCACGTGGCTATTTTTTGAGTTTCGCAAGCCCACCCCAATAAACTTAATTGCTCGCACGGGGCCGCCCCGCCAAACAACTCAATATTTAATGCGCTTGCAACTTCTCGGACAGCGTCAGTTTGATTATAGTGCCAATAATTGCCTGATGCGCTAGAAGGTGTAACCGGCGGTGTAATTTGGGGGGCTACTGGGGGCGTGGGTTGAGCACTTTGAACGGGCTCTACAGCGGTTTTGTCACCGCCAAACCAAAGCCAAAACAAAACACCCATTAATAAACACACCATGGCCGCAGTAGAGCCGGCAATAATCCAATGCTGTAGGTTTGTCTCTGGCGCGCTTGGTAGTTCGCCTAAAACCTCAATGGCCGCCTGCTTACAAATATCGGTATTAATCTCGGTGGTGTCGCGGCTATAGGCACCCAACAGCATTCTATCGCATAACACGTTAATTAACCTAGGGATGCCATGAGTAATACGGTGAATGTGTTTGTAGGTGGATTTGTTAAATGGGTCTCTGCCCGGCGGCATACCCGCTACTACCAAGCGGTGCTTGATATAGGCCTCTGTTTCAAGCTCGTCCAGTGGGCGCAAGTGATAGCGAGCAGTTATACGTTGGGACAATTGACGTAACGCTGGCTTAGCCAATAAATCATTGAGCTCTGGTTGACCCACCAAAATAATTTGTAGCAGCTTTTGCGTATTGGTTTCTAAATTAGTCAGTAGGCGTACTTGCTCGAGCGTGGAAACGCGCAGCAGCTGCGCCTCATCAATAAGGACAATGGTTTTGCGCCCACTATGATGGTTTTCAATAAGAAACTCAGACAAAGCATCAATTAATATTTTTGTGCTTTTCTCGCTGGGGTCATAGGTGATGTTAAGTTCATCGCATATGCTGCAAATTAAGTCATGGGCGTTGGCAGAGGGGTTCAAGACAATCGCCAGGTCGGCTTCGGCAGGCAATTGCTCAAGTAAGCATCGGATAATCGTGGTTTTGCCCGTGCCAACTTCACCGCTCAGCATAACAAAACCACCACTGTTAACCCCATACAGCAGGTGAGCCAAGGCTTCTTTGTGCTGTACGCTCATATACATGTAGCGCGGGTTAACAGCAATAGAGAAGGCTTGCTCCTCAATGCCAAAATAATTGTGGTACATAACAGACCTTAAAACGTGAATGCCTAAAGGCCGCAGGGCCAACCTAAGCTTGAAAGCGGATAATACCCAATTTAGGCGCTAAGAGGGGGTTGAATTGTTGAAGTGGGCCAACAGGCCGAAGCGACCTAAGCATTTGCGGCCGAGTGTGGCGCAGGGCCTTAAGGTGCTGGTTACCCTACCTAATCCGACCACGGCAAGTTGTTAAGCATTTTTCGCCGGCTTTCTATCATGTCTTCGTAGGTTTCTAGTGTGTTGTATTCGGCAAACTCCTCGCGCGCGCGTACACGTTCTAGCTGGCGCTCTAGGCAGGCAATTTCACGAATAAGCTGTTTCTTTAATAGAGTGGTTTCATCTGCAAGTGCAGGTGCGGCGGCTTGATTAAAAGGCGTGGTGCTCATAGCGTTCATTTTATATTGTTAGTATAGCGTTTTTAGTCTGCCCGGCTTAAGCGCCCAAGCTGCCCACATCGTTTACATCACTGCATGTAGCTGTTTCCAAGTGGTTGCTATTGCTTCGGTTGCAGCCACATACACATGTTTATAGGTTGTAAAGTAACCTTCCATCCTGGCAAAAAACCTTACCCGGAAGTTAAAGCTTAGCTAAATTTTGAACGAATGAGGGCTTAAAGGTGCGTTTTTGACGTCGAATTGTGGAAAAGGTGCACCAAAATTTTAAAATGAGCGTTTGGATTTGTGGTTTTGTGCACAGGTACACACTCTATTTGGCACCCATTAGCGGCTTTTAGGCAAGTGCAAATCCAGGCATACTGACGCCATTACTCATTGACCTACATTACCTATAACTCAGTGCCTACAAGGCCCTATATGCATAATATATTATGATTCCATGGCCAAGTATAGACACCGTTTTGCTGGATATGGACGGTACGTTGCTAGATTTGCACTTTGACAATTACTTCTGGCTAACGCACTTACCGGCGCGATATGCCGCCTTTCACAAGCTAGACCCAGAGCAAGCAAAAGCGGAATTAACCGCGCAAATAGCCAGTTACCGCGGGACTTTGCAATGGTACTGCCTGGACCATTGGTCAGAGCTGGTGGGTATGGATATCCCCAGTTTAAAGCAAGAGGTTCAACACAAAATTCAGCTGCGGCCGCATGCTGCGGCGTTTTTGCGGTTTTTAAGGGCAGAGCACAAAAAGGTGGTGTTGGCCAC
>CAYZQH010000014.1:0-25509 GCA_964480055.1 uncultured Cellvibrionaceae bacterium
ATCCAAATCTCTGGCACCAATACGCCTTCTAAATCTAGGCATGCTATTTCCACATTAGACTCCTCATCTGGGTAAGTTGGGGCTTAAAATTTGACACCCGCTCATGGGGCGCCAATCTACTGTTTTCTTGAGGCTGACGCAAATAAAAGCGACCATCTGGGTAACCACTCCACTCCCACGCCGTTATAAGGCTGTAGTTATAGGGCTATAGTTATAGGGCGGCGGTTATAACCCTATAGTTGATTAGTATTTTGCAGGCAAATGCGCCAATGGTATGCTTCGTCTTTTACCCCAACCAGGATCAGCAATGAGCAATATCGACGTTATTAGCGTGGATGAAACACTCCAATCTCAGTCCCCACAAGCAATACTGGAGTACGCCCTAAATCAATTCGACAACATCTCGCTGTCCTTTTCTGGTGCTGAAGATGTGGTATTGATTGATATGGCCAGCCGCATTCGCTCAAATATCACTGCATTTTGCTTAGATACCGGCCGCTTACACCCAGAAACCTATCAGTTCATTGACGAAGTACGCCGCCACTACAACATTGATATCGATGTGTTATCCCCTGATGGTGCCCTAGTTCGTGAGCTGGTATCTAAAAAGGGGCTGTTTAGCTTCTATGACGACAACCACCAAGAGTGCTGCGCCATTCGTAAAATTGGTCCCTTAAAGCACAAGCTTCTTACATTGGATGCTTGGGTTACCGGCCAACGAAAAGACCAAAGCCCGGGCACTCGCGCTTCAATCCCAGTCATTCAAGACGACAAGCACTTTAGCCGGCCCGGCGAGAGCTTAACCAAGTTCAACCCGTTAGCAAACTGGAGCTCTGACGAGGTTTGGTCGTATATCCGCACGAACGGCGTGCCGTACAACGCACTTCATGAAAAAGGGTTTGTTTCTATTGGTTGCGAGCCTTGTACTCGGCCTATCGGCCCCGGCCAACATGAGCGAGAAGGCCGCTGGTGGTGGGAGGAAGCCACAAAGAAAGAATGCGGGTTGCACGCAGCAAACGCCAAGTAACCTTAGCACCACCGGCTTGAAACTATACACTGGACGAAAACACCGGAGAAATACAATGAAAATTACACTGGTTAAAAAAATCCTGGCCGACGGTTCTCCGTGCAGAAAGTGTGCAGACGTCCTAGAAAAACTGGAAACTGGCGGCTATATGCCGCGAATAGACGAAGTTCTGATTGCTGATGAACGTGACACCAGCAGTGAGGGAATGGCAGTTGCCAAGCAACACAACGTCAATCGCGCACCATTTTTTGTTGTAGAACAACCGGGCAAAGATACACAAATATATACGGTTTATCTGAAGTTTGTTAAAGAGATACTCAATCAAAGTACTGAGGAAAAAGAAGAGCTCAAGGAAATACTGCAAAACAATTCAGATTTAGACTTTTTATAAGCCCTTCTATCTGTGTGCCAATAAAAAACGGCAGTCACCATTAATGACTGCCGTTTTTTGCGTTTAATCGGCCACTCTTTTCAACCGATGTAAATCTCCGTACTAATATACCGGAAGCTGCACCGCTGAAAACAGCTCATCCAACTCCATCTTCGAGTGTTTATTAAACGCTTCATTAATCACTTCACGTGTTAAATGTGGTGCAAACTCCTCGATAAACTCATACATAAAGCCCCTCAAGAAAGACCCGCGCCTAAAGGCTATCTTTGTAATGCTGGACTTAAATAAATGGCCTGCATCTAAGGCGACCAGGTCAGAATCTTCTTCTGGGTCGTAGGCCATTTTAGCCACTATTCCAACCCCCAGCCCTAATCTAACATAGGTTTTAATGACATCCGCATCAGAAGCCGTAAACACAACCTTTGGCGCTAACCCATGCTCCAAGAACGCTTCATCAAGCTTTGATCGACCGGTAAAACCAAACACATAGGTCACCAAGGGTTGCTTGGCAACATCTTCAATGGTTAGTTGGCTTATTTGCGCCAACGGGTGATTCCGAGGCACCAGTACGCAGCGGTTCCATTCGTAGCAGGGCAAAAGAATTAGGTCGCTAAAAAGCTCTAGCGCTTCAGTTGCAATGGCAAAATCAACAGATCCATCTGCGGCCATTTCACTTATTTGCATGGGTGTACCCTGATTCATGTGTAACGACACATCAGGATAATTTTGTATGAATTTGCGAATGACGTTAGGTAAGGCATAACGCGCTTGGGTATGCGTTGTTGCTATCGACAGGCTGCCTTTTTTCTCATTACTAAACTCCTGAGCAACCTGTTTAATACTTTCTACTTTCCGTAAGATTTCTCCGGCGGTGCGAAGTATTGCTTCCCCTGCTGGGGTAATGCGAGTTAAGTGCTTCCCACTTCTAGAGAAAACCTCTACACCTAGCTCATCTTCGAGCAATCGTATCTGCTTACTGATACCAGGCTGTGAAGTGTACAAACTTTGGGCGGTAGCGGATACGTTGAGGTCATGATGGGCGACCTCCCATATATAGCGCAACTGCTGCAGTTTCATATGCCCTCCAAATGGCGGCAATCGAATGTAAAGCTACTAGCACTAAGTGCCAGTTGCGAGCGGTTTGATTATAAAAATATAAAGAAATATTCTTTTGAAGAATAGTAACAAATGTATATATTTGCCAGCCTAAATTTACTTTAGTAGTAAACTGCCGTACTGCTAACCGTGCCTGAGGCCTCTTTTGCTGGATTTCTTGTTTTACATAGTTGCTGGTGCCGCCGTTGGGTTGGCTGTAGGCGTTACTGGCGTTGGTGGCGGCTCTTTAATGACACCTTTATTAATCTTTGCCGGCATTCCAGAAAAAATCGCCATTGGGACCGACTTACTTTACGCTGCGGTGACAAAAACTGGCGGCGCTTGGGCGCACCGTAAGCAGGGTACTGTGCGCTGGAAGCTTGTGTTTCTGCTCGCTAGCGGGAGCGTACCCAGCTCCATGCTCACCAGTTGGGCGCTTCACAGCTTAGCAACTGACGATTACACCCATCTCCTAACACGCGCATTGGGCGTAATGCTTATAGTGACGGCCATGGTCATTTTGGTAAAGAGACGAGTACAGCGTGAAGATGATCAAAAACCCTTGCAAGTAAAGTGGTACCACCAGCACGCCAACACCATCGCTGTCATTGCCGGAATATGCTTAGGGGTTTTGGTTACACTTTCATCAGTGGGTGCTGGCGCTTTTTGCGCGGTGCTTTTGCTCACCCTATACCCAAGACTACCCGCACTTCATGTTGTGGGAACAGATATTGCCCACGCGGTGCCGTTAACACTGATAGCAGGCATGGGGCATTGGTTTTTATTAGGCAATGTAGATTTTGTGCTACTTGGCGGCTTGCTCATCGGGTCGCTTCCCGCGGTACATTTTGGCGCTAAGTTTGCGACTCGTATCCCCAATAAAGTACTACAACCAATTCTGGCGATACTTCTTATGGGAATAGGCGTGAAATTCTTGGTGTTTTAACAAGCTTACATTCAAAGACGTGTGCAACGCTCTACACTGCGTGCCCTAAGTGCTGCTGGGTCCAACATAGGAACCATGTACACCGGTATTTTGGACAGCTGAAGCACCTTAGATGCAACTGACCCAAGCACAGCGCCATCAATGGCGTTCACTCCATGACTCCCAATCACAATTAAGTCAGTGCACAGAACTTGAGCCTGCTGCAAGATAACATTGGCAGGGGCACCTATATCCACCAACACATCCTTAACGCGACGTGTAAACGCAGGGCTCACGCCATCTTCTTTTAATAACGTATCGTAAATTTGCTCACGCATTGCGTTAAATAGTGCTTCATGATTGGCATCAAGAAGTTGATAAGTTTCATCCGCTGTGCAATGAGTTTTTACCATTGCCGAAGCGTAATCACTGATCGGCGGCAAAGCGTGCAATATGATCACATCTGCGTCATATTGTTCAGACAGGGATTCCACATGCATCAGGCAATAAGGGCTAAACGCGCATAAATCAGTTGCATACAGAATATTATTAATCAACAAATGCTCCTACCACTTATTACCGGAGCTCACGCGCTCGTTTTCGGAGCATGAGTACTGCTTACCTTCAGCCTAGCAGCCGCATACACGAACGCACCATATTTTACCGTCTGACCGACGAATGAATTTTAAAAAGCAATAAAAAAGATGCTGCTTTGCAAACCCAAATCAAGTCCCTATTCTTCGTTGGCAACACCATGAGGCACATGCCCTGTCGCAACCATATCCTTAGCCTTTTCACAATGCGTTGGCTGATCATCAAAAAATACATCCGCCCCATAGGCTTTTAAAAAAGTAGTTTTTTCCATTCCCCCCAAAAACAAAGATTCATCCAATCGAATATTCCAGGCTCTTAGTGTTCTAATTACCCGTTCATGAGCCGGTGCTGACCGTGCGGTAACCAATGCCGTTCTTATTGGGCATAGGTCGCGAGAAAATTCTTTTTGTAATTGCTGAAGTGCAGCCAAAAAAGATTTAAACGGCCCACCGCTCAAAGGCGTATGGGCGGCCTCTTGTTCGCTTCGGGTAAATTCTGCCAACCCTTGCGTCTTATAAACTTTTTCGGCCTCATCTGAAAACAATACTGCATCGCCATCAAATGCAAAACGCAGCTGTTCATTATTAGATTCTGTTTTTTTTGAGGTTAACAGTGTGGCGGCGGCAACTCCGCTACTGAGCGCCTGGCGAACATCTTCACTATCGACCGACAAAAACAAATGGCAGTTAAACGGCTCAATGTATTTATAGGGGCTTTCCCCACCACAAAATGCCGCGCGGGCGATATCCAACTTATAGTGTTCGATAGAGTTAAATATCCTAAGCCCGGTATCGGCACTGTTTCTAGATAACAATATTACCTCAACACGAGGGCTGCCTCCGAGCAATTGATTAATGCGAAGAAGTTTTTCCACCATCGGGAATGCATCGCCCTTGGGTAGCACGTCATCCTCATGAGTAATTTGGTACTTAGAGTAAGCGTCCAAACCGTCAGACTCATACACCTTATGGCTTTCGTGCATATCAAATAACGCACGTGAAGAAATAGCAATCGTCAATTTTGACGGTGGATTACTTGTGTCTCCCATACAATTCACTCAACCTTTACATTCACGATGAATTTAGTGTCAGACAAGCCGCGAGACACATTCAATCTTTACTCGAAGCCGACTTTTATCGCATACCCGTTAAAAACCTGGGGCAAGTGCCATATGAATATTAACCACGCCTCAACTACCTAACGCCGCGTAAAAATTCAGTCAATCATTTATTGCTGAAGTGACTGCGGGTTAATTTGGCCACAACACCAGAAAGCAGTACCAATGCAATCAGATTTGGCAGTGCCATCAACCCATTTAATACGTCAGATACCGCCCAAACCACATCCAAACCAGACAAAATACCAACGGGAATCATCAACACCCACGCCAACCGGTATGGCCACCGAATATTTTCTCCAAATAGAAATTCCGCACTGCGCTCTCCATAGTAACTCCAACCCAAAATAGTCGTAAACGCAAACAACGTTAAACTAACTGCTACAATGACGTCCCCAAAAGGGATAACACTCATATACGCCCACTGTGTGATCCCAACGCCTTCCGTACCCTGGTGCCAAGCGCCGGTCACAACGATTGCGATCCCAGTAATACTGCAAATAATCAACGTATCAATAAGTGTGCCTAGCATTGCAATACAGCCTTGCTCCACAGGACTATTGGTTTGCGCTGCGGCATGCGCAATGGGCGCACTGCCAAGCCCCGCTTCATTGGAAAAAACCCCTCGGGCAATGCCTTTTTCAATCGCTAATGCAATCACTGCGCCGGCAAAACCTCCTTGAGCTGCGGTTCCAGTAAATGCCGTTTTGACAATCGTTGCCAGCGCATCAGGAACAGCACTTAAGTTAAAAACTATCACGACCAAGCCGGCCAACAAATATATTCCGGCCATTAGCGGTACTAGTTTTTTCGCAGTAGCCGCAATCCCTTTAATACCACCAAGTAACACAGCGGCAACTAACACCGTAAGAATCAGTGACACCCATACCGGTGCGATGCCAAAACTTTCTTCAACTGCCGTTGCAATAGAGTGTGCCTGCACGGCATTACCAATACCAAACCCCGCGAGCGCAGCAAACACTGCAAACGCAACAGCCAACGGAGCAAAGTGTTTTGGCAATCCGTTTTTTATGTAATACATGGGGCCGCCCACAAACTCAGCCTTGGCATTTTTTTCACGATAGTGAACTGCACAAACCGCTTCGGCATATTTTGTGGCCATACCCAATATTGCACTTACCCACATCCAAAAAAGCGCTCCGGGCCCGCCTATACCGATAGCCGTTGCCACACCCACAATATTCCCCGTTCCCACTGTAGCGGATAAAGAAACCATCAAAGCGCTAAATGGCGCAATGGTACCCGGCGCGTCACTTCTTCGACCGCGCCAAAGCAGCCTAAATGCGTGAGGTATTTTCGTAAGAGATACAAAACCCATGCGAACGGTTAAATACAACCCCACACCCAAAATAACAATCCAAAGAAAGTCTCCCCAAAGAACACCACTAACTTGGTTAACCCATTGTGAAAAAGTATTCATATTCTTCTGCTTTTAAGTTTACTGAGTGTTTAACCCTTCGTTTAGATAAGTTGATTAGTGTATGGAAACAACCCAAAAACACCCCCTGTGTGGACAAAAATAACATGATCAAACTGTGCCAGCTCTCCGTTTTTTATAGCCTGAATAAGCCCATAAAATGCCTTCCCGGTGTAGACTGGATCCAATAATAACCCCTCACATCTCGCGGCCATGGTAATTGCCTTCAGTAATTCTGGGTATGTTTTAGCGTATCCTGGCCCAATAAAACGGTCATCCACTTTTACCTCTATAACTTGAGTAAGGCCTGGGTACGAATACCGCTGCTCCCAACGCTGATAGTCCAGCTGAGCCTTATCTATAAAAGCTTGTGCGTCGTCACAAACGGCAATGCCTGTAACTGGAGCGCCATTTTTGATATGCATCCCTAAAGCTAGCCCCGCATGCGTACCACCGGACCCGGTGGCACAAACTACATGAACGTTTGACAGTTTTAATGCGTTGATTTGCTCCAACAGCTCCCAGGCGCCGACGATATATCCCCATAAACCCACTTCATCACTGGCCCCCGTTGGAATAACGTAGGCTTTGAGACCTTGCTTGGCATAATAATCTTGCCAATACGTGAATAATTGGGGTAGCCGCTTATACTCGTCAAGTGAGTGAAATGACAAAGCTGCGCCAGCGAGCACATCAATAAACGTATTCGCCTGGGGCGCTTTTGGCTCTTGCCCCCGCAATATCAAATGCGTCTTAAACCCAAGTCGAGCACCTAGCAACGCGGTGGCACGGCAATGGTTTGACTGAATACCACCACAGGTAATAAGCACATCTGCCTTTTGCGTCTGCGCCTCGGCCAGAACAAACTCTAACTTCCGAATTTTATTTCCACCTGCGCCGTTTTCTGTTAAATCGTCGCGCTTCACCCATATTTTTGGGCCACCCAGCACTTTTGATAAACGCGGCAACAATTGTAAGGGGGTCTTATTGGCAAGAGAAAGCTTTTGCGGGGCATTTACGTCAATCATGCCCACAAAATAAACGGATTAACCAAAGGAGTAAAGCCCACCAAGCAGAAGGCTCAAACAGTAGGTATGAACAGGGGTAAGCGACCAGTACGCATCTTAAGAATAACTGCGTTTCACACAAGTAGATAGTACTAGACAGAGAGCCGTTTTGACCCACCAGCGGGCGCTGGCAGGCTGACGTAATAAAATGCACACAGCATTAAATTGACTTGATCGTACCCTTAGGTAGCACCGCGTGAACGGCCATCTTTTGAAACTTTAATGACACATCGTTCCCCACATCAACCGTGATGTATACCTCGCCAACGTCGGTGACCTTACCAAGCATTCCGCTGGTTAAAACCACTTCATCGCCCTTCCCTAGCTCTCCAATAAGTTGTT
Organism: uncultured Cellvibrionaceae bacterium; assembly: GCA_964480055.1. Lineage (GTDB taxonomy): Bacteria > Pseudomonadota > Gammaproteobacteria > Pseudomonadales > Cellvibrionaceae > CAYZQH01. Next base: position 7,997 of record CAYZQH010000014.1, read on the forward strand.
GATGCTCTTTTTGCTTCTTACGCTGAGGGCGAATAAGCATAAAATACATGATGGCAAATAGACCAACCAACATAACCATGTTGATCATACCACCACCGGGAGGAGCGGCCTGCGCTTGCGCATGAGCCTGGGCAATAAAGAAGGACATAAAACTCTCTTAAATCAGATTCTTGAAAGCTGCGCACTGTACCGGTTTTACCCTAAGGTGACAATGCCTCACCCACGTCCAATGATGAACGCTTGGTCAAGTTCTTTAACCACACCCCTTTTTTGATTCGCCCTGCAAACGGTACCAACTTGACCACATCCTCTAGTGACAAGAGCGCGTACAAGATTAAAAAAGGCACGTTTGCCGCAACACAAACTGCGAAAATAGGGAGCCCAATCAACCACATCACGATCGTATCCACCACCAAACAGTACTTGTTATCCCCCCCGGCTCTGAGCACTCCTATGATTATCAGTAAATTACCGACCTTGAACACAGAGAAAATACAAAAGACGACAATAGCGCTGCTTAGAAGGGATTTAGCCTCGCCAGAAAGGCGGAAGAAAGTCAGTAAAACATCACGAGATAAAAACAACACCGCGGCCACAACGGCGACTAATATCAGTGTCAATCTCAAAAAGTATCTTTGCAGCATTCTTGCCTGCACGAAATTGTCACTACCAAGGGCCTGGCCTACCATAACTGAGCAAGCACTCGCCACACCAATAAACAAGGCGAAAAATGCACTTTCTACCGGAACCATTACCCCCATAACAGCCAGTGCCTGGGTACCCGAAAACCCCATCAACACGTGATACACAGTATTCCCAAGCCCCCAAACGCCGTAATTGGCAACCATGGGTAATGAAAATCGCGTAAATTCTATTAAGCGGGCCAATTTCACGCTGCTTAACCATTCAGTAACCGATAAAGCAAGATTAGCCTGCCCCATGTAAACCCAGCCAATTACCAGAATGGCTTGAATGACTCGCGCAAGTAACGTCCCCCACGCAGCCCCAAGCACGCCCATTTGCGGTGCACCAAATTCGCCAAAAATAAACACATAATTAAAGAAAATATTAAGGAATACGGCAATACCACCAGTCAGCAAAGGTACATTGACGTTTTTTACCGAGCGTAATGCCGCCTCATAGATCAACACCAATTGGACAAACAAGAGCGTCGGCGCTGTGATCATCAAATAACCTGAGGTTAACCTGCTCACCTCAGCGTCAGGGTTGATATTCGTGACCCACACTCGGCTAACAGCAAACAGGCATACTAAAGGTAAGGCAATTAATACCCCAAGCAACAGAGTAATTGCCAAGGTGCGCTTAACACCAAGCACATCCTTTGCGCCCATATGTTGGGCTATCAACACGCCGCCAGCGGTGGCAACGCCAATCATGAGTACCATGATCAAAAAGTGCATCTTGGCCGACAACCCAACAGCAGCCACTGCGGCTTGGCCTAAATGCGCCACCATTGCCACGTCTGCCATACCCAATAAGGCTTGCAGGAGCATCTGCAACGCCACAGGGAAAGTAAGCAAGCACACTTGCCCTAATAAAGCAGATTGAGAATTAGCCATCAAATGAAACCGTATACATTACTTGAAGCGTAAAAGTATAACCAAGCATATAAACAAAAGCCGCATCAATCAGTGGATGCGGCTTTTTAGAAAGAAGAGGTTAAGGATTAAACGTAATCGCGGAAGAGCTTTCGAAATGTACTGGGGGACAAGCCCGTCCAGCGTTTGAAGGCGTTAGTAAAGCTTGTACGGTCTGAAAAATCTAAAGAGGCAGAAATACTGTCAATACTCAGATGTTGCTTGATGAGATAATCCAAAGAGTAATGAAAGCGCACTTGATCGCGCAACTCAGCAAAGCTAATGTCTTGCTGTTGTAATCGCCGTTGAAGAGTACGCTTGGACAGGTTCAGTTCTTCTGCGACATGCCCAATATCCAATGCTGTATGACCAATTCGGCGCTGGAGCACTTCGACAACGCGCGCGGGCACACCGTAGACCTCGGGTAACCGGGCCTGCTGGAGATATTCGTCCAAAGTCTTAACCGAACCAAGGGCGAACATGGCTTGATCTGTTAGTTTTCGCTGGGCTTGTACCTTTTGTGAATCAACCATAGAGGCCACTCCTTTTGCCAAAAGCTCTATTGTTTCAAAATCCTCATCGGAGAACCCTTCAACCGCCGGACTAGAAGAAAAGAAACACACGGCAAGGCTATCCATACGGGTAGGCGTCACCGCCATTGCAATAAAGCTCTCAACACCAATACCATTATACGCAAAGGAGCCTTGAAGCAAACCATTAGAGGTAACATTTTGCACAGCAAAAGGCGTATTTTTGTCAAAAACCTCTGCTGTCGGCGTGCCCTCAATATTTAGATGTTGCCCGATAAAAAACGGACCTTCTGGCTCTTGGCCCTCATCACTTGGCACGGTGATGCTATCTGCAACTGATAAAACCTCCACAACTTGCTGGGACAAGGGACGAAATAACAGTGCATATTCGCACCGAAACACATTTAGGCCAAACCTTAACATCGACGCGGTCGTGCCTTTCTCTACGCTAATATCGCTGGCACTCGAGAGTATGGAGTAAAGGGCCTTCACTCTAGCTGAGATAGGGGCCGAGGGGGAAATTTTGAGTTGCTCTTCTATCCTACCGCTAGAACGAGCAGGGCTGCTACTGACATTAAGCTTCAAACTATTCTCCGTTTTGAACACCTAAAATGACGAGGCTATCAATAAAGGCATTCGCGTTCGAACAAACAGGTCAACAATTCCGGTTACACCTGTGCGCCTTCCATTTGCTTCTCGATCATCCCTCACGCAAGCGAACTATGCCCTCAACGTGTCCTGCCCCAGTCATAAGTTTATGAACAATGCGTAACAACTCTACGCAACCGGTATAAAACAACCAATAAGTACTTAACTTTTTCATTAAGCACCGGCACCACAAAGACTATCGATACAGCAAAGCATTTAGTTAGCATGTTAACTCATTTCTAAAGTGCGATAAATGCAATCAGTCTGATGGCTGGGTGGATACCCCAGCTAATTACCCGTGACATGCAAGATAATTTATGTTGCTGCGTATAACGTACATGCCCAGAACGGCAACAAAGTAACCCCCAAGACAAGAGCGCAATCCATTCTAGCAAAGCTAAATCCCGCTTACTACAACGCCGTCCAAGTTAGTGGAAGCTTAGCTAATTTTGACGACAATTCAAACATTTGAATTCATTCAAACGTTTAACGGAAAAAAATGAGACCTGTTACTCGCTCTATCATCGCTGAAAAGAGGCGGCGACTAAACGCTACTGCCTCCGTAAAGCAATGAATGGTTTGAACGAGTATTACTACAAAGCGCGGTGGATCGGCTCTCTAAATGTGCTCTAACATTTCTTCATGGTGGGTTTTGGTTTTAACTTTGCCAGAAATATACGAAATACGCCCTTCTTCATCTATCACAAAAGTGGTCCTCACCACGCCCATAAACTCCTTTCCCATAAATTTTTTTAACTGCCAAACACCGTACTTTTCACATATCTTGTGCCCCTCATCAGCTAACAATGTAAAGTTCAAATCATACTTATCGGTGAACTTTACCAAGCGCTCCACCGGGTCTGGGCTCACGGCGATGGTTACAGCGTTTGCACTTTCAACCTTTGAATTTACATCTCTCATGCCACACGCTTGCGTGGTGCACCCAGGCGTCATGGCTTTGGGGTAAAAAAATAGGATCACCTTTTTCCCCTTATAATCGCTTAGCTTTACTTTTTCGCCCCGTTGATTGAGCAACGTAAAAGCTGGCGCTTTGTTGCCAAGTTTAGGTAAAGACATATTGGTCACCTCATAGATAAGCACCGCGCTGCGGTGTAAATTTCAAACATACCGGTCAAAAAAAAGCCGCGCAATATTTCATTGCGCGGCTTTCAATTGCTTTTAGCGCAAAGGTTACGCTGGTAATAAGGACTTCACAGCGTCACGTTCGTCTTTAAGCTCTTGGGCCGTGGCATCCATTTTGCCACGAGAAAACGCGTCTATGTCCAACCCTTGAACAATTTCCCAATCACCCCCCTTACAAACGCACGGGAATGAATAGATCAGGCCTTCTTCAATGCCATAGCTGCCATCTGAATATACACCCATGCTGACCCAATCCCCTTCTTCGCTACCTAACGCCCAATCTCTCATGTGGTCGATACCAGCGTTTGCAGCAGAGGCAGCACTAGAAGCACCGCGAGCAGCGATAATAGCGGCGCCGCGTTGCTGAACTGTTGGGATATAGTCTTGCTCGTACCATTGCTGCTCTACTTTTTCTACAGCCACTTCCGCGCTAACCAAAGCATGGAACAAATCCGGGTACTGAGTTGACGAGTGATTTCCCCAGATGGTCATCTTGGTCACTTCATTAATATCTACATCTAATTTTTCGCCAAGCTGACTAATCGCCCTATTATGATCCAAACGTGTCATGGCGGTGAACTGACGAGGGTCGATATCTGGGGCGTTTCTCTGAGCGATAAGAGCGTTGGTGTTGGCGGGGTTGCCTACAACCAAGACTTTAATGTCACGTGCGGCATGATCATTAATAGCCTTACCTTGAACAGAAAAAATGGCCGCGTTAGCTTCTAGTAAATCTTTGCGCTCCATACCCGGTCCACGAGGGCGAGCACCAACCAATAGTGCAAACTGCGCATCTTTGAAAACCACATTCGGGTCATCAGAACAAACAATACCTTTCAAAAGTGGAAACGCACAATCATCCAACTCCATTGCTACACCTTTTAGTGCATTCATGGCTGGAGTGATTTCCAACAATTGCAAAATGACCGGCTGGTCTTTGCCCAGCATTTCGCCAGAGGCGATGCGGAATAGTAAGGAATAGCTAATTTGGCCGGCGGCTCCGGTCACAGCGACACGTACAGGTGCTTTCACATTAAATCTCCGAATGACTGTGTGAATTAGGGGCTAATTCGCTAATAGTTTAAGATCGGAATAAGCCCTCAAAAGACGGCGCAGGGTAATGCCCTGCAACCCAAAAACCTGTCAACTCAGGCTATAAAGTCTTGTTGGCGGCGGCCATTATAGTGATCTAGCAAAAAAAGTCATTAAATGGGTAAATTTTGAACAATTAAGCATTAGGGCAAAGTGTATTATACCGCTGCTGCAAGGCAGCATAAACATCATCCCTGAAAGATTCTGCAACAATTTCGATGGTTTGAATAATGTCTACTAAGTGCTCGTTATCCTCTTTGCCACGCCAGTTTTTAACATAGGTGCCGTTTTTATAGCCATTGTCTTGTCTGAAAAAGTTAAGCACGTTTTTGCCAACATAGTGACGGTACAAATCTTCAAAGGACAAGTCGATGGAGCGCATCAACATAACAAAACCCTTGAGGTCAAATGACTTGCTGCTTAAAACCGCGCTGGCAAAACACTCTACATCCTGCAGGAACTCGCCAGTAATCACCGAACTGTTCATGGTTTCTTCCACGCGCTCAGCTATCACTCCAAGTTCACTTTCCTGCTCCATCATTAGGCTCAAACCGAAATGCCAGATATCAATCAATTCTAGCGTGACTTGTTCTTTGTCCGGGGTTTGTTTCTTCCACCACTTCCAGCCGTAATGGTCCATCAGCTCCGCACATTCGATCCAAATGGCTCTGTACCACTCAAAACCTTGTATACGCCACTGCTCATGCACCTTAGTGTTCATTGCGTCTTGTAATTCCAACATGGCGACTATCTGCTGATTCACATTACTATCCTTCAAAACAAAAGCCCATTCTACTCAATTATCCAAAAAATACCCCTGTTTATCGTTACAACCCTGCACATAGCGCCATCACCCACACTTTCAAGGTTAGCCGGATTAACTGCGGCCCTACCCAATCAGGCAAATGCCCCCCAGCCCCATGCAGCCTGAACCTAAGTGAATTTTCTGTAAATTGTCACCTAGCTGCAATATAACCCTCATATTTCTGTCATATTTCTTACTTAACGTAGGCAAAACCGAGGAGCTTTCGTATGCGCCTACTTCAAAGCATTCATAACTTCGACTTACACACGTTTGACTGGTGCCTGCAGCGTAAACATAGAAGGATCGCCATTCGTTGGGCTCGGTGGGTTTCGTTTACTGCAAACGGCCCCTTTTATGGTATCGCTGGAGCCTTTTTTATATTCTCGCAAAACTGGCCGATGGCGAAGCTGTTGGCTTTGGGGTTTGCTATTGAGCGCACCTGCTACTTTATTTTCAAGTCATTATTCAAACGCAACCGCCCGCAAGCTGCCATTCCCGGGTACACTTCCGTTATTGAGCCATCAGACCAGTTTAGCTTTCCGTCTGGACATACCTCTGCAGCGTTCCTCGTAGCGTTCGCCATTACTTGGCAGTTGCCCGTATTGGCCTGGTTTTTGTTTCCATGGGCGGTATCTGTGGGAGCGGCGCGTGTGGTCCTCGGGGTTCATTTCCCAACGGACGTTTTAGCAGGCGCGTTCATGGGGCTTGGTATTTGTAAAGTGGTTAGTGATTATTTAATTTAGCCAAATATGCAACGGCCCATTTTTTACTGTTGAGTCCAGGAGACTTCATATGAAGATATTGTACGGCGTACAAGGTACTGGAAATGGTCACGTTACTCGTGCCCGGGCGTTGGCGCAGTATTTTTCAGACTTTTCTATTGAAGCCGACTTTCTTTTCTCTGGTCGCGATCGTGACAAATATTTTGATATGGAAATATTCGGCACCGGTTGGCAGTGCCGCCGTGGGCTTACGTTTGTACACGACGCAGGAAAGCTAAGCGTTACAAAAACCCTACAAAACGCCAGTATTCGTACACTCAACAAAGATATAAACGCCCTCGATTTATCCCCCTATGATGCCGTAATTACAGATTTTGAGCCCATCTCTGCCTGGGCTGCAAAGAGGCAAGGCAAGCCCTGTATTGGGGTTGGGCATCAGTATGCTTTTGAACACGCTGTCCCCAAAGCCGGAGACAGTTTTATTACTCGGGCTATTATGTCCAACTTCGCCCCCGCCTCAATTAGCTTAGGGCTGCATTGGCACCACTTTAACGCGCCTATCCTCCCCCCCATTGCCGAAACCCACAGCGTGGCACCTTCACTTGTGGAGGCTGACAAAATTTTGGTTTATTTTGGTTTCGAAAACCTTGACGTAGTCACCCAAATGCTCGAGAAATTCCCTCAATTTACCTTTGTAATGTACGGACCATTCAAAGAGTACGAGAGCGTTGGTAACATCCAGTTTAAGCCGTTATCCAGAGAAGGGTTTAAGCAGGATTTAGCGACCAGTAGCGGTGTTATTTCTAATGCTGGATTTGAGCTTGCAAGTGAAGCCATCCAGTTAGGGAAAAAACTTCTGGTGAAACCCTTGGTGGGTCAAATGGAGCAGCAGTCAAACGCCAAGGCTTTAGAAGCTTTGGGGCTTGGTATGTGTATGAATACACTTGACAGCGATATACTAGCTACCTGGTTGACCGAATTTTCACCCAAGGCTATACGCTACCCCAACGTTGCTAAATCCATTGTCCAGTGGATAAGCGCCGGGAACTGGCATGATAAAAAGGCCTTAATAGAAGAACTTTGGCTAAATACTGAGTTTTCAGAGCAAGCAGAAAACTTGCAACAAGCCAGCCCACTTTCTGAGTTGGCGGCCTAATTTGCCGTAGCTAGGCTTGAACAAATTACCGCTGCGCGGTACTAAACAGGTCAAAAAAATTGTTGGTGGTTTGTTCAGCTAACGTTTCGTACGACACGCCTTTGAGCTCGGCCACAAACTCGGCCACTGCCTTCACGTATTTCGGCTGGTTGGACTTCCCCCGGTAGGGAACCGGCGCTAAATAAGGCGAGTCGGTTTCGACTAACAAGCGGTCCAACGGAATATTTTTAGCCACGTCTCTAAGCTCGTCTGCATTACGGAAGGTGACAATTCCGGATATAGAAATATAATAATTCATATCCAACGCAGCCTGGGCCATCTCCCAGCTTTCAGTAAAACAATGCAGTACCCCTGCACTTTCTAGGCTTCCGTACCTTTTAATGCAATCGAGCGTATCTTGCCTAGCATCTCGAGTGTGAACAATTACTGGTAAGCTAAGATCAGCCGCAGCGACAAGATGGTTTTGGAAGCTTTCTATTTGTTTGGCTTTAGAGTCCTTTGTGTAGTAATAATCTAAGCCTGTTTCGCCCAAAGCGACGACCTTTTCACTTCGCGCCCAAGCCTTGAGTGCTTCTATACTGACCACATCCTCTGTAACATCGGATGGATGCACGCCCACAGAGGCGTATACCCCCGCGTGCTCGTGAGCAATTCTTAATACTTCATCTTTGTTTTCTTCGCTGATACAGACGCAAAGCATATGACTAATGCCAAGGCTATTTGCTGCTGAAACCGCAGCTGCGACGCTTCCACCGCATTGCTCTAGCTTCAAGCGATCCAGGTGACAATGAGAATCCACTAGCATAGTTAATACTACAAAAATTGAGGTTAGAAGACTGACGCAGGCAAAGGCAGAGGCCGAATTCGAGGGCCGCCGCTATGCCAAAATGCGTTAAAGATGGCTTACATCGTGTGAGTGGGCCTATCTGACTCCAGCGAGCCAGCTAGGTAGGTTTCAATTTTATTAGTAGCGGAATCATCTTCCCCACTGAATTGAACACCGATACCAGCGGCGCGATTACCTTGTGCGCCTTTCGGGGTGATCCATACCACCTTTCCGGCCACAGGTATTTTTTCTGGCTCATCCATTAAGTTGAGCAGCATGAACACCTCATCACCGATGTTGTAGGACTTACTTGTGGGAATAAAAAGCCCGCCGTGCTGAACAAACGGCATATAAGCCGCGTATAACACAGCCTTATCACGAATAGTGAGTGAGAGTATCCCATTGCGTGGACCGCCTAGACCTTTCATATGCCACCTCTGCTTTATACTTTAAAGTCTTGATTTTATTAACAAAAATTTGTTAACCATTCCCGGTCTACTTAGACAAACTAAGCTGTTCATCCTCACAACTCTAAGACTCTAGTCTAACGATAGTTCAGCTTACTTGCCAACACAAAAACCCACGCCTATTAACAGTAAAGTGTTACGGGGTTAGCATTCTTTAAAGCCAAGTAAAAGTTCCTCAACCAGCAGCTGCACATTGGGATTATTCCCCCGCAACAATTGCCCTTTGCGACGTAAGAGTAGATCAACAAACGCAAACGCGGCCGTTGGTGCCTCGGCATTGCCACTGGATTTGATGGCGCTTTGAGTACGTAAAATCCATTGATCAAGCACCCAAAGTGGAGAATAGCCTGATATCTTCTTCGCCGCCTGCACTAAATCCAAATGCCCATCTACATACTGGCCCGTTAAGCGCTCTAGCGCCTCGGACTGCTCATATAGCCCCTTCTCTACCCACTCCATGACGCGTAGAGGCTCTCCTCCAGTAAGGTTGAGCTTAGCCTCGGCATCTGTAACGCTATTGCGCTCTAACCATTCAACACTTTGTGCGGCAGTCGGGGAGCGCACCACCCACTGGGAACAACGGCTCCTAATGGTGGCCATAAGCAGTAACGGGTTGCTAGAAACAAGAATGAAGGTGGTGTCACCGCTGGGTTCTTCCAGGTTTTTTAGTAGTGCATTTGCCGCATTTGCATTCATAGACTCCGCAGGGCCAAGAACAACCAACTTTTTCCCGCCTTGCTGCGCTGTATTGGCAACAAATGCTGCCACAGAACGAATGGCATCAATTTTGATAACTGTAGATTTTTCTTCAGGACAAACACTTACCAAATCTGGATGAGCATCACTTTGCATCAGGCGGCATGACTTGCAGGCACCGCAAGCAGATAACGCAGTAGGCGATGCGCACAGTAAAAACTGAGCCATCGCGTAACCAAGATCAAACTCCCCACTGCCCCCCTTACCACTAATAAGAATTGCATGAGGAACCTTGTTTGAGCGGCTACGCTCAACAAACTGCCGCCAAAGATCGTCCAACCAGGGGTAAGGTGGCTGCGGAACCAATCCCTGAAAACTCTTTTGCATTTGGATCAAACCTCGCTAAACTGCGTTCTACCTACCATTACTAACCATGTACCAGATCATTGCTTATCCAAAGATATCTACCAACCAATAATTTGTAATCAAACGGCTACTTACTGAAAATGCTTCATGGTTAACCTGCTGTATCAAGACGCTCATCTCATCGCGGCACACAAACCACATGGGCTATTGAGCGTGCCGGGGCTAAGCACACCCGACAACCTTTTTGACCGAATTAAACGCCAACACCCCAACGCGCGCATGATCCACCGGCTAGACATGGCCACTTCTGGGGTTATTTTATTTGCCCTTCATCACCAAGCGCAACGTACAATCAACAAGCAGTTTGAGGATAAGACGGTTAAAAAAACGTACATTGCGTTAGTGGAAGGCAAAGTACACTGCAAGTGGGGGGAGGTTTTTGCACCCATGTCGCCCTGCCCCGAAGTCAAAACACGCCACCGCATCACCTTCCAACAAGGCAAGCGTTCTCACACGGTATTTGAACGACTGAGCGCCAGTGACAGCGGTTCTCGCCTCCGCCTGCACCCTATTACCGGTCGCTCCCACCAATTGAGGGTTCACTGCCATTACCTAGGCCACCCAATTGCCGGAGACGCATTTTATGGCAACCCCCAAATAAGCAATCGCTTGATGCTACACGCCGAGACCATAGCGTTTACCCACCCCACCACAAACCGTTCCATTTACCTACAATCGCCTTGCCCGTTTTAATTTCTGCTTATGCCAATACCAACGCCTCTAACGCTCGTTCAATTTGCTGCTGAACCTGCGCCAACGAAACACTGGCATCAATCACAATAAAACGCTCTGGGTCAGCGGCAACTCTTGCCAAATAACCCCTACGCACAGATTCAAAAAACGCCTCCTGCTCCTGCTCAAACCTATCGGCGGGGCCTCTTTTTCGCGCTCGCTCTAAACCAATAGCCACAGGCAGGTCTAAATAAAAGGTTTTTTGCGGCCCAACGCCGGACAACACCATGCTCTCTAGGGTATTTATCGTATCTAACGAAAGCCCTCTCCCATATCCTTGATAGGCATAGGTTGCATCGGTAAAACGGTCACACAATACCCATTGATTTTGCGCCAAAGCAGGTACAATTTTTTTATGGTAATGCTGAGCACGGGCAGCAAATATCATCAACAACTCTGCCGTCTCGTCTACCAACTCATCTCGAGGCTTAAGAAGTAAGGCCCTTAGCTCTTCGGCAAGCGGGGTACCCCCAGGCTCACGCGTTAACTCAACATTGACCGCATTTTTTTCTAGCCAAGCTTTTATAAATTGTATGTTGGTAGTTTTGCCTACACCCTCTACACCCTCTACAGAAATAAACAATTTTTACCCCCAATACACGCAGCCATTTTATTTGGTCGACTTTAGAGTGGATCGATAATTAGAATTTCGGCGCTTTTGATACAAATTAACGGCCGTATTGTGCTCAGCTAACGTATTGGAAAACTGATGAGTGCCATCTCCTTTAGCAACGAAATATAAAGCCTCGCCTTTGTTAGGGTTCGCTGCGGCTTTGAGTGCAGTGATGCCAGGGTTAGCAATAGGTGTTGGCGGAAGACCCTTGATAACATAAGTGTTATAGGGGGTAGCTTGCCTTAAGTGCTTTCTTTTTAAATTGCCATCGTAGCTCGCGCCTAATCCATAGATGACCGTAGGGTCCGTTTGCAGTCGCATCCCCTTTTTCAGTCTCCGGGTGAACACACCGGATATTTCTGGTTGCTCCCAAACAGCGCCAGTTTCCTTTTCAATAATGGAGGCTAAAATAAGCAGTTCATACGGAGACGATAAAACATCAGTTTTTTTATTATGCCAAATACCCTGCAGCTCACTTTTCATTTTTTTGTGCGCACGCTTAAGAATATTGAGGTCTGTATCGCCAAGCACATAGTGGTAAGTATCTGGAAAAACCCAGCCCTCCATAGAGCGCCCCTCCACTTCTAATGCTCGCAGTTTTTCAGCATCACTCATACTGGGTAACACATGCGTCAATTTTTTTTGCGCGCCTAACACTTGTTCAAACTCTTTTACGGTTGAGCCCTCCACAAGCGTAACGTGGTAGCTTATTACCTTACCCTCTTGAAGTAATGTCAATATATTCTGCGGAGATATTGTGTCATTCAATTGATACTCGCCAGCACGTATAGGCGCAGGCTGAAAAAAACGGGCATATAACGCCCATATTTTGGGATAACGAATCACCTTGAGCGAGGATAAATCACCAGCCACTGAGTTAATTGTGGCGCCTCGTTTCACCTGGTAAACCAAAGGCCCATTACCAAATACAACATCACCATGTAACCAAGAATACCCATAAAAACCCAATCCTACGACTGACACAATCGCCAACAACATCAAGAGACTTAGAGCTAACACAATGCGCTTAATCATTTGCCGCCCCGTTAAATACACTGGGATACATTTGATTTAAGGTCGCCACCAACTGCGCCGTTATAGAACCCATAGAAGGAAACTGTGCTAAAACATTGGCTCCGCGCTTTAAGGTATGAACGGCAACAATTCCGCGTACGGCATTTGTCATAAATACCTCGTCGGCTGTTAAGATTTCGTTCAATGGGGCTTCTATTTCATGAATATTCAGCCCTTCAATACTATTGATTAAACGCTCAAGTACTATCTCGCGCATAACCCCCCTCACACCACCAAGTTGAATTTTAGGTGTATTTAACACGCCGTCTTTTACCCAAAAAACATTGTGGTGCAACGCTTCAACAATAGCGCCTTCATCACGACACACCAGTCCATCAGCGTAATCCGTACAGCTCAACAACGCCACACCGGATTCGCGCAGTGCTTGCGCCGCCAATACATACTCCAGTCGACTTGTGTGCTTAAGCCCACAAAGCTTTTTGGATGGAAACACCGGATCAGAGCAAACAAATAAAGTAGAGACAGGGCACTGTAATGTCGTAAGATTGCGAGCCGTTACAACCAGCGTGGGGCTCGAAGCGTTCTGTCCAGCCGCAGGAGAGTACCCCGCACCGCCAACGCCGCGCGTTATCAAAACTTTTACAATAAAATGTGAAGGCAACCCTTTCACTTGGGCCGCTGCAGAAAAAAAGGATGCAACACACTGGCGCACCCATTCGGTGTTAATTTGTATCTTTAAAGTTTTTAAAGAGGAAAATAAACGACTGAAATGAGCCTCTAAAAGAGGCGCCTTTTCATTGTGAACAAGAACGGTCTCAAAAACGCCATCACCAAAACACATCCCGCGGTCGGTACAATCAATGCTATCAGAAGACCACTGGCCATTAACCTGCGTTAGGCGATCAATTTCGTTAACTCTGGAAGAGCCCGTAGTCATTTGAACATTATACTTTCTTAAATATCAGTGTTCCGTTAGTACCGCCAAAACCAAACGAATTGCTTAGCGCTATTTCAATTGCCTGCTGCTGCGCAGTATGAGCCACAAAGTTTAAATCACAACCTTCGTCAGGCTCATCCAAATTGATCGTTGGCGGTGCAACTTGGTCGTTAATGGCTTTAACTGTGAAGATTGCTTCAATAGCACCAGCGGCCCCTAGTAAATGGCCCGTCATAGACTTTGTTGAGCTTACTGATAGTGCCGTGGCATGATCACCAAATACGCTTTTCACTGCGGCGCACTCGGCAAGGTCTCCTGTGGGTGTGGAGGTGCCATGCGCGTTAATATGCTGGACTTGATCCACTGAAACACCAGCGTCGCCCAAAGCATTAACCATTGCCCGCGCGGCGCCTTCGCCATTTTTTGGTGGTGACGTCATATGGTATGCATCTGCGCTGGTCCCAAACCCAATTAGCTCGGCGTAAATGGTGGCACCACGCGCTTTCGCGTGCTCATATTCTTCAAGTACTAACATACCTGAACCATCCCCTAAGACAAAACCGTCACGATTTTTGTCCCAAGGGCGGCTGGCCTTTTCGGGGGCGTCATTACGCGTTGATAAGGCTCGCGCTGCACCAAACCCACCAATACCGACTGGTGTAGTCGCCATCTCTGCGCCACCGCATAACATGGCATCCGCGTAGCCAAAAGCAATTTCTCTTGCTGCCAAACCAATACTGTGAGTACCCGTGGTACAAGCGGTCGTTATCGCGATATTGGTGCCTTTCAACCCATACCTAATCGAGAGGTTTCCGGCAATCATATTAATGATGGCACCAGGAACAAAAAATGGGGAGATTCGACGTGGGCCACGGGCATCTAAGGTTAAAGTTGTTTGCTCAATAGAACCCAACCCACCAATACCCGAACCAATCATGCACCCTACACGCGCGGCATTTTCCTCAGTAATCTCAAGCTTAGAATCATCCATTGCCTGAATGCCCGCAGCCATTCCATATTGAATGAAGGGGTCTATCTTACGTGCGTCCTTTTCCGTCATGTATGGGGAAATATCCAATCCCTTTACGGATGCTGAAAACTTAGTGGCAAAAGCAGACGCGTCAAATGAGTCGATGGCGGCTGCGCCGCTTACGCCCGCCACAATCGACTTCCACGTTTGTTCAACAGTGTGCCCAAGGGGGCTCACCATGCCCATTCCCGTCACTACAACGCGGTTTCGAGCCACTTTCTTCCTCCAAGTTAGAGTCCAAATTTAACGTAGACCATGAAACTACTCAAGCCGATCAAAATATGATGGCTAAAACGTAGTTTCACAGGACAAATAAAATAAAAGCCGCCCTATTTTCATAGTCGCGGCTTTTAGGGAGAGGCGTTTTAGCGTAGAACCTACGCTAAATTCTCGTTGATATAATTAATGGCTAACTGCACTGTAGTGATTTTTTCAGCTTCTTCGTCTGGAATTTCTGTTTCAAACTCTTCTTCCAAAGCCATTACAAGCTCAACCGTGTCAAGAGAATCGGCGCCAAGGTCTTCAACAAAGGAGGCTTCATTTTTAACCTCTTCTTCTTTAACGCCGAGTTGCTCGGCAACAATTTTTTTAACTCTTTCTTCAATGCTGCTCATAATGTCTTTTAGCTCCTAGTAGCTCTAAGATTCGATTTTGAATTTGCTCAACCGCTGTTTTATTCGGTTGCCAAGCGAAGTTCACGCCTCAAATTAAGCGCGCATTTTAACTCGATTTGCGCAAAGGGTGTAACCTTGACGCAATATTTTTTAAACATCTTATGTAATTTCTTTTATTAACAATAACTTATACACATATTTTAAAGTAAAATATAGGCGTATATCATCAAATATCCAGCTATATTTGTTTAAAAATCACCCGTAATTTGAGGGTGTTTACTGCATGTAAAGGCCGCCGTTAACCTGGATGGTTTCGCCAGTCACATAGCTTGCTGAATCAGAGCATAAAAAAGCCACGACACCAGCAATCTCTTCTGGTTGCCCTAACCGGCCCAAAGCAATGCCTGAGGTCAAAGCCGCTCTTTGATCATCTGGCAACCCTTTGGTCATGTCAGTATCAATAAAGCCTGGCGCTACCGCGTTTACGGTTATATTGCGCGAACCCACCTCGTGAGCCAACGACCGTGCGAACCCAGCGACCCCCGCCTTAGTGGCGCAATAGTTAGTCTGCCCTCCATTACCCATAGAGCCAACCACTGAGCCGATATTTACAATACGCCCCCACCTAGCTTTCAGCATTCCACGCAGGCATGCCTTACTTAAACGAAATACGGCACTCAGATTGGTGTCAATAACATCCAACCATTCTTCATCACTCATACGCATCAGTAAATTGTCTTTTGTAATACCTGCGTTATTCACAAGTGCAGTTACTACACCATATTTTTTATTAATTGCAGACAGGGTTTCACCGATAGAATCTGGATCTGTTACATTCAACACCATGCCCTCTCCAGTTACACCAGACTCATCCAAGTATGCCGATATATTTTGAGCGCCCGCCTCTGAAGTTGCCGTTCCAATAACAACAAAACCGTTACCACCCAGTGCTTTTGCAATGGCAGCGCCAATCCCGCGGCTAGCACCGGTTACCAAAGCAATTCGTTGATCTGACATTATTCACTCCTAAATGGGGTTAATTATTATTTGGATTATTGAATATCTTTTAGCGCATGGATTTGGGCTGGGGTATCTGTCGGGGTTGATACCAACGATTTATCAATGCGCTTTATCAATCCACTCAACACTTTGCCCGGCCCCACTTCTACCACCCGACTGACGCCACCGCTAGCCAAAGCCTGCGTGCACTCAACCCAACGCACTGGCGAGTAAATTTGCTCAACCATGAGTGCCTTAATCGATACAGGCGAAGACTCTGGTTTCGCACTGACATTGTGAACAACAGGAATTTCAGGGGCAGAAAACCGCGTACTATTGATACGTTCAGATAACTTATCTGCCGCAGGCTTCATTAGACTGGTATGAAACGGTGCGCTGACTGCTAACGGTAATGCGCGCTTGGCACCGGCCGCTTTACACAGCTCGATGGCTCGCTCTACCGCACCAGCATGCCCTGCAATCACAACTTGCCCAGGTGAATTAAAATTCACCGAAGTCACAACCTGTCCTTCGCCGGCCTTTTTGCAGCAATCGGCAATTGCATCGTCACTCAAGCCAATAATTGCGGCCATTGAACCCTCGCCTACCGGTACAGCCTCCTGCATATATCGGCCACGTAACTGCACAAGCTTTATCGCATCCGCAAAATCAACCACACCAGAACATACCAGCGCGGACCACTCCCCCAAGGAATGACCCGCCATCATTGCAGGCTTTATATTGGCGACTTCTTTAATGACGCGCCATACAGCAGTACTGGCAGCCAAAAGCGCTGGCTGTGAATTTTCGGTAAGATTGAGGGTATCCTGTGGGCCGCCGGTAACGAGCTGCCACAAGTCATAGGAAAGTACTTCGCTCGCCTGGGCAAAAGTTTCTTGAACTACGCTCCATTCTTTTGCTAACTCTCCCAACATCCCTACTTGTTGAGAGCCTTGCCCTGGGAATACAAAAGCCAAATTTTCAATTACTGCCATGACTGCCTCTTATTACTACTTTTTAATTTTACATAGGTTGAAACCATATTTATTCCTCCCCCGCCGTAATCTAATAACACGGCAACATACAACCTGCCGGCGTTAATATTTTTTGGTTAACGCTTTTACGTCTTCTAGGATTCCGGCACGGACTTGCTCGTGCGCCACTTTTAACGCTGCGAGAAAACCCGCCTGACTTGAATTACCATGACTTTTTACAAGCACACCGTTTAAGCCAATTAACGACGCGCCGTTGTATTGCTCTGGGTCAAACTTTGTCAGCCACCGCTTCATTGGCCTGCGTAACAACCACCCACCAACACCGGTAAAACATTCTTTTAGGCCGTGACGCATAAATTCAGCCGCGCCCTCACTCGCCTTCAATACCGCATTACCCGTAAACCCATCACAAACAATGACATCCACATCTCCGCGATAAATACCACTAC
>CAYZQH010000015.1:0-24163 GCA_964480055.1 uncultured Cellvibrionaceae bacterium
AACCAGTTCTTCTACTGGGGCTTCCTCTACAGGAGCTTCGATCTCTTCGGCGGGAGCTTCTGCAACGGGTGTTTCTACTTCTGTTTCTTCTTTCTCTGGTGCTGTTAGTTCTGCTGTAGATTCTTCGGGGAGGGGGGCGGGTGCGCTGGGTTCTGAATCCGGTACTTCTTCAGTGTTGGTAGGCTGGTCTGATGATGGTGTATTCGTGGGTTGTGTTGAGGTATTTGGTGCAGGGGAGGGAGAGGAGAGTGGTTCAGAGGCGACAGCTGTCGTCTGTGCGTCGCCGTCTTCGTCTCCGCTGCTTCGGTCTTGGCTCTGTGGGCTGGTTTGGGGCGAGTTGTCGGGTACTTCAGAGCTTTGTGGCTCTGGGGGTTGCTCGTACGCTTGAACACTTTCAGTGTCTGGAGAGCTGAAGCTCACCGCTGTAGCAGGTGCCAAATTCAATGCGCCGCCACTTAAAATGAACCCTTCATTAGTGATCGTAAGGCCTTGTGGCCCAAAGGTGTTTTCGGTTAACTCCAAAAAATGCGTTTTGTACGCGTCTATCCCATCGGTATACAGTGTTGAGGCAACATCTACTATTACTTCACCAGTAGTAGGTAGGTCGCGCCCAATGGCGGCATGATTGGTAATTAAGGATCCGTAGCTGAGTGTACCGGCTGCAATGCTGTCTACGTCAACAACAGTAATGTCGTCGGCAACTTCTTCTCGTGCATCTAAATTGGTACTGTGGTCCTCTTGTTGCAGCACCGTAAATAGATCCAATTCAACTTGGTCTTCTTGTGTGGAAGGATCGCCGATACCAGGGGTGTAATTGCCTTTAGACGCCATACAACTTCTCTATTACGTGTGCATAAATTGGCGGTGAAAGGAAAGACCCAGTTAGGCCTTTCCTTTCATCGCAGTTTTTCATGGTTTACCCCGATACCCTTTGCTTAAGTTGTGTGTAAAAGCTCGAGCGTGCACACAGTCCCGGCTGGGATACGACAGGAATACTAATTCATCTTTGGTCGTTGTGACTGAGTTGTCAAAATTAATACATGGCATAAAAGCAGGGTTTTTATACGTATAAATTAGTTGTTATTAATAGGCGGTATAACAGCCGACTTAATAGCTCATAAGGTGATTACTTATGATAGATGACACTAAAAACCGGTAAGTTGAAATGGTAAAATACTAAGTATTGAATGGAAGCTTGCTTAAAAGTTATAGACGGCACAAAAAGTAATAAAAAAAATATAAAAAATCTTATAATAAAAATAGATAGAAAAGGGAGAAATGAGTAAAACAGAGGAATAATAGTACAAGCTGATACCTGAGTTTTACAGAGTGTTGTTTACCAGGCATTTGTCCCATGGTTTTAGAGGCGAGCTTAGAGTCATCTATTACTGCCACTAATTCAACACAGCCTTCTTATATAGGCGCTTTACCTTTCTTACGACGTACCCGAAGGTTGCGTGTGCCTGATTTGTGCACGTAGTCGAGTATTTTGTGGCTTATGTGTGAGTATGACATCGGCGGCGGGTTATGTGGTGAAAAATAGCGTGTCAAAAGTGCTCAAATAATGCGGAAACTGCTAGTCTGAACTATGAACACGTTGGAATTTGATTTGGTGACCCATGTGTTTTTTAAGCACATAAAGTAGGTGGTTTTTGTATCCGTGTTAATTTGGTGGTACAGCACCAAAATTTCATCCAAGTGCACGCACCGTAGACTAGAGATTGCGAATGAACCAAGATCATAATGAACTTGATGAGCCTCAAAAGGTATTGCATATTGCAGTGTTTTCAGAGTTTTTGGAGGGGTTTTATCAAGGGGAAATTGCAAATCACATCCGCCAACTGTGCGCGCTAAAACGTTACCGTTTTACGGCCATTAGAACGGCGTCTATAAATAAGTATAGCGTGCCATTGGGGTTAGAGCATTACGATGGTGTTATTGTAATACGTAATGCCATTTCTAAAGAGTTAGTAGAGCGCATTATTACTGCGAAAATACCCTTAGTTTCTGTGGGGTATGAATATCAACGATTCAATGTGCCCTACGTGGGAAGCGATAACGAAGCTGGCATGCGCCTTGGGTTAGAGCATTTAATGGGTGTTTCAAAAGGCCCTATTGGTTTTGTTGGCAAGCTGGCCGAGTTCGATCACAACGCTCGGTTAGACTATTTTAAGTTGGTTTTAGAGGATAATAATCACCCGTTTGACGAAGCATGTATTTTTGATTCGCCTCAGTCGTCTTTTATTGGTGGCCAACGGGCTGCCCAACAATTCATGGCGCAAGGTAAAACTTGCAAGGCGGTGTTATGCGCCTCTGGGTTGATTGGCTTAGGCTTTTTTGATTATTTAAAAAACAGTGGCGTCAACATACCCGAAGATGTTGCCGTTGTTTCATTCGACCCCATCTCAATAACCCCGCTTGTAGCGCGAAATATTGTTGCTATCGATCAAAACTTACACTTAATTTCTTGCAAAAGTGTCAATCTTATAGAAAATTTAGTAGCCAACAAACCCGTTGTGCATCACCATTGGGTGCAACCAAAGTTACTGCTGCCTAGCGAAGATCTAGACCGTCAATTAAAAAGTTACTTACGCACATCGACAGAAAGTATTGTGTCTGAAAACACCAATTATATGAAATGTGTTTCGGCCAATTGTTTTGAATGGACCAGAAATATATGCGAAAGCAGCCTAGACGAAATAATGAGCTTGTCGCTGATTTTTAAGCGGTATATGAATTTTGCATCGTTTAGTAAATTCTCATCTTCCAATGAAGTGGATTTGGTGTTGCGCAATTCGTACACCCGTTGTGGGGCATTAGGTGTGGACTGTGGCGTAAACCGTGCCAGAGCGGAGCAATACCCAGAGCCGTTTTTAGCAAATGAGTATTTGGTGGCAACGCATTTTCCCATTGAATTGTTTGGGCGTAACTGGGGGTTGTTGTCATTTTACGGGATACGTGAGGATAACGAAGAGGTCAGTAGTTACCTCTCATTTTCCAGTTTTGTAGATATTGTGTGTTTTAATTTAAAAACTGCGCTGGAATGCCAAGTGATGAGCTTAACCAATAATGGCGAGCATGATGTGGACGAAGCCATAAACTTGGTAGTAGAAAGTTTCGCCAATCAATGGAGCGATGGAAAGGGCTAAGAGGTGTTAGGGCTACATATTTGTATTAAAGCGTAGTGGTGTAGATGTGTAGCGCAGAGTTAATTTAGCCAACGTTGGAGTTTTTCTTCTAGTTTGAGTGGGTCAATTGGTTTGGTGAGGTAGTCGTTCATGCCGGCGGTTAAGCACTTTTCTTCATCACCTTTCATAGCATTGGCCGTTAGCGCCAGAATAAAAATATCTCTGTTAGTTTGGCCGCCGTTGCCTAATCGAATTTTTCGGCTGGCTTCGTAGCCATCCATCTCTGGCATTTGGCAGTCCATTAAAACCAGCCCATATTCGTCGGTAGTGTTTGACTGTTTGAGCGCCTCCAAAGCTTCCAACCCATTGCCTGCCACATCTACAATAAAGTTCATGTCTTCAAGCATCATACGGCATACTTCTTGATTTACACGGTTATCCTCTACCAATAGGATACGTGTTTGTTGGGCGTTGGCAACGGCTTGTGCTTTGGGTTTTTCTTCTGTGTCTTTGGGGTCTTCTGTGTCTCCGTATAAACTTTTTATTAGCTTAAATAGTTCACGTGAGGTAACAGGTGTGCTCAGCTCTATAGAATTGAGGGCCGGGCTTAAAGGTTTTCTATCCTTTTTGCCTAAAGCTTCTATTTTGGCAACCATAGGTAGATTTGGGCAGCTTTTAATACTTCTCTCTAGCTCTTCAATAATCTCTTGATAGAGCGTGCCGTCAAGAATAACGCAATCGGTACTGGGTAACTGGGTCTCTAGATCGTCGTAATCAGCGAGTTGAACATTAGCACCCCAATGCTCAAGCTGAGTTTTAATCACACGTGTTTCGTTGCGGTCATTCATGGCCAGTAAGAAGGTTTTGTCATTAATGAGGTGGGGAGGCCTGGTACGACGTGCTTCAGAGCTGTCTTTCAGTTTTAAAGAGAAGTAAAACTCACTGCCCTTGCCCGCAAAACTTTGTGCGGTGATATCGCCGCCCATTTGTTGGCACAGCTTCTTACAAATGGCCAACCCAAGGCCTGTGCCACCAAATTGCCGGGTGGTGGAGGCGTCCACTTGGGTGAATGGTTCAAATAACGAATCCAGTTTTTCTTGAGCAATGCCAATACCGGTATCGGCAATGCAGGCATTGAGCATTAGGTGGTCGGCATGGGCGGTTACTGCTACTTTAATAGTTACTGAGCCCCGTGCAGTAAACTTGATGGCGTTGCCCGTCAAGTTGGTTAAAATTTGACGAATTCTTCCGGGGTCACCACAGACATGGGTTTGCTCAATAAAAATTGTATCCACAATGAGGGTGATACCTTTTTCTTGAGCCTTAAATGCCATGGACTCTGTAAAGTCATCTATCATATTACGTAAGTTAAAGCTCAGTGATTCTAATTCTAATTTTCCAGCATCAACCTTAGAGAAATCTAAAATATCATTTATCAGAGTAAGTAAGGATTCCGCACTGGATTTGGCAATCCCTGTTTTACGTTGTTGATCATCATTTAAAGGCGATCGTTGCAATAAATTAAGCATGCCTAGCACCCCATTCATTGGGGTTCTAATTTCGTGGCTCATGATGGCTAAAAATTCACTTTTGGCGATGGCTGCAGCTTCGGCGGCTTCCTTTGCGCTGACTAACTCTTGTTCTGCGGCGTTTCTAGCTCGAATAGCGCGTACGCTTTCTACAATTTGACCAATGGTTGTTAGCAGCGGGGCGAGAACATCCAGTATTTTTGGTGAAAATTCATTTTTTCTATTCGCCAAAGTTAACAAAGCCACGCATTGATTGTTGATAATTATCGGAGCTGCCAGCAGGTTTTTCAGCGGCGCCCGGTTTGGCGGTGCTTCTTCTGCGCGTGCATCATCTTTGGGAGCGTTGGATAATACCGGCGATTGCGTTATTACAGCGCGCCCAAATAACGTACCCATGTTAAAAATTTCAAAAGATTCTGCAGGGTTTTTGTTTAACGTCTCCATACTCCATGTGATGGGAGAAGACGAAAAGGATTTTAAGTAAGGTCTACCATGGATTTGCATAACCTCTGCAATAAACCCGTGTTCACTACGCGTTAAATGTAAAATGCTGTTTAAAATTGTTTCAAATGATGCATTCAGATTAGTGTTGGAAATAAAGCTAGACTGAGCAGAAGCTACGGTTTGCATTAAGGCCATTTGTTGCTCTAAATGCTGATGTGTTTCACTCAATTGCTGCGCAGCTGCCTTTCTCGCGTTAACATCTTGTACCGAGCCAAACAAGCGAACACATTGACCATTGATATACTCCCCTTGCCCCGTAAAAGATACCCAAAGGAGTTTGTTTTTAGCCGTGACAATTTGAAATTCTTCGTGAATGGGTGTGTTTTTAGTTTGCATACCCGCAATGGTCATGCGGATGTGTTCTTTGGTTTTGTCTTCGCTAATATAGGCCAGCGAATCCTCTAACGACGGTTGATCATGGTCGTCAATTTGATAAATATGTTTGGTCATTGTAGACCAGCGCAGCTTGCGCAATTTTGTGTCGTACTCCCAGGCACCAATTTTACCTTGTCTACTCATGGCCTCCAGCATTTCTTGCTGTCTAGCCAATTGGCGCTTGTTTCTTTCTTGAGCAGTAATATCCAGTGCCATGGCGTATAGCTTGCCTGTGGCAGGGTCTGCGCCGTTATCCCATAGCATGTCTATATAGGAGCCATCCACGCGTCGGTAACGGTTTTTAAACTCTACCGTACGCTCTCCATTAGATAGTTTTTTCATTTCCGAAATGGTGGTTTCTACATCATCCGGGTGAACAAAATTTAAAAACGGCTGCTGCAAAATTTCGCGTTCACTATAACCAAGTTTTAAAGAGAAGGTGGGGTTAACCTTTTCAAAGTAGCCCTCAGTGTTGGCTATACACATGAAATTAGGGGAAAGGTCAAAGAAGCTTTTTAATTCTTTTTGCGACTGCTCGACACGTGCCTGATTATCTTTGTGCTCGGTAATATCTAGGTGGGTGCCCACCATACGTAGCGGTTTTCCATCAGCGGCCCATTCTACCACGCGGCCAGTGTCTAGCACCCATACCCAGTGCCCGTTTTTGTGCCGCATTCTTGCTTCGCAAACGTAATTTTCTGTTTCTCCATGCCAGTGCGCCTCAATAATCTCTCGAGTTCTTTTTAGATCGTCAGGGTGAGCGTGGTCTAACCAGGTATTGATGTTTACGGGGGCTAATTCGTCAATGGTGTGGCCAATGATGGCTGCCCAGCGTTCGTTAAATGACGCTTGGCCCGTTTGTAAATTCCAATCCCAAATGCCCACAGACGTGGCATTTAATACTAACTCTAATTGCTCCGCGGTCTTCATGTAGCGCTTTTCTGCTTTTTTACGTAAAGAGACGTCTTCAATCATGCTCCACAGGCCGGGTTTACCTTTGTCATTGTTGATAAGCAATGTCGTCACAATCACAGTGATGTGTGTACCATTTTTACGAACGAATTCTTTTTCGTATGAAGCATTCTTGCCTGTAGCTAAGATATTTGTGAATTTATCTTTGTCTTGAGCGTGAAAGCTAGCGGGCGTAATCTCATGCTCAGATAAATTTAATAGCTCCTCACGCGAAAACCCTAGCATGCGGACTAGAGTATCGTTGACTTCTAAGTACTTGCCGGAAGGAAGGCCTCTTAAACTGATGCCAATTGGCGATAAATTGAATAAACTTTGTAGTCTTTTTTGTTGAACTTTGCGTTTCTTCTGAAGGCGGAGTATTGAGTATAAAAACACGAGCGCTACCAGCGCTGTTGAGCCTATAACAATGCGAGCCATTTGAATGCGAGGTAGTGCGGTTTGCCAACCGTTAGTTGGGACAGCGCAAATTTCCCAGCGTTGATTTGGCAGGTGAATCTTCATGCTGACAGGCTCTTGGTCAAAGACGGCCTCATCGCCATAAAAAACAATATTGTCGCTACCGCGAATAGCAACACGTAGCTCGGGAGATATGCCGCCTAAGCCGCTGTCTATAAACAGCTTGTTGGAGTTGATGACTGTAGATACCAACCCCCAAAACTGTTTGCCCTTGCTGCTATCGCCGCCGGATGTCATTACAGGTATGCGTGCAATGATGCCGGTTCCGCCTTGGACTAACTCTATGGGTTTGGTGACAAAGATGTCACCGGTCTTTTTTGCCTCTAAGGCATCTTTGTATTGTTTCGGGCTGCTTTTGTAGTCAAAACCTACCACGTTTTTGTTCGACTTGAGCGGGTGTACCAATTTGATGATCATGTCGGGCGCGGCGCCAACATTGATAATGCGAGATTCTTGGTTAATCAATGGCGTGGCATATCGTTCAAATCGGCGCTGTGACATGTTCGGTTCAACGCTGATGGCAGCGGCAATGCCTCGGACTGATTGAATATCAAATGCCAGGTTGTTCTCAATTTGCGAACGTACCAGGCTAAGTTTGTGAAAGGTTGCTTGTCTTTCTTGTGATTGCTGCCGCTGCGTTATTGCGCGCTCCACAATAACGCTGGTGCCTACGGCCCCGCCTACCACCAATAACGCCAAAAAATACCAGGTAAACCCTAAATTTGAAGACGAGTTTGAGGGTGTTTGCCCCCCCAAATCGGTCACGGCAGCCTCTGGCGCTAATGACTTATCGCTGCTCGCTACTGTCACAATAACGGCCTTTATTGTTGGGCAAGGAGGGCTTCATCCTTTTTCGCAATTAATTAAGCGGGTGCAAAATGACACGCACTATATTGAGGAGGGCAATAGTTCCTTTGGCACGTCGCCGTATATTTCGGCGCGAAGCAAATTGTGTTATCACAATAAGTTTGGAAAGGTCCTTTTGATACATCGTTTGATAACTAAAAACCGCTCAAATTTAGTGTAACCCTCGCCTTTTGGTATAGCACAATCAGCCCTGTTTTATGGGAACAAATTGCTGGCAGAGTTAGCTGGGGTGAGCCCTAGAGAATGGTCTACATTGATCGAATAAGTATGAGCTAAAGGAGGGAAGGGAGAAAGCAAGCCCACATATATTGACTGCTGATGATACCGCTGACTACTGTTGATTGTTAGAAGATATTTTTGAAGATGATTTTGATATTCATAGTGTTCACTCTGGGCAGGCATACTTGGATGTGATCGCTGATCAGATGTTTGATTTGGTGATGTACAAGGCGTCGAAGGAGAAGGGCTTTGTTTTAACCTGGTTCTCCCTGTCGGGCATAAAAATAACGAGAGTATTGGGTACCACTGAGTTGGCGGAAATGGCCGCTTTCCTATGATTTAGCACCATGGCGCTGGCTTAGTAGATAAAAACTGGATTGAAAGTCTAAGGGCAGGCACACTATAGCCCGTGAGCTTACAGGAGGCCCCTAGTGCAAGACGTTATAGTAGATATAAACGAGCAAAATGCTCAGCAGTATTTAATAGAAGAGTCCGCGCAGCGACCTGTGTTGGTGGATTTTTGGGCGGATTGGTGCGGACCTTGTAAGTCGCTGATGCCCATTTTAGAAAAATTGGCCCAAGAGTACGCAGGTGCCTTTTTACTGGCTAAAGTGAATGCCGATGAACAACAAATGCTCGCATCGCAGTTTGGCGTGCAAAGCTTACCCACAGTAATGTTAATGATGAACGGCCAGCCTGTTGACGGCTTTATGGGCGCGCAACCAGAAACTGAAGTGAGAGCATTGCTTGATAAGCATCTACCAAAGCCTTGGGATGAAGGGCTGGCAACTGGGCAAGCGTTACTCGAGCAGGGACAAATCCAAGAGGCCATTGTCATATTAAAGGAGGCGTACACGGCATCGTCTGAGCGCGCGGATATCGCCTTGGTATTGGTCAGTGCCTATATCGCTGCAAAGCGATTGGACGAGGCCCAGGCCATACTAAGCGCAGTAAAAATGGCCGATCAGGACGCGCTTTACGAGCAAATTAAAGCGCAGCTAGAGCTAGCTCAAAGCGCCAAAAAAGCGCCCGAAATTGACGCCCTAGAGCAGCAGCACAAAGCAAACCCAGACGATACCGACATAGTATTTCAACTGGCAGTACAATACGCCCAGCACGATTATCACGCAGAGGCATTGGCGTTGTTTTTTGGGCTCTTGCAAAAAGACCTGAATGCACGGGACGGCGAAGTGCGAAAAATGTTCAACGATGTGGTGGCTGTACTCGGCAAAGGAGATGCACTGGCCACGCAGTACCAAAGAAAGGTATATGCGCTTTTGTATTAGAGCGCTTTAAGTGGGTCACAAAAAGCGCAGAGTGGCCCCATATTAAGCCCACTCTGCGACCGCTTAGCTTTGCTTGGATATGCGCGCACCATCCGTGATTGATTTTTAGCACTTCTTTGTCCAACTCTTCCTGTGTAAATTCCTAAAACCTGGCATAATTACCCGCTTTTTTTCTTGAGGCACCACTTTTTGTACATGCAAGTGTGCAATGGGTGTTTTGCCTTGCTTCAAACTATCGTATTGGGGAGTGTCATGCAGCCGCAAACTAAGCCTGCGAATCCAAATTTTTCTTCTGGGCCCTGTAGTAAGCGCCCGGGTTATAACGTAAAGAATTTACAACTTGAAACGTTGGGGCGCTCTCATCGCTCGGCGGTGGGTAAAGAGGCTCTGGCCAAGGCTTGTAGTTTTACTGCCCAAGTGCTGGGGCTGCCCGAAGGGTACCGTGTGGGAATTGTGCCAGGCTCGGATACCGGCGCCATGGAGATGGCCATGTGGTCCATGCTGGGGCAGCGCAAAGTGGATGTGTTGGCCTGGGAGTCTTTTGGGAAGGGCTGGGTAACCGACATTACTAAGCAGTTAAAGCTTGAAGGGACTCGTGTGCTAGAAGCCGACTATGGTTTGTTGCCCGATTTAACCGGTGTTGATTTTAGCCATGATGTGGTATTCACCTGGAATGGCACCACCTCCGGCGTAAAGGTGCCCAATGGCGACTGGATAGCGGACGATCGTGAAGGTTTAACGTTGTGTGACGCTACCTCTGCGGTGTTTGCCATGGACATGCCTTGGGAAAAGCTTGATGTGGTTACCTTCTCTTGGCAAAAAGTGTTGGGCGGTGAGGGGGCTCATGGTGTGCTCATTCTAAGCCCACGTGCGGTAGCGCGATTAGAGTCTTATACCCCACCGTGGCCTATGCCTAAGCTGTTCCGTATGACTAAGGGCGGTAAGTTGGTTGAGGGTATTTTCAAGGGCGCCACTATCAATACGCCTTCTATGCTGTGTGTTGCCGACTATTTGGATGCGCTTGAATGGGTGCAAAGCTTGGGGGGAGCAGAGGCTGCCACTGCCAAGTCCGAAGCAAATTTGGCAGTGGTTAAGCAGTTTGTGGATGCTACTCCTTGGATTAGCTTCTTGGCGCAATCTGATCAGACCTTATCGAATACCAGTGTGTGTTTGTCACTAGATGCCGAGGCGGATCAGGTCAAAGCCATGGTGAAGCTGTTAGACCAGCAGGGTGTTGCCTATGATATTGGCGCGTATCGCGATGCCCCTCCGGGTATGCGTATTTGGTGTGGCGCTACGGTTGAGGCCAGTGATCTAGAGGCCCTTATGCCTTGGTTAACATGGGCTTACAAGCAAGTTACTCAGTAAATAATCGAGGCCGAATTTAAGGCGTGTATTGAGGCTAAAAAAAAGCCCCAGTGAAGCTGGGGCCTAATCGAAGAAACAAGGTTTTACCGTTCTGAAAAACAGGTTGCGCATGCCTTTCGTCATGGTAATTACTTTACAGCAAAATGCAGGCCACTTTCTGCATCCCAGCAATCTAGAGGGTTGCAGAGTAGGTTTGAAATTTTATGTTAAATAGTCCGACAGATATCACAGTTTAAAACATACAGTTGGCACATAAAAAAATTGCAACTATCTGCCAGCGGGTTTTAACTCGGCAGACGTTAAGCAGTTAAGCGTGAGTAAATTAAGAGTGTAATAGGGGGCCGTGATGGTTCAAATCAAAACTTACAACAAAATTTCTGAGAAGGGGTTAAATCTTTTCCCTGGTGATCAATATTCCGTCAGCGCGGATGCGAGTGAACCGCTTGCTTATGTTTTGCGCAGCCATAAGCTGCATGGAGAAGATGTGCCAAGCTCATTGCTGGCCGTGGCTCGTGCTGGAGCGGGGGTAAACAACGTACCGGTAGACGAATACAGCAAGCGCGGTATTGTGGCGTTTAACACCCCTGGCGCCAATGCGAACGCAGTAAAAGAGTTGGTGTTGGCCGGCATGCTACTGAGCAGCCGCGATATTCTGGGGGGTAAAGACTTTGTGGAAGGTCTGACCCATATGAGCAGTGCAGAAGAAATGCATAAGCTGCTAGAGGCGGAAAAAAAGCAATTTGCTGGCAATGAGTTAAAGGGCAAAACCCTAGGCGTGGTTGGCTTGGGGGCCATTGGCTCCATGGTGGCAGACATGGCGTTGGCCATGGATATGAAAGTGGTGGGTTTTGACCCCGCTTTGAGTGTTGATGCTGCTTGGCGTTTGTCCAGTGATGTGCAACGAGCAGAAAACCTGAATGCATTGTTGGCCACCTCTGATTATGTGTCTTTGCACGTGCCGGCTATTGAAGCAACCAAGCACATGATTAACGCAGACAGCTTGGGCTCCATGAAGCCCACCGCTGCCTTGGTTAATTTCGCGCGCGACGCCATTGTAGATGCGGATGCCGTATTGGCCGCCCTAGATGCAGGTAAGTTACGTCAGTATATTTGTGACTTCCCTATGCCCACCACTTTAGGCCGTAAGGACGTGATTGCGTTGCCACACATTGGCGCGAGTACGGCTGAAGCAGAAGAGAACTGTGCGGTTATGGCGGTAAACCAAGTGCGGGACTTTTTAGAGCACGGTAATATTAAAAACTCGGTTAACTTCCCTCCTATTGCCATGGGTCGTGCCGAAGGCAGCTGGCGTATTACTTTAAGCAACCACAATGTGTCGGGTGTGTTGGGGCACGTATTGAGTGTGTTTGCAGACAACAACGTGAACGTCATTGACATGGTCAATAAAAGTCGTGGCGAGCTGGCCTATAATATTGTGGACGTGGGCAGTGAGCCAAGCGTAGCAGTGATCGAGGCTATTGAAGCAGTGGAGCATGTGATCAATGTGCGGGTGATTACGCCTTAAGGCCACCTCTAAAATGTGGTAGCCCAGACTTGATCTGATCTACCACATTTTAGTTTATTAGGAGTTTAAAAAATGAAGGGAATTGCTAAGAAACACGCGGTTATATTTTTAGAGTATCTAGCTGTTATAGTCATATCTCACCTAGCAATTAAATTTTTTTTCACATCCCAGAAGTTGTTAAATTCGGTCCGATTTACATAGGTGTTCTTTGTGCTGTTTTTGGTATTTGGTTGGCTAGCTTTCTAATGGAAGTAAAAAATCTTCGTTGATAGTTTTGCGTGGCTATAAGCTCTAGCCATTGCTCTTTCGCTCTACGCATGATTGCCTCTATTCAGTCGGGTCAAGAAATTTAGCTTCTGATCACCAACTAACAGTAAATGCGCCACGTAATTCACCTAAGGCGAATCCGGTTGCCTGATCCTCTGGATAATATTGGTTTACGTTTGCGCGAAGGTTATGGTTTAACTCGCCATGGCAAGCCAGACAAATTCCCTGCATTACGATTGGACGCATGTAAAGTTTTTGACCGTTATCTAGCACAGCAAAATGTTCTAGCTCTGCTGGGTTGAGCTGTTGTTCAATCGATTGTTGAAATTGTTTGAGAACGGCTTCTTGTTCCGAGGTTGCCCTATTGTTAGGGTTTCGAACACGTAGGGCTGTGCGCCCGACAGTCTTCCCAAATTGGGATGAAACTTCAGCAGCAATGTGTGGTGCTTCTAACGCACAAACCTCAATACCTTGTTTGAGCCCGCCTTCAGCCAATGCAGCTTTTAAACGACCGCCTAGCTGCTTTTGAAGAGTATTGGCTGCTTGACGCGCCTCTGCTACATCCTCGGAGCTGAGGTTCTGAGCATCTTGTTGGTTTTGGCTAGAAAAACTGCAGGCCACTATCGCCAAGCTAAGCCCGAGGCTGGTTAGTTTTATCGCTTTCTTTACCATAACTATTTTCCTCATAAATTGCCGACATTTAAAAGATATGCGCGTTAAGGCTAGCGCGGTATATGAAAATAACAAAAAATCAAATATAAGTGATTGATTCGGACACCGTAAAACATCGCGGACGGCGTTTCAAAATAAGAGTTGGTTAAATGTGCTGTTTCAATTGTGTAAACGCCTCAAATTGAGTAAAAAATATCTGGCCATTTAATTTTTGAATAAAAGTCGTTTTTTGCAGTGAGTCCATCACCGGGCCTTTGAGTTCACACAAGTGCAAATGAACGGATTGTTCAATTAAGGTTTGATTGATGTTTTCTAAGGTTTCTAAGGCGCTATAATCAATAGAATTAATTGCAGTGCCGACCAAAACTACATCACTTATGCCGGGATGTTTGCAAAGTGCGTGGTAAATTCTTTCCTCGATGACATTGGCGTTGGCAAAGAACAAACTTTCATCAATACGCAACATTAGAACGTGGGGTAAGGTTTCAACTTCATAACGTAAACGGTTACGAAAATGTTCGCTGCCTTTAATTAACCCAACTTCGGCAATGTGGGGGGTAGCGCCGCGATAAATGAATAATGCAAATGACGTAAACACACCTGCGCTGACACCAATTTCCACACCAAATAACAAAGTTATTACAACGGTGACAGTGACTGCCCAAAAATCAATCTTTGAAAAATTCCAGTTCTTTTTGAATATGGAGAAGTTGACTAGAGAGAGCACTGCCACAATGATTGTTGCTGCCAACGCCGCTTTGGGTAAATAATATAAGTAGGGTGTTAAAACGATCGAAGCCAGTGCAATGCCTATTGCCGTTAAAATGCTCGCCACTTGAGTTTCTGCGCCAGCATCAAAATTAACGACACTGCGTGAAAACCCACCCGTTACCGGAAAGGACCCACTTAAACCTGAAGCCAAATTTGCCGCACCTAAACCCAGTAATTCCTGATTGGCATCAATGGATTGGCGACGTTTAGCGGCGAGTGTTAGGCCCACCGATATGGACTCTACGTAGCCAATGATGGCAATCATAAAAGCTGGAATCATCAACGTAAAGATGAGCTCCAAGCTGGGCACGAAACCGGTTAAACTGGGTAGACCGCTTGGGATATTACCTACTAGTGCAACTTCCTGAGTTTTGAAATCCAAGGTTATCGATAGCACTAACGTTGCCACAAGACCCACCGCTGGAAGGGTGCGTACCAATACTTGCGTGAAATACGGTGTTAGGCCTAAACACATTAACCAGCGTTTACTATAGGTGCGTACTACAAATAAAAAAATTAAAAAGCTGGTACCAACAATTAGCGTTGTGACATGTGTGTGTGGTACTTGGCTCCACAAACCACTTATAATTTCAATCAAAGTATCGCCGTGCAGGGATACGCCCAATATGTGTTTGATTTGACTGAAGGCGATCAAAATGCCAGAGGCCGTGATAAAACCACTGACAACGCCGTGCGATAAAAAATTGGTCATAAAACCCAAGCGCAGCAAACCCATCAGCAGTAGCATCAGCCCAGAAAGTAAGCTCAAGGTGATTGCCGCCGGCACTGCCTCAGCAAGGCCCTGTTGAACCACACTGCCAACTGACGTGGCAGTCATTAAAGAAGCAACGGCGACTGGACCTACTGATAAGGTGCGACTGCTGCCAAAAACGGCGTAAAGCACCAAAGGCCAAATACTGGCATACAGACCCAACTCGGCGGGCAAGCCTGCAAGCATGGCATAGGCCAGTGACTGGGGTATTAATAGAAGCGTAACAATAACTGCAGCTATGCAGTCTGCAGTAAAATTGCGACGGTTATAGCCCTTCAGCCAGTGACTAACTGGAAGCCAATGATACAGCGTCAGAAACGGATTCACGGTTTAGCGGTGTTCGGTTTGACCAACCATTCATGCCCGCGTAGCATCCCTCGCCAATAAAAAGCCGGTAAAAAATCGGCTTTGATATACCATGCCAGTCGTGAAGGTTGCGTACCATTGATAATCCAATTTGGAAAAGTGTGTAGTAATTTACCGCCGTATCCAAATTCAGCCATGACGATCTTTCCATCCTCGACCGTCAGCGGACAGGAGCCATAGCCGTCGTAATGGGCATTGATTGCCGCGCCTTTTCGCGTTTGAATAATGTTGTGCGCAATCACAGGTACTTGCTTGCGTGCTGCAGCCATGGTTTTAGCGTTGGGAGCATTGATAACGTCGCCTGCCCCCCAAATATTGGCATAGCGTGTGTGTTGCAAAGTGAATTGGTCAACGTCAAGCCAGCCACTATCATCAGCTAAAGGGCTTTTTTGAATAAAATCGGGCGCTTGCTGAGGCGGTGTTACGTGAATCATGTCGAAATCACTTTCCTGAAAATGCTCATTGCCCTGGCTATCAACTACCTTAAACGTTGCTATTTTGTCGGCACCGTTGATTTTTACAAGTGTGTGTTGAAAATGTGTTTGAATCGCGTATTTTTGCACATAGCTTTCCAGCGCAGGAACATAAGCTTGTACGCCAAAAAGAACTGCGCCGCTGTTGTAAAAGTGTGTATCAATATTGTTAATTTTGTGTTGTTTATGCCAATGGCTGCAAGCAAGATACATTGCTTTTTGTGGTGCTCCGGCACATTTAATGGGCATGGGTGGCTGTGTAAATAAGGCCTTGCCCTGGTTCAGACTTGTAACGAGTTGTCGCGTATAAGGGGCAGTTTTATAGCTGTAATTTGAAGTAACGCCGTTTTTGCCGAGTGACTCATCCAATCCTTCAATGCCTGACCAATTGATCTTTAAGCCTGGGGCGACAACCAGATGTTCGTAGGATAAGCGCTCGTCGTTGTCCAATATAACTCGGTTATTTTCAGGTTCGAAACCTGCCACAGCGCGGGGTATCCATTGTTTGACTTTACTGGGTATTAAATCCTCAGTTTTACGTACCGTACTTTCAACGCTAAATACACCGCCACTGACCATGGTCCAGCCCGGTTGGTAATAATGGTGTTTGGCGGCATCGACGATGGCAACACTTAATGTATTGTCGCGTTTTAACAGGCTGGCGGCACAGGCAATACCGGCAGATCCGGCGCCCACAATGACTACATCAAACCGTTTAATGGCTGGAGCGCCAAAGTTGCTGTTTACGTCTGCTTTTGACGTATTTGCGAGAAGTTCTTGGCTCCGCTGCCATAGGTTATTTGAGCGATTGCCAGTACGGCAATAGGCATGAATTTTTTCGCCTTGCTTTAATAGCTCGCAAAATTGATTTACATGCGTTTCATGCATCTGGCCGCCACTAAACGCAATTTGAAAAGCTCGTAAGTTTAATTGCTCTGCACGCTTGCGAATTTCATTAAAGGTCGGCTGATCTGACTGCTCGTTGTCAGGACGATTACATACAATGATTTTTACGCCTTGGTCGGCAAGAAATGAAACGTCTTCTGGGCCAATTTGACCCGAGACGGAAACAGAACTATTTAAATTTTTTATATCCATTTTCCTGCCTTGTCAATATTATGTATTACTGTATTGTTTACAATACCTTAGTTTTAAATTATTTAAAGGCATTTACCGGAATTTTTAAATAAACCAAGTCGTTGTCTTCCGCTTTTGGAAATTGACCTGCGCGCATATTGATTTGCAATGAAGGCAGAATTAGGTGAGGCATATCTAAGGTGCTATCTCGACTTTCACGCATCTCAACAAATGTTGATTTGCTTTTTCCCGCTCCAACATGAATATTGTTCTTGCGCTGTTCACCCACAGTGGTTTCATATTCCAATTCGCGGCCGTTAGGGCAATAGTCGTGGCACATAAACATGCGATAGTGATTTGGAAACTCCATTAAGCGCTGCACCGAGCCATATAGCGTTGCGGCGTTACCGCCAGGAAAGTCTGCACGAGCCGTCCCGGCATCAGGCATAAAAATCGTATCACCGACAAATATTGCATCGCCAATTACATGGGCCATACAGGCGGGTGTGTGACCAGGCGTGTGCAAAGCAACACATTCTAGATTACCAATGCGGTACTCTTCTTTATCTTTAAATAGGTGATCAAATTGGGAGCCATCGCGTTGAAAATCTATGCCAGCATTAAATACTTTGCCAAAGGTTTCTTGTACAGTTCGAATGTGTTCGCCCACGGCTAATTTTCCGCCGAGTTTTTGTTGGATATAAGGCGCGGAGGACAAATGGTCTGCATGTACATGAGTTTCGATCAGCCATTCTACCTTTAGTTGATGTTTTTGAACGTGGTCAATTATGGCGTCGGAGCCTTCAAAGCTGACACCACCAGAGGCGTAGTCAAAGTTCAGTACTGGATCAATAACCGCGCAGCTAGAACTGCTGGGGTCTTTCACAACGTAAGAAAACGTATTGCTGTCTTCATCAAAAAACGCCAGTACATCGGCCGTTTGCGGTTGGCTTGGTTTTTCACTTTGGGCGCTCATAAATAGACCTCATTTGGAGTTTTGCGGTTGGCTGGCTTAAGCCATTGGTGTAATTACAACCTCAAAATTTATAGCATGCGTTAGTCCCATACCATGCTCATAATGAGTGCTGGCCTAAATCAACGGCTTTTAATACAAATTTAACTGCTACAGAGGTTAATTTAGCAAAGCTTGGGCCAGAATGATTAGGCTGCCTAACTTATTGATTTATATCACTTTTAATTCTAGTTCATATGAGCGCTCTTGAAATATACGCAGTATCGAGTCAGTATTGGCAAATCAGTTTGTCAATACTGTCAATTGTGGCAATGATGGACGAGTTTGGTTGAGAGGCGATGTATGCAAGTGATTTCCAGTGATAAGAACAATCAAAGTGATTTGGGTGTGCTGCTTGAAGGCTTTGATTGCCCGGCCATTTTAGTGTCGCCCGAATATCAAATTTTGGCCTACAACAGTGATTATCAGCAGCAGTTTGGTGAAATTAAGTTAGACCGCGAACCCCGTTGCTTTGCTGTATCTCACGGGTATTCAAAGCCGTGCGATGAGTCTGGCGAAGACTGCCCCATGCGTGCGGCTCAATTATCCGGGAAAAAAGAACGTATTTTGCACGTGCATCAAACGCCGCGTGGTAAGGAGTATGTTGATGTCGAGATGCTACCAATACTAGATGCAGAAGGGTTGCCGCGCTTTTATATAGAGCTGTTAAAAAGCGTTCATGCGGGTGAGTATCATACGCCAGGTGCCCGTATGGTGGGTAGTAGTAAGGCCTTTACTCATACTATGCATAAAATAGCAAAAGTCAGTAATACCAACGCCTCGGTATTGTTGCTCGGAGAGTCTGGTACCGGGAAAGAATTAGCGGCGCGTGCAATTCATTGCAATAGCGCCCGCAGTGTAAAATCCATGGTCACTTTAGAGTGTGCCGGATTGACAGATACCTTATTTGAAAGCGAATTATTTGGTCACGTTAAAGGCGCATTTACCGGGGCCAACACCAATCGCAGTGGCTTGGTCGAAGCGGCGGAAGGCGGCACCTTATTTTTAGATGAAATTGGCGATGTGCCCCTGTCGATGCAAGTTAAACTATTGCGATTGTTGGAGAGCCGCACGTACCGCCCAGTAGGGTCTTCAGAAGTAAAGCACGCAGATTTTCGTTTGGTTTGCGCCACTCACAAAAATATACCGGAATTAATTACTCAAGGCGTTTTTCGAGAAGATTTGTTTTATCGCATCAATGTATTTCCCATTCGCATTCCGGCACTGCGCGAGCGCAAAGAAGATTTACAAGAATTGTGCGCTATTCTATTGCAGAATCTGGATTCTGAAAAAACTTATCACCTAACGCAAGCGGCTTTTGCTGTTCTTAAAAACTGGAGTTTTCCAGGTAACATTCGTGAGTTACGCAATATTCTCTATCGCGCAATGATTTTATCAGACAGCAATTTGATTGAAGCAAAAACCATGTCTGAAAGCCTGGTGTACGGCGATGAACAAGGCTCTCAGAATCTTAGTGTCGATGGCGAAGAAACCCAAAACACCCCTCAATTGGACTTGAAAGCTGTGGAGAAAAACTACCTGCAGCGGTTGATGCGAGAGCTACAGGGCGATAAAACCCAAGTGGCCCAGGTAGCTGGCATTAGTGTCCGCTCCTTGTATCGGAAGTTGGACAGTTAGTTCTTACCCTGAACCGTCATTCATGACGTTTCGTGCCACGCAAATCAATTACTCACATATTTGATTTGCGTGGTATATCAATATACCGCACTGGTACCCATCTACTAACGGTCTTTGTCATATTTGGCGGCCTCTTTGTCATATTTGGCGATTGCAAGAAGCGGCTGATAGCTGTTTTTTAGAAAAATATTATATTTATCAATGGCTTAAATTGCTTTCTGGTTGTTGGCACATTCTGTGAAGTGACAATGTTGATTCGGAAGTCGATATTCAATCTTTTGTTTTTTTGCCAATGGCGTTTGACGATACTTTGTATGGACACCATTCAAAACTCTGGCTTACCCAGAATCAAAGAACCTGCACCGAGTTTTAATGCTAAAGCAACTCTTGGCCAACGCAGTTTGGCAAATTATAAAGGCAAGTGACGGTTTATATTTTGTCATCCCGTCGAACCTGAAGGCCGGACGCTTGGAGGCTCTGTGATTGCGCTGCCGTCTATAAAGGCGGCCAGTGTGAAATAACGCGCGAGTGAGGGCTATGAAACTGTGGATTAGTATTTTTCTAGGAACGCGTTGTAGATATGGTTCAGCGGGACAAAGAATGTTCCGCTGAATTTAGTTTGTTAATCAGTAATTAATTCGTTCAGTCGGGAGCCGCTCGTGGAGTTTGATCCATTTGTTTTGGCAAGAATTCAGTTTGCTGCCAATATCAGTTTTCATATTTTGTTTCCTACCATCACCATTGGCCTTTGTTGGGTTTTATTGTATTTTCGTTTGCGATTTAGTTTGAGTGGCAATAAAGCTTGGGAATATGCTTATTATTTTTGGGTAAAAATATTTGCACTGTCTTTCGCTTTGGGCGTGGTGTCGGGTATTACTATGAGTTTTCAGTTTGGCACAAATTGGCCGGGGTTTATGGAGCGCGCTGGGAATATAGCAGGGCCATTATTGGGGTATGAGGTATTAACGGCCTTTTTTTTGGAGGCGTCATTTTTAGGTATTATGCTGTTTGGAAAAAACAGGGTTTCTAATCGCATGCATTTAATTGCGACGTCATTAGTTGCCATTGGCACGACTTTTTCGGCCTTTTGGATTTTGAGCTTAAATTCGTGGATGCAAACGCCTGCTGGATATACTCTTGAAAACGGCATTTTTTATGTCGATGATTGGTGGGCAATTATTTTTAATCCCTCTTTTTGTTATCGATTTATTCATATGTTAAATGCGTCAATGCTGACGGCTGCATTTTTGGTAGTTGGTGTCAGTGCGTGGCGTATGAGTAAAAGTGTCGATGGGCCTGCCACTAAGCTGGTGCTAAAAACCGGTATTTATATTGCGGCAGTATTAGCGCCTTTACAAATTTTTATTGGTGATTTACATGGTTTGGATACACTAAAGCATCAGCCAGCAAAAGTGGCCGCAATAGAAGGAATTTGGCATACAGAAAAAGGCGCGCCGCTGACCCTGTTCGGATTTCCGGATGAAGAACAGCAAACCACTCATTTTGCTATAGAGGTACCCAAAGCGGCCAGTTTGATTTTAACGCACGAATGGGATGGACAATTGCAAGGTTTAAATGAATTCCCTGGTGAAACGCCACCAGTTGCTGTGGTGTTTTGGTCATTCCGAGTAATGGTGGCTATTGGCATATTGATGGTGCTGGTTGCGTGGTGGGGTGCTTGGGTTTATTGGCGAAAAACTAAACCTTCAAAAGCCTTACTGCACGCTTTTTCTTGGATGACGTTTTCTGGTTGGGTAGCCGTTTTAGCGGGTTGGTATGTTACAGAAATTGGTCGTCAACCGTGGATTGTGCACGGTGTTATCAAATCTAGCGAAGTTGTGGCCGAACATCCTCCCGCTAATGTACTCATTACCTTAATTGCCTATTCGGTATTGTATGTATTTTTATTGGTGTCCTATATAGGTGCGTTGAAGTACCTATCTAACAAACCTGCGCGTTCACTAGAATTGATTCACGAACCAATGATGGGCGGCTTAAAACAACCGACGCCAAACCCAGGAGGTGCAGCATGATGATAGACGCGTGGTTACCGCTTATTTTTGCAGCTGTGATGGGCTTGGCTTTGTTGGTGTATGTCATTCTTGATGGCTACGACTTAGGAATAGGCATGTTGTTGCCCTTGGCAACAGATGAAGAAAAAGACTTGATGGTAGCCTCTATTGGGCCGTTTTGGGATGCCAATGAAACTTGGATTGTGCTGGGTGTGGGCGTCTTGCTTATTGCATTTCCAAAGGCTCACGGCATAGTACTTACCTCTTTATACCTGCCTGTCTCACTTATGTTAATGGCGCTTATTTTGCGTGGTGTTGCGTTTGACTTTCGTGTTAAAGCCGGTGATGCAAAAAAAACCATGTGGAATAGGTTGTTTTTTGTAGGGTCGCTGGTGGCCTCGGTTTGCCAAGGTTGGATGTTGGGTGCTTACATCACTGGCCTACGCAGTGATTCTGTCGGTTGGGTTTTTTCGGCTTTAATTGCAGTTACCCTGCCTGCGCTCTACATCATGCTTGGTTCGGCGTGGTTGCTAATAAAGTGTGAACATCAGTTGTTTGACAAAGCCCTACGCTGGGCCAAAATGGCATTATTACCAATGGGCCTAGCGTTATTGGCAGTGTCTGTTGCAACACCTATCGCCAGTCAAGTCATTGCACAGCGCTGGTTTACGCTGCCCAATTTAATTGGGCTAGTACCCATTCCGATGGTCAGTGCCCTGATTTACGCAGGCCTTGCTTGGCTGTTGGTTAAACCGAATATACTTAAATCCGGCTATGAGATTTTGGTGTTTGTTGGCTTGGTGATTATTTGTATTTTGGCGGCAATCGGCCTGGCGTTCAGCCTGTATCCTGACATTATCATTGGCCGCATGAGTATCGAAGAGGCAGCGGCTTCTACCGCATCGTTAAAATTTACCTTGGTTGGCGCGGTGCTCGCTTTGCCCATGATTATTGCCTATACCATTTTTATTTATCGAATATTTTCAGGGAAGACTACTGCGTTGAATTACGAATAACACAGATCTGGCTGTGCTTAGACTACTTACGTTGGGTGAAGATTGGTTTAAGTATATTTAATGATCAAAGTAGGGCGAGTGGGTGCACCGCGGTCACCAGCTTTAGTCAACTAGCGGCGCAGTATTCCCTTGTTTACTGATAAAGTTTTTGAAATTGATCAGAGGCGGCAGGCCATCTTCGGTGTTCGCGGTGTCAGTTTAAATGCGGCCATTACAGTAATAGCTTGTTGCGCCTTCGTGCTTTTATGTAGGCTCGGTAGGCAAGGTCTGTTGATTATAATGAAAGATATATTCTAGTAAGATTTACAAGAACAACACAATATCTCAGATACAAAAAAAGGCGCACCCCGAAAGATGCGCCTTTTATATTTACTGAGTTTTACTCTACTACGTGAGCGATATAGGTCCTTTACTTTGACCAAAGGAGTTCACGTTAGCGCCTACGTGTTGCATCATGGCCACAAATACGTCGGCCATTTGGCGATTCGCATTGATGTGTCTTCCTGGTTTAACTCGGCCATTGCCTTTCCCTAGAATCACGCAGGGTAGGTTGTAATGACTATGAGTGTTGCCGTCTGAAATTTCGCTTGAGTACAATACCATGCAGCTATCAAGTAGCGATTTCCCAGTTACGTCTGTTTGACCCTTCAATCTCTTACCTAGGTCGGCTAACTCTTCCATGTGGTATTTATCAATTTTTTTCAGCTGATCGTAGTTTGATTGACGCTTGCCGTGGTGAGAAATACCGTGATGGCTACCACTGATACCCAAGTTAGAGTATTTGCGTCCACCCAACCCGTTAGAGAACATGTAGCTGATTACTCGCGTTAAGTCACAGGTAAATGCCATGGTCATAAGTTCGTTGAATAAACGGCTGTTTTTCACGTAGTTGCCGGTACCGCCCAAGTTGGGCTTTTTGCAAGCACTTGGTGCAGCAGACACATTAGGCGCAGATGTGTCTATTTGTTTTTCTAGCTCACGGATACCATGTAAGTAGCCTTGCAACTTCTCTCTGTCGGTGGTGCCAAGTTGCCTTTCAAGGCGAGAGGCATCATTTAATACCGCATCCAGTACCGATTCGTGTACGGCTGCAGTTGTATTGACACCGCCACCGCCACCACTAGGCGTGGAGGGTAGGTTGCCACCAAAGAGCCTGTTGAACAGCTTTTTAGGGTCTGTTTCTTTAGGCACTGGGGTACTCGAGTTTTGCCAAGAGATGTTGCCCAAATATGCTGCTGAGTAGCCATTATCGGGGAAGCCTGAACCCGGGCGGTCTATTCCAAGGTGTAGGTTTGAAAAACGCGTTTGGTTGGCAATTTGTCGCGCTGCAATTACATCCATAGTTGTGTGGGAGCTAATGCGGTTTTTAGTGACCTTATCACACGTCATAAAGGCACCACTGCCCTTACCATGGTCACCAGTTTGGCCACGCATTGGGTCGTTTTGTAGCCCCTTAATGGTAGTTACGTCTTGCCAGAGGCTTCTTAATGGGTCTAGCGTGGAGGCCCCACGGAAGTTATTGTTAAAACTACCCGCCGATCCTGGGTGGAAGGTTTGCATGTGACAACCGTTACCGGTAAAGAACACAAGCATACGGCCAGGGGAGCTAACATTTTGCGCAAAAGCCGTTTTACCGGTTGGAAGCATGGCTTCCAACAACGGTAATGAGATACATGCACCGGTGCCCGCTAAAAACGAGCGGCGGTTCAGTTTAGGAGCTTTATTTCTTTTTATATCAATCTTACTCATCATAAATCTCCTATTGTGAATTAGCGCCACGACGGGTACGGAAAGCCGGGCTTAAAACAATTTCTGTGAATACGCTCGGAATGGAGTGCGCGCTATTTTTTGAGTTTTT
>CAYZQH010000016.1:0-17632 GCA_964480055.1 uncultured Cellvibrionaceae bacterium
AGCCGTCTTATTATTACCTGTTGTTCTTATTGTCATTTGACTTACTTGAAGTGGACAGTGCAGGCTGTATGCCAAATATAAAATTGCTTTTAAAAACAATGACTTAAGCAGAGTAATGGTTTTTTTATAGCGAATGTGAATTTAAGGGTGTTACCTTATTTCTCGTTGGTATGTAGTTTTCACACAGGTGTAACCGTGGAGTGAGCCTGGGTTTGCGGTGCAGCATAGCTTACCAGTGGGGGCGCAATAAAGTGTTACCGCATGAAGCATCGTTGATATTTGGCGAGGGGGAAACGAAAACGGGAAGGCTTTTGGGCCTTCCCGCTAAAATTCACTAGGCTGTTATTGTCTCAATCTTGCCTCTGTAAGTTCGCTAATCAAAGCGACATCCTTGTTGCGTTGCTTGTCAAAATTTGCAAGCTCTCCTCAGTTCAGTCAGTTATACGTTTGCTCTTATTATTATTTGTTGTTGTTATTATTAAAATTTCAGTTTCTTATTATTTGTTGTTCTTATTAGTTATCTTTGCTTGTCTTATTATTCTTTATTGTTGTTATGTTGACCTGTGTAACAGCAAGCCTTATGCCAAAATATAAAAGGCTAATAAAAACATGGAGTTATAAAAAATCTCTGGTTTTATCTAATTCGAATAACGGATCTGTTGTTACCATTTGGCTCGAAAGTGTTACCTATTTTTTGTGCTTGGTAACATAAAGTGTGATGTTTTTCGTGTTTTTATTCGATTTTTGGTTCTTTGGGGTGGGGTATATCTGTGTTTTAAATAAGAAACTTGGTACTAAAGTAGATTGTTACTTTGTGGTGGGTATGTATTTAGACTGAGTTTGAGCCGGTGCGCCGAACCTTGCACAGGGAGTATTTAGGCTCGGCTCTGTTATTTCTGCGGGGCTGACTGTGTAGGTTTATTTCTGGGGATACCTAGGCGCTGGCGGCGTTCCCACAAACATTTACGGCTCACGCCCAGTTTGCGCGCAAGCTCGGTTTCGCTCATGGAGTCTTGATGCTCTAACACAAAGCGTTGAAAGTAATCTTCTAATGAAAGGTCTTCATTGGGCTCGGTGTTTTCTGATCGTTTAGTGGCAACGGGGTCATCCGCTTGCTCGTCTACTCTAACTAGGTCTAGGTCAATAGACAGTACTGAGTGGCTTATTTCTGTTTCGTCTTCGGTCAGAATGCACGCGCGTTGTATGGCGTTTTCTAGCTCCCGTATGTTGCCGGGCCACGTGTAGGTGGTGATGGCTTGTATCGCCTCCGGTGAAAGCGCCAGCGGGTGTTTTTTCAGCTCTGCGCAATACCGTTGCACAAAAGTTTCCGCCAAGGTGAGAATGTCTTTGCCACGCTCACGCAATGCTGGCAACTTTAGCTGCATCACATTGATACGGAAGAACAAGTCTTCACGGAACTCATGCTCGCGCGCCAGTTTTCCAAGGTCGCGGTGGGTTGCGGCAACCAGTCTTACATCGACTTTACGGGACTCAATAGAGCCAATTGGGCGTACCTCACCCTCTTGCAGTACGCGTAACAAACGCGCTTGGGCCTCTAGGGGAAGCTCGCCAATTTCATCCAAAAAAAGCGTGCCGCCATCGGCTGCAGCCACGAGACCCTCGCGTTGACTGGCGGCACCCGTAAACGCGCCTTTTTCGTGACCAAATAGCTCGGCCTCAATTAGGGTTTCTGGAATGGCGGCACAGTTAACGCAAATAAAGGGTTTGTCTGCACGGGGGCTTTGATAATGCAGTGCTCTTGCCACCAATTCTTTGCCCGTACCGGTTTCACCGCTTACCAAAACCGTGGCGTTTGTGGGCGCCACTTTGTAAATCATTTGGTAAAGCGCTTTCATTTGCGGGGAGTTGCCAATCATGCCATCTACTGCTGAGCTGGGCGTGTTGGCATTGGCGTGCATGGCACTTTTTTCAGCTTTAACCAATACCCGTTTTACTGCAGTGAGCATTTCGTCGTGATCAAAGGGTTTTGCAATGTAATCCACGGCACCCATGCGCATGGAATCCACTGCTGAGCGCAAGCTGGCGTAGCTGGTCATGATTAAAACCGGAATGTCACCGGCCATTTGAATCAGGTCTGTACCGGGCGCGCCGGGTAGGCGTAAGTCTGAGATGATGAGGTTGAAAGAGTCTAAGTTGTATTTGCCTGTGGCTTCTTTGACAGATGCGGCTTCTTTTACATCGTACTTATTACGCGTGAGTAATTTACGCAGTGCGGTGCGAATGATAATTTCATCTTCAACAATCAGAATTTTGCTCATAGCTTTTGGTGCACTTCTTGGCTGATACGGGTTTTACACAAAGGTTATAAGGGGTGAGCTGGCGGGCTCTATGCGGTGGGGTACCGCCAGCTTGGCCTTTGGTAACAAACATTATGGGTATTTTATTCAAACAAAAGGGCGTTATTGCCACCATCGGTTACGGTTCCATCCCCCTAGTGTTACCGCTTGAGACATTACTTGCAAGGCCAAGCGGGAGTG
This sequence comes from uncultured Cellvibrionaceae bacterium, assembly GCA_964480055.1. Taxonomy (GTDB): domain Bacteria; phylum Pseudomonadota; class Gammaproteobacteria; order Pseudomonadales; family Cellvibrionaceae; genus CAYZQH01. The sequence continues at coordinate 2,499 of CAYZQH010000016.1, forward strand.
AAATGATAAAGCGCGTGCCCGACTGAGCCTCTTCATTCACGGGGGATTCAATTTCAATGTCACCCTTGTGGTCTTCTATGATGCTGTAAACCATTGCCAAGCCAAGGCCCGTGCCCTCGCCTGGGTCTTTGGTGGTAAAAAACGGTTCAAATATTCGGTCGATGGTTTGCTTTTTAATACCTGAGCCTTCGTCTGTCACGCTAATTTGAGCTATGTCGCCTATAACTTTGCCTTCTATCACAACCTTAGCCTCTGCGGGGCTGGCATCGCGCGCGTTAGACAGCAAATTCACCAAGACCTGAATGAGCCTTTGGCTGTCTGCGTATAGCACTAATGACTCAGGTACTTGGTTAATATAATGCACGGTGTGCTTTTCTTTTTGTAAGGTCAGTAGGTCTATGGCCTCTTGAGCGCAGCGGTGCGGGGCAACCTCTGAGTATTCCGTGCTGCCGTGATGACCGGAGTGGGAAAAGCTCATTAAGGATTGGACGATGCGAGTGACTCTGTCTGTTTGCGACAAAATCTGCTCGCCTGTCTCTAATATTTCTGGGTTGTCGGTTTCATACTTTAGGTTTTGTACCAAGCAGGCAATGCCCGTCACCGGGTTGCCTATCTCGTGGGCGACGCCTGCAGCCAAGCGGCCAACAGAGGCCAAACGCTCACTGTGAACCAGTTCTTGCTCTAGGGTTTGTAGCTCAGTGACGTCCTCGAGCAGTATGACCTGTCCGTCCATTTGGTGCGCCATAGAAGAGGGGATGGCGGCTTTGTAGAGTGTGACCCAGTGTGGGTGGCTGTTCAATTTTATTTGCTGCTTGTAAAAGCGCGGCTCGGCAGACAAGGCAAAGCGGTGCAATAGCCCGCCCCACGGCTCTAGTACGTTTTCTAAGTGAGAGCCGGTAACCTGATTACTGTCAATGCCGGTTAGGTCCTCCATGGCGGTGTTCCACATGAGTACCTCTAAATCTTGACCCACCGAGCAGGTCGCTAGTGGGAGTTGCTCTAGTGTACGGCGGTGATACAGGCGTAAGTTGTTGAGCTCTGCAGCTAAGCCAGTTAGGTGGTCGCGTACTTGGCCTAGGCGGCTTTCCATCAGGTTGATGTCTGTTGCTGCGGGTGTTTCTGGAATGCGGTACGGAATGAGTTGATCCATAATTTCGCTGGCCATAGAGATGCCAATGAGGCTGGATAAATTGGCCTCTGTTTCATCCCTTAGGCGGCGTAATGCATATGGGCGGCTTTCGTTGGGGTGTAGGTTGAGGCGCGCTAAGGCGCGCTGAACTTCTTGTTCTGCAGTGGATTGCCCCACACGTTTGGATAGCCGGTCGATAATTTCCTGGGGGCTACGAATATCCAGCGTTAAGCGTACCGGATGACTGAGTTCATCTTCTGAGCATAAATCGGCGCTGTAGCGTTCTTCGTCGGATTGAGAGCTCACCAGAGAAATACACAAAAATAACAGCGTATTGACGCTGAGGCTCCAGAGGGTTATGGGTTTCCATTGGTCTGGGCCCAAAGCTATGGTGCCGATCACTGGCAGTTGAAGTTCGGTCCAGCCAAATAGCATGGGTAGCATCATGCCTACAAGCCAAATGCCGTTGCCCGCAAGAATGCCCGCAACTAAGCCGCGCCGGTTGCCATGGGGCCAGTGAGCAACGCCAATGACGGCAGGCAGTAATTGTAAGGTGCCAATAAATGCCGCTAAGGCTAAATCCATTAAGGCGAAGCGGTTGTTTAATAGGGCGTAAAACATAAACCCACTGGCGGTAATGACCGCAATTAACGCGCGGCGCATCCACACTAGCTGCAGGTACACATCTCGCTTTAATTGAAAGCGAATGATGGGCAAAATCCAGTGGTTCAAAATAGTTGTGGTCAATGCCAGAGTGATGGCAATCATGGCGCCAGTGGCAGCAGAAAGCCCACCCACAAAAGCGATCAACGCAAAAGTGTGACTTTTGGTTGCCATCGGAATGCTTAATGGAAAGTACTGCGCGGGCGACCCCAAACCTAATGCTTGACCCCCCCATAAAATAGGAAAGATAGGTACCGCCATGACCAATAAAAACAGTGGGAACGCCCAGGTGACGGTTTTGTAGGCATGCTTAACAGGTGTTTCCACTACGGTCATATGAAAAATGTGGGGCATTGAAACGGCAGTCGCAATAAATACCAGCATCAGTGCATGAGCGGAGGCGTCGTCTTTGGGGTTGCGCAGCGCATCTTTGTATATGGGGTTGTCTAGTAGCCACATTTCTAACTGGCTAAAGCCGCCGAATACTTCGTATATCACAAATAAGCCTACAGCCAACAAGCCAAAGACTTTAATCAAGGATTCAAAAGCCATGACCGTGACCAACCCCTTATGGTGATCGCGGTCAGAGCCAAACATCATGGCAAACAATGCAATGGCCCCGCAGTAAAGCAGAGCAAAGGATTGGCGGATACCAAATTCCGACAGGGCGGGGCTTAGCGCATCGTGGTTGTTGCGGGTAAGGATATGAATGGTGTCTGCCACGGCTTGCATTTGCAGTGCGAGCAGTGGCGCCATGGCCAGTAGCATAATCAAAGCGACCAAACCGCCGACGGGGTGGCTGTTGTAGCGAAACACCAATAGGTCGGCCATCGAGTTAATCTGAAAGCGCCTGGCCAGCTCAATCAAAGGTTTTAACAAAAATGGCGCAAATAAAAATAAGGTGCCAGTGCCCAAGTAGTATGCCAGTGCGGCATAGCCGAAGCGATTGGCCAGATCAATGACACCATAAAAAGCCCAGGCACTGGCAAAAATTCCTAACGAAAAAATATACGTCACAGGGTGCGTGACTATTTTATCGGCTACCCATCCTTTATCGGTGGTATGAGCAATGGTAAACAGCACAGTCAAATAAGCGATACAGATTAAGGCAACTTCAATGTAACTGAGCGTCATGGCGTTTACGGAGTTTGTTTAGGCGAGCGCAATTGGATGGTAAACGCAACGGCAATGATCAGCAGCCATATTACAAAGGGTTTATACCAAACCCCTGTTGGGTCTGTTATCCAATTAAGTAGCGGTGGTACGACTATGTAGGTCAGCAATACGGCCAGAACTATGGGTAAGCGAGTCATGGAGTGTCTTTTAATTAAAGCCGTGAATGGTACTGTAACCATAGCAGCCTGTCACTGCTGTTCAAAACGGCGATTGGGTATGGTGTGATCGGTCACTGTTAATCAAGGTTATGCCAGGTTTTGCTATTTGGTAAGGTGCGTTCTTTGCTGGGCGGGCACCAAGTTGGTATGAGTGCGCTTATCTAACAATAAAATGAAACTATTAACTTTTGAGTTGCCAGCACCCTCTTAGATAAGGCGTTTTAGTTGGAATTGATCTAATGCGTATCTTAAGCAATCTTGTACGTTAGTTATTGGTGTATTGGGTGGCGGAATTTTAAGGTGAGTAAAGGTGCAAAGGAGGTTTTCAAGCGGGCGCGTGTCATCTAACGCAGGGGCATGAGTTTGTTTACTGAGTTTATCGCCGTCGTCCCCTAAGACTAAGGGGATATGAGCAAAACCCGGCGCTGCCCAGCCTAAGCTTTTAAAAAGTAAAAGGTGTTTGGGGGTGCTGTCTAATATATCCGCGCCACGCACCACATGGGTGACCTTTTGATAAGCATCGTCAACCACCACCGCAATATGGTAAGCGAATAAACCATCTTTACGACGAATAATAAAATCTTTGTGATCTTTTGAGTAAAACGTTTGATCACCCCGTATACCATCTGTGAATGTAATGGTGTTGGGAGTAGCGAGAGTTTTGAGTCGCACAGCACAAGGCGCGTCTGCTTGGGGTGGGCTAGTCAGGCAGTGACCATCGTATGTGCCGTTTAATGTTAATAGACGTTTGCGAATACAACTACAGCGGTAGGTTAAGTCAGCCTGTTGCAGGCTATCCAGTGCATTTTGGTAAGCGCTTACACGGGTGCTTTGAAACAGCACGTCGTTGTCCCAGCACAGCCCATGCGCTTGTAAAGAATGCAAAATAGTTTGCGCTGCGCCAGGTTGCTCGCGTGGTGGGTCAATATCCTCCATGCGCACCAGCCATTTGCCATTGTGCTGTTTGGCATCCAAATATGTGGCTAAGGCACAGACGAGGGAGCCCAAATGTAGAGGCCCGGAAGGGGATGGGGCAAAACGCCCTACATACACGTTGGAATAGGGCATATCGAAGATGACGGTGCCAGGATAACTGGCACACGTTGATCCATTACGTAAAAAGGTTAGAGGGGTTAATGGTTAACCCAGCACCTGCTTTTCTTTGATTTCGTCAATGGTTTTGCAATCTACACATAAGTTAGCCGTGGGGCGGGCTTCTAAACGGCGAATGCCGATTTCAACACCGCAGGCATCGCAAAAGCCATAGTCGTCTGCATCTATAAGCTCAAGAGTTTTGTCAATTTTCTTAATGAGTTTACGTTCACGGTCGCGTGTGCGTAGCTCTAAGCTAAATTCTTCTTCTTGGCTTGCCCTATCTGCAGGGTCGGGGAAGTTTGCCGCCTCGTCTTTTAGGTGAGACATGGTGCGGTCCACTTCTTCCATCAGTTCTTTTTTCCATGCTAAAAGCAGCGCCTTAAAGTGCTCGCGCTGCTTTTCATTCATGTATTCTTCGCCCTTTGATTCCTTATAAGGCGCTAACCCGTGTAGTCCAAAGTTCTCTGTGTCAGGCATTGGTTGAAGCCTCTTATCGTGTTATTGCTGTTATGACACAACAAGGTGTTGTCCGTTCTCCGGCGATTACCGCCGAGCCTCCCATAGATTGGGGCAAATAGATCATTTTCAAGAGCATATTTGATCAGACGGGCAAAGCTACCAAAATAAGTAATGCTACGCCAGCTTTTCTTAAGTTTGCTGTGGTTTTAAGGTAGTGCTGTTTAACGCTAATGGTGTACTTTTGCGGCCGGCAACCCCCAAGGCGCCAATATAAATCTCATTGATGGAGTTTTTATGAAGTTTAGCCCACCTTTGGAGCAAGGCCGGCTTATCAAACGTTATAAGCGGTTTATGGCTGATATAAAACGTCAAGACGGCAGCACCGTGACCATTCACTGCCCCAATACAGGCAGTATGAAAAACTGCTTAGCGCCAGGCGCCCCAGTTTGGTTTTCTGATTCTGGTAACCCTAAACGTAAATACCCCCACACCTGGGAGCTTACCGCCACCCCCGAAGGGGATTTGGCGGGTATTAATACACACCGTGCTAACCCTCTAGTGCGCGAGGCCATTGAGGCCGGAATGATAGAGCCATTGCAAGGGTTTGACAGTATTCGTGCCGAGGTAAAATACGGGCACGAAGGGAGCCGTATTGACTTTTTAGTCACTAAAGGTGGCTTGCAGTGGTATGTAGAGGTAAAAAACGTAACCCTAAAAGAGGATGGGTGTGGTTACTTCCCGGACGCAATCAGTACTCGGGGTACAAAACACTTGCGGGAGCTAGAAGCCGTGGCAGAGCAAAACGATCACTGCAGGGCATTGCTGGTGTTTTGTGTGCAGCATTCGGGCATTGAGCAGGTGGCCCCTGCGGCGCATATCGACAGCGCCTACGCCAAAGCGCTAGAGCAAGCAATCAAAAAGGGGGTTTATGTGTTGGCGCTAAAGGCAGAGCTTTGTGCCACGGAGTTTAAGCTTACCTCGCAAGTGCCGGTAGTGGGTGTTTAGTTTAAGGCGAGGTTTTGCGGTACTAGGGCGTTACTCTGTGTGTTGTATGATGATGGTATTGCTGTCTATTTCAAAGGATATGGGCGTGAGCGCTTGGCCTTGGCATGGCCCATACACGCAGTGCCCGGTAGCCGGTTCAAATAGGGCGCCGTGTGTGGCGCAGCGTATTAAGTCTGTGTCTGGGCAGATAAATTGATCGGGCTGCCATTCTAGCGGCGTGCCAAGGTGAGGGCATCGATTGAGGTAGATGTGAAAGCCGCCGTCTTGGTTAACCGCAATGTATTGGGTTTGCCCTAGAGTAAATCCGCGTGCAGTACCCTCAGGGATATCACTGCACGCGCAAAGTTGCGGCATGTTATTTAGGCGCTAGCGCGTTGGAGCATCGGCTCTTGGGGGGCTTCAGCTTCTTGCACAAGGCGTGATTTCTCATCGGGTGCGAGTTCGTTCCAGTGTACATCCATTAATGCGCCCTCTAAGGCGTAGAGCATCACTTTGGAAACGTGTATACCGCGTGATTTAACTTTTCTGTAGGCCCCAACAGAGCCCACATCGGCCAAGTCTTGGTAGGTGTTAACACCAATAGCATGAAGGATATTGACCGATGCCATGCCGAGGTTTTTTAATTCAAGCAGTTCGCTGTGCGCTAAATTCATAGCAATATTCCTTAATCTTTTATTATTATCAAACGCGAGTAGTAGTGCTCGGTATGATGACCAAATGTGATCCGGTTGTTGCGTTAACTGCACAGTCTCGCAACACGGCGCCGTTTATCTAGGAACAAACTTGGTTACAACGGTTCCTGGCGGTGAATGGCTGGCGACGCCCCCACATTTAACTGTAGCTTAAAAATTTTGGTCGTAAACCTGAATGAGCACTTACTTGCGAATTGCCGCCTAATGGTAAGAGTTGGTCCAAAAATACCAGTTTTATAGTAACTTTTAAAGGGTAAAATCAAACTTTAATTGGGTTTGGGTGATCCATTTGCCATACTTGGCGTGATCGAAGGCGCTTAAATACTAGTACATTATAATGGGTTGTGAGTGTGAGTATAAATCTAGCATGTGAAGTTCTGTGCGGTGATGACCCTGTCAACCAGGTGACTTACCTGGGGGCTCAAATACACCGTGATATGTTGCCAAGCTATAAAGCGTTAGAGGCTCGGGCGAGTGATCAGGGCTTTGAGCTGGCTATTGCAAGCGGATATAGAAGCTTTGACCGCCAACTTGGAATTTGGAACGCGAAAGCCCGCGGAGAGCGTCCGATATTGGATGATGGTGGGCAGCCCATTGCCAGAGCCAGCTTGAGTGACAAAGAGGCCGTGTATGCCATTTTGCGTTGGTCTGCTTTGCCCGGTGGGTCTAGACATCACTGGGGGACCGATATCGACGTGATAGACCGCGCGGCGTTACCAGAAGGTTACAGTGTGCAGTTAACGGTGGAAGAAACCACCAGTGGCGGTGTGTTTGCCCCGTTTCACCAGTGGTTAAGCAGCCATTTATCCACTGAAGATACGGGGTTTTATAGGCCTTATCCAATGGACGCTGGCGGTGTTGCCTGTGAACCATGGCATTTGAGCTATGCACCGCTAGCAAAGCAATACCAAAAGCAACTAACGCTTGAGGTGTTATACGCGCGAATAGAACGGGCGGATATGGCGTTAAAGCCCAAGGTTTTAAAACACTTAAAAGATATATATCAACGCTTTGTCTGCGTCGAATAAAATAGTGCGCCAGTTTGTATGGATCTAAATTCAATGGTGCCCAAGAGTTTAAAGTTACCGTGTTAGTTATTTTTGATTGCGATGGAGTCTTGGTTGACAGTGAAGCGCTTGCCTCAGAAGTGTTTGCGCAGTGTTTGCAAAAGCATGGTGTGAATTATTCTGCCCGAGAGTGTCGTCTGGCATTTGTGGGTTTAACGCTGGATGCCTGCATTCAAAAGCTAAAGTTAGCTGGGCATAGCTTACCAGCGCATTTTAAAGCTCACCTATTTGCGGCTGAGGAGCAGGTGTTTTCTAAGCGGCTTCAGCCCGTGGTTGGCGTGAAAAAGGCGGTAGAGCAACTGCAGCGCCAGCGTGTGGCTTATTGTGTGGCCAGTAATGGCTCGGTGAATAAAGTCATGCGCTCATTAACCATTACTGGTTTGTTGCCTTTTTTCGAATCGTGTATTTTTTCAGCCGAGCAAGTCTCTGCTGGAAAGCCCGCACCGGATCTATTTAACCATGCTGCTGAGTCTATCGGTGTAGACCCAAGTCATTGTGTGGTGATTGAAGATTCTGTTGCAGGGGTTAAGGCCGCGGTTGCAGCCAAAATGAACGTGTTGCGTTTTGGGGAGGAGGTAGTGTCTTTAGAACATGGCAGGGTACTGCCCTCAATGGAGCATTTACTGCCGATGATCTCTGAGTTTAACCTAAGCGCTCATTCTAATTTGAAAGAGTAGGCGGAGGCCAGGCCGCTAGCCTACTTGGACAATATCGTTTTCTTCGTTGTGTTCTACTTCGCCGTTGCCTTGTAACCAAGATAAAACGGCCTCTCGACTGTCAAGCATAGATTGATAGGTTTTGAGTACTGAGGAATTGGGTGTTTGCAGTTTTTTAATTCGGTCAATTCTATCTTGTAGAAACAATATGTCTTCGCGCACTTTAGTCGCAATCGCGGAGCTGTTGGTGGTGGCATTGTATGCGCTTTGGGGCATGATTCGATTAATCGTGGTGTTCACGTCACTTTCGTTTTCTGACTGTTTCATGAGCTGTTGTCCTTTGCCAGGTCGAACATTGAAGGCTGGCTGAAGTATGGTTGGCTTCTGGCGGCCCGGCCAGTCAGGTACATGGCGTTATCTTGCTAGGCTTGTAAGTCTCGCATGCAAGCTTAGTGCAAAATTTCATAATATGTGCGCTGCTTCATAGAAATTAGCATTTAAAACATTCTTCTGTTATTTTTCGTAGGGTTATATAAAACGCTCAAAGCCATTAAATACTGAATTAATTCAATGAATTAGGGAATAAAAAGCCATTTTGCTTTAGTTTATATAGCAAAATGGCTTAAGCGATATAGCGTTTAATTCTTATATAAAAATTGAGATACTTGGGGCTTGCTGTAATGAATAAACAGTCTGAACTAAGTGAACCCTCTGGCTGTGTCAGGCACGGCCCTTTAACACTTCAAATTCAGCCATACCCGTTATACTAATAGCAGTCATTTTATTCGCTGCGCTGTTGTATTCAGGTCGCTGCGAGTCAACTTTAGGCAGAGAGTTGTAGTATGAGTAACGAACAGTTTGACTTGGTGTTTTCTGGTGGGCTTGTTAAAGGCTTTGACCTGGCAAAGGTAAAAAAGAATTTGCAGGGGTTATTTAGAATTTCTGAGGCGCAGGTTGAAAAGCTTTTTACCGGCGCTGATGTTTCTCTAAAGAAAGGCCTAGATGCCGAGACCGCCAACAAATATCGTGTGGCCATGAAAAAGGTGGGCGCTCAGGTTAATGTAGTTCTGTGCGAAGCGCCTGCCGCTTCTAATCAGCAGCAAGCACCTAAGGCAGCACCTGCTTCGCCAGTGCAGACGTCTGCCAACAGCGCTCAAGCCGAGGCGGCGTTTGATACCAAGCTCGGTGCCCAGCCAGACAAACCACAAGAGCCCAGAGCCACAATTAATGCACCCGATTACGAGGTTACGCAATCGGGCGAGGATTTACTCAAGCCCGATGAGAAGCGGCAATGGCAAGAGGCGTTGGTGGATGTTTCGCATATAACAGTGCGCGAACAAGCCGGTAACTTGGTATCTGATGAAGAGCAACTTCGCCAAGAGCCATTAGAAATAGACATCCCTCAATTGGATGTAGCTGATGCAGGCGATGATTTACTCAAGCCGCAAGAAAGGCAGGCGCAACCGAAAAGTGCGGTGGATATCTCTCATTTAACCCTGGGTGAAGTGGGCGAAGATTTGGGCCCTAAAAAAGGTGCGCAACCGCCGCCGCCCAATGTGGATCACATCTCTATAGAGCAATAATTTTAGGGTGCGTGAGTAGTTGGAGGGCTGGTGGTGCGAGGTCCTTCTCGCGGAGGCTTTGCGTGCCCCACAATCGTTCTGTGTTCTTTTGAGTATTACGATTCGGCTTTGTTAAAAGCCTCAATGGAATCCACAATTTCTTTCTTTGCGACGTCTGCGTCTGCCCAGCCTTCTACCTTGACCCATTTGCCAGGTTCAAGGTCTTTGTAGTGCTCAAAGAAGTGACCAATTTGCTGAATTTGAATTTCAGGGATGTCTTTATAAGAAGTCACGTCTTTGTAGATTGGTGTGGTTTTGGTAACAGGGACGGCCAGTAACTTGGCATCTTCACCAGATTCGTCAGACATTTGAAGCACGCCAATAGGGCGGCATTTCACTACGCAGCCGGCTTGCAAGGGCATTGGCATTAATACCAATACATCTATTGGGTCTCCATCACCGCACAAGGTGTTTGGAATGTAGCCATAGTTGCAAGGGTAACGCATGGCAGTGCCTAATATTCTATCTACAAATAAAGCGCCAGTGTCTTTATCTACTTCATATTTGATGGGTTCACCGCCTTGAGGAATCTCGATAATGACGTTGACTTCTTCTGGTGGGTTTTTGCCAATAGGAATGGCTTGTAAGCTCATAAGGCGTTCCTGTAGTTAGGGGTTATTAGGTATAAGGTTGGCGAATGGGCCAAAATTGCGGCGCATTCTATCACAGGTGTGTGGATGCTCAATTGGGGCTGAAGCTACAGAGTTTGTAGTATTGCGCCATCAACCTTGTGTGGTGCGTGTAATAACTGTGCGAAAAGAGTGTCTACTTGATAAGGCCGCTCGATAGCTGTCTAAATTTAGAGTAGCCAAGCAAACCTTCGGAGGTTGCATGAACAAAAGTAATGTATTGAAAAGCCTTTTGCTGCCTGTGCTGTGGGGCGTGATGGGCATGGCATGGTCTATGCCAAAGCCACCAGGCCAACCGATAGAAAACCAAGCCGTGGCGGTATTTGCCGGTGGGTGCTTCTGGTGTATGGAACAGCCCTTTGATGTGTTGGAGGGCGTCATCTCAACTGTATCCGGCTATACCGGTGGTAACAAAGCCAACCCCACATACAAGCAAGTTGTCTCGGGTGTTACTGGGCACTACGAGGCAGTGCGTATTACCTATGATGCCAGCATCATCAGCTACGCGGAGCTCCTGCAGGTATTTTGGAAGAATATTGATCCATTCGATGATAAAGGCCAATTCTGTGATAAGGGGTCACAATACCTCAGTGCCATTTTTTACCAAAGTGACACCCAACGATTGGCCGCGCAGCAAAGCTTAGAGAATTTAGAAAATAGCCGTTTATATGATGAATCTGTGGCCACGCTGATATTGCCAGCGCAAACATTTTATACCGCAGAAGATTACCATCAGGACTTTTATCTTAAAAACCCTACGCGATATAAATATTACCGTGGGGGGTGCCGACGGGATAAGCGTCTTAGAGCCCTGTGGGGTGTGAAGTAAGCGGTTGATAGGTTGCTGCCACGGCCTTCAGGTGGCACACATAGCGTGCTAAGCTCCGCCCATTAAATTGGGCGGTGAGGGCCGGATGCAACACATTCATATCTTAGGTATATGCGGCACTTTTATGGGCAGCTTAGCGCAGTTGGCCAAGGCAAAGGGGTATCACGTAACTGGGGCTGATCAACACGTTTACCCGCCCATGAGTACACAGTTACAAAAGGCGGGGATAGAGCTAATTGAAGGCTTTGATGCAGAGCAAGTCAATATCCAGCCAGATAGGTTTGTTATTGGTAATGTGATTAGCCGTGGTAACCCCGTGATGGAAGCCATACTCAATCGCAACTTGCCTTATACCTCTGGGCCCGAGTGGTTTGCAGAGCATATTCTAAGTGACCGTTGGGTGCTTGCGGTATCGGGCACTCATGGCAAAACCACCACCGCTAGCATGCTCGCATGGATATTAGATTGCGCAGGGTTTGACCCAGGTTATTTAATTGGCGGTGTGCCCAATAATTTTGAAACCTCGGCGCGTATCGGTAGCTCTGGTTTTTTTGTGGTTGAGGCCGATGAATACGACAGTGCCTTTTTTGATAAGCGCTCTAAATTTATTCACTATCGCCCGCGTACGCTCGTGATCAATAATTTGGAATACGATCACGCTGATATATTCCCAGATTTAAACGCCATTCAAACGCAATTTCATCACTTGATAAGAACGGTTCCTAGTGATGGTTTATTAATTTACCCCGGTGACAATGGCGCAATTAATAATGTAGTAGAGCGTGGGTGCTGGACTCCAGCGCAAACCTTGGGCAATGACTGGCAAGCGGAGCTTACTACAGAAGACGGCACCGGCTTTAGCGTTCAATTTATGGGGCAGGTTCAAGCCAAAGTGCAGTGGGCGTTAACGGGTTTGCATAACGTGCAAAATGCTTTGGCGGCCATAGCTGCTGCTAGGCATGTGGGCGTAGAGCCCTCCACTAGCTGTGAGGCTTTGTGCAAATTTAAAAGCGTAAAACGTCGCATGGAGCTTGTCGGTGAGGCTAATGGCGTAAAAGTTTATGATGATTTTGCTCATCACCCAACGGCCATAGCAACCACCTTGGAGGGGCTGCGTAAGGCCAACCCCGGCGCCACTATTACCGCTGTAATAGAGCCGCGCTCAAATACCATGAAACAGGGCGTACACAAAGATACTTTGCAGCTATCTTGTGCGTTGGCTAATAGAGTGATTTGGTTGCAGCCAGAGGGCTTGAGCTGGAATTTAACCCAAGGCGTCATTGGTCAAGTAGCGCATACGGTTTGTCACAATCTACAAGATGTTGTAACAAAAGTGGTTTGCGAAGCGGCCACCGGAGAGCTTATTGTGGTGATGAGTAATGGCTCGTTTGGCGGTGTTCACCAAAAGATATTAGAGGCACTATGAGCAAACCAGCGTCTTTTCGTGCGGTTGTAACTTTGGCCATGACTGGCGCCAGTGGAGCGCAGTACGGGTTGCGGTTACTAGAGCAGTTAATTGCCCAGCAATGTCGCGTTTATTTATTACTGAGCCAAGCTGCCGAAGTGGTGATCAACACCGAGACAAGTGTCAATATCCCCGATGGGGCGCAAATGAAAGGGGTAGAAGCGCAGCAAGCCTGGTTAGAACAGCAATTTCAGCCAGCGCCGGGGCAAGTTACGGTGTTTGGTCGCAATGATTGGTTTGCACCGGTTGCCTCTGGCGCTAGCCCTCTAGATGCCATGGTGCTATGCCCGGCAAGTGGTGGCAGCCTTTCAGCCATTGCGCATGGCGCCAGTAACAATTTGATTGAGCGTGCCGCAGACGTGGTGCTCAAAGAGCGGCGCAAATTGATAGTGGTGCCGCGCGAGACACCATACTCTCAAATCCACTTAGAAAATATGCTTCGCCTAACTCAAATGGGGGCGGTTGTCCTGCCTGCTAGCCCTGGGTTTTATCAAAACCCCAGTAGTATTGAAGATTTGGTGGATTTTGTTGTAGCCAGAATTTTAGATCAGTTGTCACTGCCACAAACATTGATACCCCGATGGGGCAGCTAAGTTAAAGTAGCAAGTAAGCGACTAAAGCGGCTGTGGCTACTAACAGGCCAATGGTTGCTATCCACAGCGGGCGCAAGCTGGCTTTAGGTTTGTGTGCAGAGGTTTGTTCAATTCTATTGCCCGGGGAGGTTGGCTTTTCTACCCATTGCTTCTTAGGCTGAGGTTGCTTTGGGTTGATCAGTGTTGGTGCAGCTGGTGGCGCTTGCGAGCGCAATTTGGTGGCGTGGATATCTGCCGTATTTGGGGTGTCGTTGGCGGCCTCCGGTTTTGGGCCGGTCACGTTAAAGCTATACACATCTAAGCGTAATTTGTCCCCAGGGCGTAAAATGCCTTCTGTTACGCGTACTTCATTAATAAACGTGCCGTTAACCGACCCCAAATCTTGAATGTGCATGTGGTCTGTTTGAATACGAATTTCCACATGCTCTCGGGATAAGTGTGTGCCAGGGAAGATAATATCGCAATGGCTGCCGCGCCCCACCTTAATAACCTTAGAGCCCCGCTTAGATTTGACCTCAAACTTTTGCCCAGCCAGCCAGCTAGAGCAGGCGACTAAGGCCCAAGGGCTGGTTTTTTCTTTTGTCGCAGTGTTTGGTGTTTCTTGGGTGGGTTCGATAGGGGGAGATACAGTCATTGTGGGGCCCTCGGTAACAGCTTCACTTAAAATTTTTGTTTTTAGTGGAACAGCGTCTCAGCAACTGCAAGACTGAGCGGATCAAGCATACACCGAGATGTAACCGAAATGAAATAGAATTGTTCAAATTTAGAACGATTTGTTCAGTTTGAGGGACGAATGGTCGGGAATCGTCAAACCCTTGACGCGCATAAGCGCGCCAAGGGAAAGCTACTAAAGTGAGAGGCCTTGAATGAGGCTGGCTGCCTCGGATTGACCCTTTTGTTTCAGGTAGTCATTGGTTGTCTGTGTGAACTTAGGAATCATATCCGCACTTAACCCCAGGTCTTTGAATTGGGACAGAAGCTGGCTGCCCGCCTTAACCGTGTCGCTGTGCTCTGCCGCGGTTTGTAAGGCAGCGTCCATCAACCCATTGGATTTACCTTCTGTGTTCATCAATTTAGGGGCCGCGCTGATCAAACTGCTGACGTTGGGAATAGCCCCTGCAAGTTTGCCGTATTCGGTGCCAGAGAGTAGTACTTGAGCTGCCTGTAGTATGGCCCCCATCCCACCCTGGGCTTGCCCGTTACTTACGCCAAGTGTTTGAGTCAGCAATGGGATTAACTCCACGCCTTTTTGAATGAGGGTGGCGGTATTTGTGGTTTGCTCTTTGGGTGCAGCTTCTTGTATGACCTCGGTAGCCTGAGCCTCAGCTTTGGACTCTTCGCTACCAAACCAGCCGGTGATGGTATCCCAAATGCCCGCATGCGCTTGCGCACATAAAACACTTACCCCAATCATAAATAGAACTTTCTTTAACATAGCGCCTCCTAAGTCGTTTTTTAGATGTGTGCAAGCAAGCTGTTTTGTGCGCTTAGCCTGACTTTGTCGTGCTTCAATATTCCGGCAGCATTTGCGTTAAGTAGCCCGGCGGATTAGGGCCGCCGGGGGTAAACGGGTAGAATGCCCCGTCGGCAGTGTAAACCTTAAGGAACGGTTATGGTAGATCAATTAACAGAGCGTTGGGCGGGTTTTGTAACGCGCCATCCAAAAGCTTTGCTCGCAGTGGTGTTTACGGTATTGGTGGTGGCCGGTTTTGGCTTGCCTAATTTCAAGTTAGATGCCTCCGCAGATTCGCTCACCTTAGAGAACGACACCGACTTAACATACTTTAGAGATGTAAGTAAAAATTATAACAGCGGTGACTTTTTAGTGGTGACCTACACCCCAAACACAGATTTGTTTGGCGACGAAGCGCTGAACGTATTAAGGGCTTTGCAGGG
>CAYZQH010000016.1:17732-24146 GCA_964480055.1 uncultured Cellvibrionaceae bacterium
GCACTGCGTGCCAAAAAGCGCAACGAGGGCTTAACCCAAGAGGAGAAGCAGCAACTTTTTGCGGCCACCCAAACTTTCTTAGAGTATCGCACTGGGTCTGAGGGCCGTGGTCATCAACGTGTGCAAGCGGTGCGTGATGTGGTGGCAAAGTACCAAGATAAAGCCCAAATTTTTGTGGGCGGTATTACCATGATCACCGCCGACATGATCAGTTTTATCAAAAAAGATTTAATGATTTTTGGCTCCGGCGTATTGGTTTTTATGGTGCTGGTGTTGGCCGTTATTTTCCGCTCGGTAAAATTTGTGGTTATTCCCATGGCTACGTGTTTGTCGGCAGTTTTTTTGATGCTGGGCTTAATCAGTTGGCTGGATTGGCGTTTAACCGTTATGAGCAGCAATTTTGTGGCTTTGCTGCTGATTATCTCTCTGGCCATTATTATTCATTTAGTGGTGCGTTACCGTGAATACGCCAATGAGCAACCCACTTGGACGCAACAACAATTGGTGCAGGCAACAGTGGTTTTTATGGCCAAACCTTGCCTGTATACAACTTTAACCACCATAGTCGCATTTGCCTCGTTGGTTGTTAGTGACATTCGCCCAGTAATAGATTTTGGTTGGATGATGACCATAGGCTTGGTATTCGCCCTTATACTCGCCTTTGTTTTATTGCCGGCTGGTTTAATGTTGTTGCCGCGTGAGCAATCCAATAGTAACAGCGTGGTTAAAGACAGCAGTAAACCCTTAACGGCCTATTGTGCCAGCGCGGTTGAAAAATATGGGCCTATGGTGTGGCTGCTAAGCGGCGTGTTTGCGGTGCTGGCTGTATGGGGTTTGACGCGCTTGCAAGTAGAGAATCGTTTTGTTGATTACTTTCATGAGTCAACAGAAATATATCAAGGGCTTTCGTTAATTGATAATAAATTGGGGGGTACCACCTCGTTAGATATTATCATCAACAAAAATGCGGTGCCGGTTATTGCTGTACCTGAAATACCCGAGGCAAGCGACGAAGAAGAGGAAGATCCATTTGCGGATATGGCGGCCTTAGAAGATGAGTTTGCGGCCGATGATGACGAAGACCCAGCAGACGAGTTTGATTTTGAAGAAGACCCGTTATTGGAAATGGAAGATACAACCGAAGAAGTAGAAACCTCCTATTGGATGACCGTAGCGGGCTTACAACAATTGGAAAAAATTCATGACTATTTGGACAGTTTACCCGAGGTAGGTAAAGTTCAGTCATTGGCCATTTTGTATAAAGTGGGTAAGGATATTAATGGCGGTTTAAATGATTTTGAATTAGCGGTAATGGACCGCTCCCTATCACCAGAAATACGCAGCGTGCTAACGGAGCCCTACCTAAATGGCACGGAGCAAGCACGCATTACCTTGCGCGTAATAGATACCTACCCTGGGCTAAGCCGTTTTGAATTAGTCAAACGTATTCAACAACATTTAACCCATGATTTAAATTTAGATGATGAGCATTACCGCATGACGGGATTGTTGGTGCTGTACAACAATATGCTTAAAAGCTTATTTAGCTCCCAAATTGTTACATTAGGGGCAGTGTTTTTAGGCATCATGATCATGTTTTTAGTGTTGTTTCGCTCTTTGTCGGTGGCGGTGGTTGCTATTATTCCCAATATGCTGGCCGCTGTGGTCATTTTGGGTGGCATGGGCCTAGCCGGTATCCCTTTAGATATGATGACCATCACCATTGCCGCTATTACGGTGGGCATAGGCGTGGATGATACCATCCACTATATTCATCGTTTTAAAACCGAAGTGGTGAAAGATGGCAACTATATGGCCGCTATGCACCGCTCGCACCGCTCCATTGGCCGCGCCATGTATTACACCTCCGTGATAATTGTGTTTGGCTTTTCTATTATGGTGTTGTCAGAGTTTATCCCCACTATTTATTTTGGCATTTTAACGGGCTTGGCCATGTTTGCTGCTTTGGCAGGCGCGTTGTTTTTATTACCCAAATTAATATTGTGGGTCAAGCCGTTTAAAACAGACATGAATGCGAGCAAAGCGTAGGCTGGAAAACCAAAGGCGTCTTCCCACAAACACGGTAAGACGGGTTGCCCTACAAAATTTCGGTCCGCACTTATCGGTGCTACTTTGAGTTAACCATTCGCCCCGTTTTAATGGCCTCATACAAGGCCGTACCAATAATCAGTGTGCCACCGGCAAGTGTATTGGCCGTGGGCACTTCTCCAATTAGCCACCAAGTTAAAATGATGGCCGTGGGGGGTTGCATGCAGCTGATTAAACTGACTGTTTTTGCACTGAGTGCACGTAGAGAATAAATTACCAAGGTATGCGTTAACGCAGTAGAAATCACACCCAACAATAATAATAGCTGCCACACGGGTAAAGGTTGACTGGCCACCAGTGGCCAGTGGGTGAAGGGGGCAACCACAATACTCACGACCACCAATTGGTAAAACATGACGGTGCCGCTGGAGGCAGTCTTAAGGTGGCGGTGTTGCAAAATATTGCGGGTACCAAAAGTGACCGCAGAGGCAAGCCCCAGTAGTACCCCCATAAACGCATCACTGCCCAGCTCCCAACTGGGTACCATTAAAGTCACGCCGCATAAAACCGCACAACCGGCCATTAAATCCCGCCGGGCGGGCATGCGTTTGTCTAACAGTGGTTCAACAACTACCGTAAAAACGGGGTAGGAGTAATGGGCTAAAACCCCAATGGCCACGGTGGATGTTTGCATGGCGCCAAAAAATGCACACCAATGTACTGCCATTAAAACACCCAATAGGCCCACTAAAGCCACTTGCTTGGTATTGGCCAAAGCAAAACTTTGCCGGGTAAATAGCATAAAAACGCAAAGTGCACCGGCGGCAATGATACTGCGTAGCTCTGTAATAGAGGCCGCCGGTAAAGGGATGATTTTAGAGTAAACCCCGTTCACGCCCATAATGACGTAGCCAATAACTAAAACCAAAAGCGCAAAACGCGGCGTGGGCATACAGCAGCCTTAGAGCAATAAAACGAGGGGACAGTATAAGCTTGATCTAAAGATAAAAAGCCACACGCCCACTTGCAAATCGGCCACTATTTGTAAATGGGCAGTACTAACCGGGTTATGGGCCCTCACCTAGGAGGAGGCAATAACGGTTAAAGGTGTTGCTCTAACCAAGCGGCAGCGCCCACAAAGGCGGTTTCTGGGTGGTTCATTAATTCTACCGGGATGGGCTCTACAAAGCGGCTCATTACGCCTTTGTTACTAAAGCGCTCAACAAATGCACCCGCTTTAACAAAGTCTAAAATGCGTGGGATAACACCGCCGCTAATATAAATACCGCCGGTGGCACCGTAAGTTAAGGCTAAGTTACCCGCAAAGCTGCCCGCAAAGCTCACAAAAAGCGCCAGCGCTTTGGTACAAGTTGAGTCTGTGCCCTCTAGCCCTTTTTGGCTAACGTCTGCTGGCGTTAAAGCTTCTGCTTTTTGACCATCCACGGCGCACACGGCTTTATACAAGTTCACCAACCCAGGGCCAGAAACAAACACCTCGGCAGAGACATGCCCGTGCTCGGCCATGGCGGCTTTGATTATATCTGCCTCATAGGCGGTGGCTGGCGCAATATTAACGTGCCCACCTTCGGCCGGTACAGGTAGCCATTGGCCATTGGCATTGACTAAGCCTGCTACACCCAAGCCGGTGCCTGGGCCATAAACCGCCTTATTGCCCGTGGGGTTAGCGGTGCCGGGTTTGATGGTTTCTATGTGCTCTGCCGTCATTTGGCTGCATGCCGCTGCTACGGCGGCAAAATCATTCATTAATAGGGTTTTGGTCAGGCCAAAGGTGCGACTCAACGCTACGCCGGTAAACTCCCAGTTTAGGTTGGTCATTTTGATATGGTCACCATTTACAGGGCCCGCTATGGCAATACATGCTGCCGTGGGCTTTTGTGGTGCGCCCTCTAAATAGGTTTTAAACGCACTGTCAAAGTTGGCGTGTTCGGCTGTGGGCAAAATTTGGATATGATCAAAAACAAATTGCTCGTTGGATTTACCGGTGACTAAGGCAAAACGCGCGTTGGTGCCGCCAATATCGGCCACTAAAAAAGGATACATAACCATCACCCCAGATACTTAAACAATGTGTACTATTGAATTTAAGGGCCGCACTTTAGGCGAGCGGGGCTATAGGGTCAAGAGTGGTAACGGTCAAGTGGTGGATCATGAGGTAGACTGTATAAGGTTTGCCAGGCGCTAGTGAGGGGTTATGCCAAAACATATTGTCATAGTAGAAGACGAATACGCTTTAGCACAAAACTATAGGGATGCCTTTGCCCGTCAAGGTTATAAGGTATCCCACTACAGCAACCGGCAAGAGGCGTGGGAAGCCATGCGCAGCCGCTTACCAGATTTAGCCTTGGTGGATGTGGGCTTAGGCGATGAGCCAGAAGGCGGTTTTGACCTATGCCGCCAACTGCGCGACAAGGCCCCAGGCTTACCCATTGTATTTTTAACCGCCCGCGCAGACGATTTTGACGTAATCTCTGGCCTGCGCTTAGGCGCGGATGATTACCTAACAAAAGATATTAGCCTGGCCCACTTAATGGCGCGCATTACGGCGCTGTTTAAACGGGTAGAGGCCCTTAGCCAGCCCGCCAAGCCCGAGCAAATACTAGAGCGCGGGCCGCTCACACTGAATATGGATACCATGGCCGCAAAGTGGCTAGGCCAAGCGGTAGAGCTGACCGTTACGGAAATTTGGATCATTCACGCTTTGGTTCAACACCCAGGCCATGTAAAAAATCGCCAACAATTAATGGACGCTGCCAATGTTGTGTTAGATGACAACACCATTACCTCACATATTAAAAGAATAAGACGAAAATTTAAGGCGCACGACGAGACCTTTGACTGCGTGCAAACGGCTTACGGTATGGGGTACCGCTGGGTGTTAAGCAATCAATAACGCAAAACAATTTTTACAACACCTTATACCTGAACAACGACTAGTAGGTTGCCCATGAAGCTGCGCCGTCAGCTATTAATTATAAGCTTGGTCACCTTGGTGTTGCCTTGGGCCGGCGTGCAGTTATTACGGCAAATGGCCAAAGCTTTAGAGCACCACCACGCACAAACCCTAACGGCAATAACCCAAGCCGCGGCTCATATGGTGGCAGCACAAACCCAAGCCATAGACCTAATTAAAAAAGCAGAGCCGCTAATGCCTGGGGCGCCGCCGTTAATTGCGCCGCCCTTGCATGCGCCCATTATTGTAGATGGCTACCCGGATGATTGGCACCAATACCCCTGGCGCAAACAGCCGTTTATAAATGTTAACCCCACCGTTACAAAACCCCAAGTGAACTTGCGTGCTGGCCTTTACCAAGGCAACGTGACTTTATTGATTCAGGTGGCAGATACAACGCGCAATTATTTTACGCCAAACCAATTAAATAAAAGCGACCATTTACAATTAGTTTTGCCCGCGGTGAATGGGTGGCTGCAAATCTATACGGCGGCGCCTGGGCAAGTGCAAGTGGTTAAACGTACACCCGCACAAGCGGCGCCGGTGTATGAGGTTTTTGGGTTTTGGGTGGAAACGGCCAATGGCTATCAAGTAGAGCTTAACTTGCCAGTGGCACACACTGCTGGTGGCATTCAAATTAATGTGCATAACGGCCAAACGGGGCAGCTGCTAGCACAAAGCAGCCATGGCGTGGCCCCGGTGATTACGCATCAGCCACATTTAAAAACGTTACTGGCACCACTTGC
This sequence comes from uncultured Cellvibrionaceae bacterium, assembly GCA_964480055.1. Taxonomy (GTDB): domain Bacteria; phylum Pseudomonadota; class Gammaproteobacteria; order Pseudomonadales; family Cellvibrionaceae; genus CAYZQH01. Next base: position 23,499 of record CAYZQH010000016.1, read on the forward strand.
AAAAAATAGTACACGGCTTTATGTGTTAAACCCCAATGGTTATATCTTGGCGAGCTTGCGAGGCGCCACTGGCGCGCAACCCAAAGTCAAACAATGGGTAGTTAAACGCTGGATGCAAACCTTAGTGGGCGGCCCCCATTGGCCCACCTGGCAAAATCCTATGATCAGTGGGCAAGTCAGGGTGCCAAAAATGGTGACATTACCCGAGCCCTTAGCGCCAGCAGTCACCACACTCACTAATAATAAAATGACGCTACACCGTGTTGTGGTGCCTATTGTTGATACAGCAAATATTGATACTAAAAATATCAACACCACAAACTCTGTGGTGGGGTTTGTGGTGGCAGAGCAAAGTACTGATGTGGTGCATGTACTGTTAACCGGTACGGCCGGTAGCCTGTTGTTATATTCTTTGGGGGCAACCCTATTGGCAACTTTAATTAGCGTGCTGTATGCCAGTTGGTTGTCTTTTAGAATTGGCCGATTAAATCAATGGGTCAGCGCCACGCTACAAGAGGCCACCCCCCAAGCACCGAGTACAAATAATAAAAATGCCAATAGCCTTAAGCCGCGTTTAGGCCTAAACGCCAAAGATGAAATTGGAGAGCTGGCAAGAAACTACGCCACCTTAACCCAGCGTTTAAATGC
>CAYZQH010000017.1:0-23990 GCA_964480055.1 uncultured Cellvibrionaceae bacterium
TTGTGGGTTAAGGGCAATATATTGGGCGTAATAGGTAACTGCCTGGGCCACGTCTTGTAAATACACGTCATACAACAACGCCAAGTTATACAGCGCGTTACTGTAATTTTTGTTATTAGCAATGGCGCTTTGATAATGAGATTTTGCCTCTACAAATTTACCGGCCTTTTGCGCTAACAAGCCTTTTAGGTTTTGTGCTTCTGGGCGGGTAGCATCATTGAGTGTTTCTAACGCTTGGGCTGCTTGGTCGTAGTCTTGTTGGTGATATTCTGCCAAGGCCAAATTAATATGGAGCTCATCCACTTTGGGCTGTAACTGGATTAGCCCACTAAACACGCGTGCTGCCTTGTTAAAATGCTTGCCCTCCATTAACTTAAGGCCGTTTTGATATTGCGTGTTCTGCTCGGGCGTTAGTAGTGCAATACCTGCGTGAAGCATTTGGTCTGTTGGCTTAGTTGGCGAACTGCCGCAGTTGGCTAGGAGCATTACTAAGCCCGCTAATACAACCACACGCCCTATAACATTAAGTGTATTTTGATAGGAGTCAATCATTGTAAATGCTCAATAAAAATTTCAACTTTAACCTCGCGGGCATAACGTGTAGGGAAGACGACCGCCAACTCATTTAGGCTTTGTTGTACCCAGTTATCGTAAACACCACCCGCAATGCGCGATACATTGGCCTCGTAAAACTCAATGGCTTTGTCTTCAAACGGGAATGCCTGGTCCTCTAAAAGAATATCGTACTGCTCTAGCTCTTCTTCATTTAGGTTTTTGGGCCGCTCTGACTCTAACAGTGCTTTCGCAAAATGCTTGTAAATTTTACCTATTTCATGGGTAGATTGAGTGACGTAATCTTCATGGCCGTAAACAGTAGCCTGACCAAAATATTTAACCGTTTCTTGCATTGCGCTTTTTTTACGCTTCAAATTTTTGGCTAATGGATGATTTAGTTTGATACGTTCAAAATCATCTAAACGCATGGTCGCCAATGCAAACGATGATGTGGCGGCAATGTATTGAGTACGCTCTGTTTTTATAGATTTTGGTGCTTTAGTGTCTGCTTGGCGTATCTTATTCAGCCACAAAATACGTTTAGATTTATCCCCTTGCCTTTGATAAATTTCTGTCACGTTGTACATTGCTTCCATATTGGTGGCAAAAGGGCGCTTATAGGTATGTGCGTATTCTTTAAAGGCACGTAGGGCAGAGTTAAATTCGTCCTTTTTCATGTAAAGTTCGGCTGCCTGCCAGAGCGCGGCCATTTTCTCTTCTCGGTTGGTCACCACGTTTGATAATTTTTCAAACTCTTGCGCCGCCTCTAGGCTTCTATCTGTATTTAAATATGCCACAGAAAGCTTTTTACTTACTTCCTTTTGCAAGGGGTGTTTTGGGTATTTGGCCTTAAACAAGTTGAGATAATTAATGGCGTCGTCCCACATACTATTACCCATATAAAGCGCAATGGCATCATATACCGCTGTCGGCGCTAACTCTGATTGTGGCACTAGCTGGTAGATGCGTAAAAACCGCTGTGCCGCCAATGCTTGGTCGCCTTGCTTTAGTACCGCTTCTGCTTGTTTATATATACTGAGAGCGAGCTTATTGGATATGTCTGAGCGAGTGGCCCATGTGATATTGGGTCTAACCAATAAATCTTGATACATCACTTCTGCATCTTCAAACTGGCCTAAGTCAAAATATGACTGCGCTTTTAATAACCCAACCTCTTGGCGCGCCGTGGCAGAGGCTGAATCCGGTAGGATATTGGCCAGCGTGATAGTACGTTGTAACTGACGGTCTTTAAAAGCGAGCTGTACGGCGTTTTTTACCACTTGCGGCGTATGTTTTTCCGCTGGGTATAATTGCCCGTACAAAAACGCGTAGTTTAGGTGTTTTTGTAACCACTCGGGTTTATCTATGGGTGCAGCATTTGCGTATAACTTACTGGATAAAAATACTGTGGCATAGGCAGAATCTTTATCTAACACTATATCGCCATCCCAAGCGGATAATTCATAGTATTCAAACGCACGGTGGTAGCGTTTGGCTTTATTAAGAAGCTCTGCATACAGCGGATATATTTTATCTTTGCGCGCAAATGCCGTGTAGCCGGACAGATAACGCTCGTACCAAGTATTGGCTTTATTCCATAATTCTAGTTTGCCGTTTTTATTATACTGATTATGAAAGTAGCCCGACAAAAGCACCAAGTGCTCGCGTAAAGTTGCATTTAGTTGTTGGCGCTCGGCCTTATTAATACCATGCCGAGAAGACCAAATAGGCGCCTTTGGATTGTATTTGCCATGAATGGTCTCTACGGCTTTTACGTAACGGTTAAAGAAGTTGGCATCCTTCCATATCGATAGTATTTTTAAATGCGTTGTGGCCACTTTTTTACCACCTGGGTAAATGTTGATATACGCCTGGAGCGTATCTACCGCATCGCTATAACGCTCTTGCTTAAGTAATAAATTTGCTGCCACATTGTACGTTCTGTAGGCATGCGGTGTTTGTGGGTTGATCTTAAAGTACTCGCCAATGGCTGATGCACCGCCCAAATACGCAAAGGATAAACCCACGGCTCGGAAGTACTCATCTGATAGCTGCTGCTCGCTTTTACTGAGTTCGTCGTAGTCCGCAAATTTATGATACGCAATGGCTTGGTAATAATCTTTAAGCGCCTCTGGATACAGCTCTTGCTTAAAACGAGACCAACCACGTTTAAAAAAGCATTTCTCTATAAACGCTTCATTATTGGGTGCCTTCAGTACTGCACTGTAGGCATCTTCTGCGGCGGTATAGTTTTGGTTAATAAACGCGTTTTCGGCAATGCGAAACTTAGCTTCTGTAAAATAAGCCGTGCTTGGGTAACGCTTTATCATGTTGTTGAGCGTGGCATTGGCCGTTTCCATATCCCCAACCTGGCCGTAGGCTTTGGCCAGCTGGTACATGGTGTGATCATTGCCCTTAGCATTTGGAAAATCTGTTAATGCTGTCTCTAATATTTTAATGGTATTACGCACATTGGCTTCAAGTGCAGCCTCTGGGTCTGGCAGGGATTCATCTAAACGCCCACCGCCTTCAAGCTCTATCTCTGCAATACGCGTTGCTGCCAATACTCTAAACTCGTCGTCTTCTGAGGCATCTTGTAAAAAGTCGTAATATGCTTTTTTAATTTCTGCCTTGGTGCGCTTAGGAGTGGTTTTTACCGCTTTTTGTTTGTTCTTGCGAGTGGGTTTTTCTATACTGGTGTCTATGTCACCTAATGTCTGCGGAACGTGCTGCTGACCACCACACCCGCTTAACAATATCCCGCCAACTAATGACGGAATCATCAATTTATGGTTGATCATACAGCTTTGCTACCCCATATTTTGCTTGGCTTAAATAGCTATTAAGGATGCTTTCACGCAGTGTGATATTGGTTTGTATCAACTGTTTTAATGTGCCATCGTACTTTGCTTCTAACTGAGAGAGCGCACGCGTTATTTTTTTACTGGTATTTTCAGCTTTCATCGCGTAAATCATATGGTAGTTATTCACCATATACTCTGGAATCAAATTTGTTGCGCCATAAAGTTCATCCGCACGCGATTCTAAATTTTGAATCACCTCTGGCGCTGGTAGTTTCGAATTTTTATTGAGTTGTACCTTTGCTAGACTTAGAGTTTGAATTCTATTTTTATAAAAATTAATCGCCTTTAAATACGCCTCTGATGCGCGCTCTACATCTCCTAGCTCTTCGTAAGTATTGGGCACCAATAGATATGACTCGTCTACCGTTAAATCTACTTGATGGTTTGTGGCTAAGCGATTAAAAGCATTGAGTGCCCCCTTATAGTCCTCCTGATACGCAGCAGCCAGGCCCAAGCCCATTAACGCACGATTGGTGTAAGCACTGTCTAATGATACATTCCGTAAAGAGTCACGTGCATCTCGGTAAAACTCATGGTGGAGCTGACTAAACCCTAACACCACATATATACGATTAGTAAAATCTTGGTTTTGCCTCGATGTGTTATTGGCAATGGCTTGCTTAAACTCGTGATGCGCCTCTGTCCACCAGCCTTGCCGTAAATAGGCAGTTCCTTCATTGAGTTTGGCATAAACATAGTACGGCGACGAAGATGGAATTCGCTTATAAATTTTAACCGAATCGCGATGTTTTTTTTGCGCTTGAAGAACATACCCTTTTAGTAACTCGGCGTAGTGGCCATTGGGTACAGACAGGTCTTTGATGTCTAATTTAGCCAATGCAGCATGTACGCCCTTCCAATTTTTGCGTGCATAATAATACTTAGCCAGCAAAAAATAGTTTTCTGACTTGGCGACAGGGTCGCCTTTTTTATTAACGCAGTCTGTCAATGAGCGTAGTGTTGCAGTTTCATTATTGGCATATAAAAGTCGAACAGCTACACCATGTTCATCTGATAAATATTTGTCACATACCAACGCTAGGTTATTTTTAATACCGGCTATGATTTTGATCTTCATCGCCGGAGACAAGGATTCGGCATTCAGAGGCAGGCCCGTGACACTGTCCCACTTTTCGATTTTTATTTGTCGTATTTGATGCGTATAAAACTCATTTGACAATGACTGAAATTGCTCGTCTAGACCAGGCATTTTTGCGTACAATGACTCCACAGACGCTGTATTACCAGCCGCCATCGTCTGCGTACTTAAAACCATCATGCATAAGATCAATGACAGCTTTTTTAACGTCGGTTTCATTCATTGTCCTTGTGGCCATAAGCCGATTTTTAATCGAACAGTCAAACTAGAAATACTTTTGTATTTCTTAATCATCCTGTTTGTAAGGTTGTATTTTTCGTTGGTTACATTCTTTTGGTTTGGCGTTGGCAGCTGTTTACTAACGGGTAATTTGACTTCTGTATTGCCAATTCATAGTTCGCGGCCATTCGTTGGCGCTGGTTCCCGTTGGCGGCCACAGTAAGAAGCGCTTCTTGCTGTATTGGTCTACCTAAAAAATACCGGTACCCAGGCATGAAATTGCCTTTTTGTTGCTGCTCCCAATACTCGTTTATCGCATTCACATTTGGCCACGGCAAATACTCATCTTCGTCTAGGCTTGTATCGTCGCTGTCTATTTCTTGTTCGGTAGACAACGGGCTTGCAGCCTCAAGTACAGTATCGTTGAGTTCTATGCCCAAAATTTGACAACACGCCTCGCCCGCCACACGCGCGAATTCTTGCTCTTGCATAACGTTAAGTAGCCAAGGCACTGCATGTGGATCCCCTAAGATACCCGTGGCCGTAATGACTTGGCGTTTTGCACCGGCCACTTGTGCCAACTCAGAGATGAGTGCGCGCGCCTCTGTCACCGACAGACTACGAAACACTATCTGCGCGGCTTCTCTTTGCGCCTCACCTTCACTAGTGTTCAGCCACTTGCGTATTATCTCACGATCAAGCTCTACCCGATTTAGTGCAAGTGCAAACATAACGTCGTGATGAGATTTATCCATCGTTTTAACCACATCCAATAGGTCCGTACGCTTAAATACCCCAATGCACCTTATAGCCGCCCGCATAAATTCTTCATTGCCACGACAATCGTCCCTTTCGAGTAAGCGAGTTAAATACTGCTCTGGGTTTTCTTGACGTGCAATGCATATGTCTAACGCTAAGGCTTTATGCTCTAGCGCTTTACTCTCTAGAAGTTTTTTGACCCAACCATGTGCTATATCGCCAGGTAACCATTCGACCCCAGAAACAACGCCTACTCTGGCTTGCCGGTTGTGTGTGGCAATATCCACCACCCGTTTTATCCGCTCAGTTTTATAGCTTCTAAATGCCACTTGAGTGGCCACAAATGCCTCTGCTGGCTCTTCAAATTCCAATAGTTTTTCGCATAACTGCCAAGCTAGCGTAGGTTTAACCATTAAGCCTGCGATGTGATTGAATATTCTGGCTTCGTGCGCTTGTAAACTTGTTACGTTGTGCTGGGGTTGCATACATGCGTTATGCCACAGCATCCATAGAAATGTAATTTCTGATGCGTGTTGATCATATATATCAATGAACGGCTCTGTCATAATTTAGTCGTGCGGTTGGGCTTAGCCCATAATGTTCTTTTTATTGTGGAACATTGGATCACCCATACGGCAAGCGTTTTTGCCTTCAAATTTCACATCGAACGAATACATCATAAATTCACACTCGCCCATATTCACACCACTGACCACGCCACCTATTGTCCCTGGTTCATCCAAGCTAGAGCGCATATATTTTGAGCCTTTTACCATGGGCATTTTTTTGTCTGTTTTTACGGTAGTGGGGCCCTGTGAGGTATCAGTCGCTTTACCCATATTCGGGTACGGGATGGGTATTGATTGCCCTGGGGTTTTACACACGTCAGGAAACACTATATTCATACCACCACTGCCTTTGTGAACCACACCTCTCATATTGGCAAATACTGTAGATGGCATGTCTTCTCCTTAATAAACTCTATAGTTAGTAACTGTTTATAATCGCAAATTATTTTAAGCGGCGCTCGGCTTTACCCAAAGCGCCGTACGCGCGCCAAGCTCCGACGATGCTGTCAACAAAATGTTACCCCTAAGCGTTTTTTGCGTAATGGCTTGGTTCACCAAACACAAATTTACCAACCCCGCAGCAGCGCCTAAGTCCCCTAAACAATCCGCCGGATGCTCTATTTGGTACTGCTCTGTAAATTGGCTTTGCATTCTAACTTGCGTCACGCCCCATTCCTTTGCGTAATAGCTCTCGCCATTTAAGGTACCATAAAGCGCAGAAAATTCTTGGCCAGTATTATTCAACGCGCCGTAACATGCTGTACTTAATGCCTCACCGGTATAGGGTACGTCATTGTGCATATGGCCTGGCTCTGTTGATTCACCCATACCTATGCAGGTTGTTGGTAAAGTTATATTGCTGTTTGTGTTTACTTTACTCACCAAGTAAAAAACCGCAGCTTCACCCGGTGCAAACCCGTCACGCACCCCTTGCGTAAGTACTCGGGCCTTAGCATCTAGATGCGCTAAGGATTTTTCATCGACCATACAATCTACAGCGCCCACTAACATATAATCAGATACACCATCGGCCATTAATTTATGCGCCAATGCTAAGGCTTTAAACCCTGCCGCTCTGCCTTCTGGCAACACATAACTATTTACTTCATCAATTGCCACGCAAGAGTGTTGTGATAAAAGTGATAGAAACCGGTCATCAATTGGAGTGCGCCAACCGGGCAGCTTTTCTGGCGCAGCTAAAACCAAGGGCAAAGGCCGCTTAATATTTAAAGATTTGGCTAATTGTTTAAGCACCTGACCAGAGGCCGCTAACATACGCTCTTGGCGCCGCGTTAATGGTTGATTTATCATGGCAGTGTCTACAGCCAGTAAGGCATCATCGGGTATCGTTGCGACACTCATCTGTGCTCCATTGCGACTTTTTTGTCTCGTCGAGTGATACGCGCTCAGTCCTGATGACACCGCATAAAATAGTTGAGCTGGATCATTGCCCAATGGCGTCAACACACTCACACCATTTAGTGAGAGCCCCGATAAATTTGTCGCGCGTAGTGCGCTTAACTCGGATAGCGTTTCTGATGGTTTCATTCAGTTACTCTCATCCTTTACGTACCATCGTTACATTTATAGACTCCACACTTAATGCCTTTTTTGAAACGGGCAATGCCGAGCGCCACACTACTGTGATATTTTTTGTGTTGGGCTCCAATACTAGAGTTTCTAAATTAAACCGAGCAGTATCGGTTTGTGTGCCAAATTTAACTTTTACTTGCAGCTCCACACTGGGTACAGCCGCTTGCCAAGACCCACGCTGATGCATGCCCTCAACCCATATCTGCTCTCCACCTTGTAAGAACCCGTCGTACGTTAAACCGCTACTGGCATTATTAAAAAACTTTGGATCAAAATCTTTTGGCAAATAGGGCGCACGGCTTTTTTGCCAATTTTTATCGTAAGTACCCGCAAGATAGCGCCGAGGCGCCCAGTGAGGTGCAATGTAACTTAAACCTGCTGGGGCCGGGTTATCTTCCGGGGCAGTAATGAGGTTGTTAATTTCTTCAATATTGGGCAAGGATATACCGTTTGCCTCACGGCCTTTGGGTATATAACCTACACCAGCAGGATTTTTATTGGCCGGCGGGTGATCATTTTGCATCCACACTGCGCCATTAGCCCCGTAGGCACGCTCATAAGTGATAGGCATGTTAGTAAACGGAACGGGCACTGTTATGGTGCCGGCTTGCCAATCTCTATCACCAAATACGCGCACGGATTTACTGACAATACCCACCTGAACTGTCACATCTAACTGCTCGTAGGGTTCATGGTCCGGTGTGATGGCGCTTCCTTGAACAATAATGTCACTGGCAATTTTACCAATGTGGTAATCGCTGGCAGTTATTAAACTGCTATTTTTTGTATCCCCTAGGTATTCATCTCCTTTACTGATTGGCGCTTGCTCTGATGCTAAGGTTAACGTGCCATCATAAGTAAATGAGCCTTTTACAACGGTATACAACGTATCAACACCGTTGGCATCTGCAAAGACGGTAACGTCTGCTGAAAAAGGCGTAGCGTTATTCAGTTGTAACATGATAAATATCTAATCAACGAATTGACATACCGACGTAAGAATATGGTCTTATGGGTGATATAGCGCAGCTAATTCACTTGAACCGAGCCACCAACAATACGATTAACGCCACTGGCACGATTTAACAAGTACTTGCCGCGAATTAAAATTTTGCCTTCTTGCGTTAATATGATACTAGACGCACCACAACGCAGTTGGAGTTGGTCTTGGGCTTCTACAATCACAGTTTTACCATCAACATTAAGACTGTTGCTTAAACCGCCTTTGGTATTCATTGCGCTTACTTGTTGCTGATCAGAAATGGCCGAAACTTCAAAATTTTCTAGCATTTCATATAAAGGGCTTTGAACGCACCCAAGTATGATAGGGTTTTTTATATCCCCATTTATAAATCCTAATGCCACTTGGCGCCCAATGACTTGTGTATTCATAGGCATAGTCGCTAGCGCCAATTCTTTATAGGCACACCCAAGATACTCGTAGGTTACCCACGCTTTACTGCCGTCTCTCGATTGTATAAACCCTAATAGTAATTCGCCTTGTGGAGGCGCTTCTAGCGAGGGTGTTTCGATGTTGTCATCACGTTCAAATATTGGCTTATCCATGCAATACCTCTAGTTATCCTGTGTTTACATTAACCGAATTTGGCAAGTTAATTTGCCGTAACCTTGGCGCCTTTTAACACCACATTTCCAGTGCCTTTAACGTTGATATTTTTACCCTGGATGCTGATATCGCCATTTTGCTTCATCACAATTTTGGCTGACCCCGTTTTTAAAACTATTTCGTTCTGCGCTTCAAAGGTAATGGTTTTAGCGGTGTGTTTTGAATCTTTAGTGACCCGCTCGGTATAGTTTCCGCCTACTGATTCTGTGAGATCTTTTACGACTTTGATCTCCATAGATTTGTTGACCACTTCAGTGTGGCCGCCATCGACAGTTGTGGACTTATCTTTTTTAATGGATTCGGTTTGGTTACCACCAATCGTTTTAGTACGGTCTGCACCAACGTCATAAGTTTCATTATGGCCAATAGATTTAGCGCGATCATTTTCTACCGTAAGAGTTTGGTTGTGTTCTACATGAGAATCAAAATCTTTTTCTGCGTGTATATAAACCTGCTCGCTGTCTTTTTTATCGTCAAAACGAAGCTCGTTATAATTTTGCGCGGTACCACCTTTGGTAGAACGAGACTTAATTCCACTTTGGGTTTTGGAGGCGTAAACCGGCTTATTTTTGCCGTTATATACCGAGCCCGTTACCAATGGTCTATCCGGGTCGCCATCCAAAAAGTTGACTATCACCTCATGGCCAATGCGCGGAATAAATGACGAGCCCCATTGATTCCCCGCCCAACTTTGCATCACACGAATATAGCAAGAGCTATTTTCATTCATATTGCCTTCGCGATCCCATATAAACTGTGCTTTGATTCTACCGTGCTCATCTATGTAAATTTCTTCACCGGCTGGCCCCACAACAATCGCCGACTGTGGGCCTTTCATCAATGGCTTATCATGGGTAGGCAATGGTCTAAAATGAACGTTGGCGGGGATACATACAAATTGATTGCTGTATTCGGTTTGACCCTCTTCACCCGAGTAAAAACTGGTATCTGAAATATGATGGTGTACACCCACCAAAATGTACATACCTTGCTGGCTGGCGGTATCATGCTTGGCTAGGTTAAATGTGCCGCCTGCATAAAAGCTACTGCAGTCACTGGTGCCTTGGGCGCAGTCGCGCATGGTCTCTTCACACTCCAAACGAATTTTTACAATATCTTTGCCCATATTGGTGTCGTAAAAACCAGGGTATTCGTAGTGCTCATACTGTGTATTGTTTGAAAAGGTGCTATTGGAGTTAGCAGAGGCTTTTAAAGCTTTGGTGGGCTCTTTAAAGTTGTAATCGTTTAAAGTCCACTGGCCCTTTTTATAGTGATGTAAATGCTCCCATCGAGTAATTTGTACATTCGTTGAGGAGCCGTTGGAATATTCTAAATCGGTCTCTGCTACTACTTGATATGCATTGGCTTGGTCAACCAATATTAATTTGTGGGTGCTTTGTGTATGCTCAAAATAGTAGGCGATGCCGTCTTCTTCTAGCAGCCTTGAAACAAAATTTAGATCTGTTTCGTTAAACTGTACGCAATACTCGCGTACACGCCCACCAGCGGCTTTAAACTGAAAATCACTAAAACCTAAATCACTAAAAATTTGGGAGACAATATCTTTGGTGTTTTGCTCTTGGAAGATGCGGCAATTAGACTTTTTTGACAAAAACCACAACCATGGAACCATAGTCATGCGATATACTCGGTGATTGTGCTCGTCCACCTCGCCAAAGGTTAGAGATTTGATAAACCCGTTAAAATATCGGGAATGTTCATTTTGAATGGTGACGGTTGCAGGCTTACCCACAACCTGGTCCGCCGACACATCCAAATTTTCGGATAATACTTCTAGCTCGAATTCAAATAAATCAGAAATGTATTCGCTGCCGTGCAAAGACATAATTACAAAGGTGTCTTTTTCGAGCGAAAAATCGGTGATGGAGATTAATCGATGTTCTTGCGTTAACTGACCCATACAACCATACCTTGTTGAGAGCCATAGAGTACCAACCTGTACTCAGCTCATCCATGAGGAGCGTTAAAATTTCCCAGAAGCTGGGCTGAGAAATAATACCAACCTCGAACTAACGAATCCAAACAAAAACAACCAACCCTAAACAACAAATGGCCTGGAAGCATACACTCTCAGGCCATTTGCTAATTTGCTAAGCCCTAGGGCGAACACAATGCTAACTTATAAAGGCTTAGCAGTAGTTAGGTCGTAGCCTACACGTTGTGGGCTTGCGCCAACGTTCGCTTTATCGTAATCGTGATAATTGACCATGACCTTAGCAAAGCTCAAGGTAATGGTTTCAACCGGGTCGCCTTCAGCGTCGGCAGAAATGCTATAACCGCTAACTAAGCAATCTTCAATTTCATAATCCATGTATTCAATGACTTTGTCGGCACCGGTTTGAATAAACTTAATTTTAACAAGTTTACCCGTAGAACCTGTTACAGACTCTTTAAATAAAGAAGTAGAAGAGTTATCTGCTAATTTGGTGAAAGTGATTTCACTCAAAGTTGGGCGAGTTGCTTCACGGTTAGCCATGTTACCTGGCTCCATGGAGATTCCACGTCCTACACCAAAGTGCAGAGACAATACTTGCAAGTGATCCTTGTAACCGTCTGCAGTAACGTTGCCTTTGATTCCTTCATATTCGATATAAACTGCCATCTTGATTCTCCTTAATGTGAATAACGTCTATAGTGGCCAAAAAATTTTACAAAAACTTGCGCTAAATTTAAGGGCCTGAGCTGGGCTAAACGAGCGTAAGCCTGACCAGCTGCGCAACGATACGGCAGTCGTTTTTTTTTTGCAATACCTAGTTTACAAAACATTAATTTTTTTAAGGTAAAAAAACTTTAATAAAATCAATACATTAGGTGTTAAATTTGCCGTCATATAAAATTCGATAAAATAGGGTGATTCCATTCGTCTTGACAGTGCACAAAGAATGCCAGCACGTAAATTACGCCTGTAGGAAATTGTCAGTAGCAGATGAATAACAGGTGCAGCAAATCTAACATCAAGGCCTCAAATTTACACAGCCCCACTTTTTTATCTCTTCACGCCCCAAATGTTTAAACTGTATCCGCCTTATACTTCTACGCGGTATCCTGCTTTAACCTGGCGCTCAACGCCGCAAATACAACGCCAGCTAAAGCACCAAATAAATGCGCCTCAAACGATATATGGCGCTGGCCGGGCAACACACCAAAGATCATGCCGCCGTAAAACAACACGATCGCCAGAGAGATAAGTAAGTTTTTTAAGCTGCGATCAAAATACGCTTGGGCAATAAGTAGCCCCCAAAGCCCAAACACCCAACCGCTTGCGCCTACGTGTACGCCTTCTCTGCCAAAGGCCCAAAGCAATACACCACACGCGATAATAATAAACAGGCTTGCCACGGCATAATATTGAAGGGAGCGAGACACAGACAAGATGGCACTAAATATAGTCAGCCCCACCAAGTTGTTGAGTAAATGAACAAAGCCACCATGAATAAAAGGCGCCCAAAATATATGGTGCCAAGCCTCTAGCGAGCGAGGCACTACGCCAAACCGCTCTAGACCCAGCTGCAAGAAAGCATTCAGCCCATGAACTGCAGTCATCAAGCCTGCCAAACAAGCAATAAAGAGTAATTTGTATCTAAAAGGCTTGGTCATTGTTAACGTGAAACCAGTATTTAAGGAGCACCACATTTTCTACGGGTGCGATGCCTTAATCAAGGCGCGGCTCGTTTACGTTAGGGGTGAGGTATGAAGGATAACTACTGCTTTGTCACAAAAATGCCCCAAAAGGCACCAACTCAGGGCTCTGTAGCACTTCACCTGAAAACTCAGGCCCTCTTGCTCAACGGCAATCACGCCGCTAAGCAAGAGCACAATAAAGTGAGGCTACTTAAGGTATTCAACCACGGCTGTAATCTCACTGTCCGTCATTTGGATGCCGCTCATCGGCCCGCGACCTAGCGAACGTTTCAGCTGGGTAAATGTTGTGCCGCGTTTTTCATCTACTGTGTGGCATTTTGCACATTTATTTTCAAAAATTGGCTTACCCTTAGACTCCGCTTTACAGTCTGGCGTTGCATCAGAAATAACACTTATTTCATCTTTATCTAGGGCGTTGCTTTCTAACCACTGAGTTCGCTCACTGGCGCTATTGCCTTGTACAGCATCGCCAACGGCGTACACAACAAACTTATAGTTATGTACCTCTTTCATTTCACCATTATTACAATAGTTCCAACTGGGGCAGGGCCCAAGGAACTTGCCCTTATCTAGCGGACTGGCCTGTTCTAAACCTTTAATACCACCGTCACCGCCGGGCATGTTTTCTGGTGTGGCGCGCACATCTGCGGGAATATTCCAGGCCACCCAATGGTAGCCGTCTTTAGTGTCCCCGCCAGCATCGATGATCGTAGTGTCGTAAAAGGCCAACGCATAGGATTTTGTACCGTCCGGGCCCGTATTCCAATTTAAAGCTGGCGCCTTGTCGGTTCCATCTAGAAAGCTCTTACCTTCACAAGTATATTCGTTTTCTAAATACCCGCCTGAAACAAAAGACTTAGTACTTAATTCAAAAACCACGGGCGCGCCCGAAGAACTGGACGAACTGCTTGAACTTGAAGAACTGCTTGAGCTTGATGAACTACTCGAAGAAGAACTGGACGAGCTAGAACTAGAACTTGACGAAGAACTAGAGGCTCCCGCTGAACCTTCTTCAGTACCGCCGCAGCCAGAAAACAGTAATGTCATCGCTGTGACTCCACTAAAAATGATTGCTTTATTCATTACACACCTCTAAATTATCTTGGCTTATAGTGGTTATTAGACACTTTATATTTTATACAACACCAAAACGTCTACACCGGCCAAAGCCTAATTGACTCATCTTGGCAAAATCTAAACGCAGTTTAACTTGCATGGCCTTATCCCTAAAGTGCGGCCCACTGAGTGAACCCGCAAACCAAATTTTTATATTCCAAGTCCGTAATACTGCCTGGTTTCTGCTTTTGAAAGCAAATTAGTCCGGAATTTTTAAAAATTCTGACACCGCTTTTAATTGTTCGTCTGACACAGTCAAAAAGCTCATGCGCCCCCCCGGCTCAAAAGCTGCTTTAATCTGAGATAAATTTTGCGCTTTTAACCCGCGCGTATGGCACCACACACATTGATTATCCCAGATGGTGGCGCCGTCAATCACTTTAGGCTCACAGCTGGGCGCGGCATCTGCCTTTACCGTAATCCGGTCTACGGCGATGGCGTTTTCCTCAAGCCATAATGTACGCGCCTGCGGACTATCACCTTGTACGAAGGCATCGCCAACAGCATATAGAGCAAATTCATAACTGTGTTCTTCTCGTTTTTCTCCATTGTCACAATAATTCCAACTGGGGCAGGGGCCAAAAAATTTATCATCCGCTAATGGGCTTGATTGCAACCCACCTACAGTTGTAACAATGCCGCCGGACATATTCTCGGGTGTTGCATTCACACTTAACGGAATATTCCACATAACCCATTGGTAACCAACCGATGGGTCAATGTTATTTTTTACCGCGGTAGTATCCTTAAAAGCTAAGGCATAAGTTTTTGTATCTTTAGGCCCTTTAGTCCAAGCCAGAGGTGGTGACATTTCCTTTCCGTCGTATAAGCCTTTGTTCTCGCAGGTGTATTTATCGGGTAAATACCCATTGGCGGAAAAAGCCTCTGACGTTAGTTTAAAAGGTATTGGCACACCCGAAGAGCTAGAGCTACTTGAGGACGAACTGGAGCTACTAGAAGAGCTTGAAGAACTCGATGAAGAACTACTAGACGAGCTACTTGAAGAGCCGACATGTGAACCCTCACTCTCGCCGCCACATCCAGTTATCATAACTGAAAGAGATATGACGCAATGTAACAAAAGCCTACTCTTCATTTAACTCTCTACTTAAAATAGCCTGTGTCACAAACTGTACACAATTTAACGTTTTACTTACTGATTATTTACAAAATAATATAAAAAACCCCAGGCAAAGCTGGGGTTTTTTATATATAAGTTTCATTGTTAGTGCTGGACTAAACAATAGAACAAATATTATAGGCCCATCATGTATGTACCTAACGCATCACGCTCTTCATCAGTCAAGGTTTTGAATGAGGCCATCAAGCTTACTCTATCAAGTGCACCATTGAGGTCAGCCGTGGTTTTACCCTTCACAGATTTACCAAAACCACCTTCAACGCCTGTAGCACCATGACAAGCTGCACAACCTTTCTCGTCATATATGGTTTTACCATCAAGCTTAGGCTTACAATCTTTAGTGGCCGCAGCATCAGAGGTAGCGCCAATTGCGTCTTTATCTAGGGCGTTACCTTCCAACCAAGTTACGCGGTCTTCAACACTGTTACCTGAAACGTTTCCATCCACTGCGTAAACCACAAACTCATACATGTTATTGGTACGGTTATTGGAGTCACAGAAGTTGGTGCTTGGACAAGGGCCCACATACATGCCGTTATTACCTTCACTGGCTTGATTGGCTCCGTTAACGCCGCCGTTTCCACCAGATAAACCTTCTGATAATGATTTGGTATTGGCAGGGATATTCCACATTACCCATTGGGCTTTATTGGTATCTTTGTTTTTTAATGCAACAGCGAAAGACTGAGTGCCTGAAGGGCCTTCGGTCCAGCTGAATGCTGGTGATTTATCGGTACCGTCTAACCAGCTTTTACCTTCACAAGTAAACTGGTTGGCAAGTTTGTCCCCACTGTTGAACGAATTAGAGCTTGCTTTAAACACTACGCCCGAAGAGCTGCTAGAACTGGAGCTAGACGAACTGCTAGAACTTGAAGAACTGCTAGAGCTTGAAGAACTGCTAGAGCTTGACGAGCTACTTGAACTAGACGAACTGCTGGAGCTAGAGGAACCGTCGCCATCGTCAGACCCGGCACCACAACCAATCATTGCAGCAGACAAAGTAGCTACACTACAAAGCGCTAAGAATTTATTCATTGTTTTCTCACCTATATTAAGTTTTCTTCGATCCTGATATTTCAAAGCGGTTGGCCAAAACGCCATTTAACTAGCAATGAGCCCCGCAACTAAAAATTGTCACCTACCCCGCGATTGTACCTTCCGTTTTATCCAATCAATGATAACAATTACGCATTCCTGCCTAAATTTGTTGACTGTTTATTCACTTTTTGACCAGCACCACGTTTTTAAGCTTGCATACACTAAAAACCAAAGTGTTGCACTGCAAAATTAGGCAGCTTACTGCATAACTACGCACTTAAGATAATCGTCTTATGCGCCAACATGGAGCCATCCTCTTGACGGTCTATATCCATTTGCCATTGGCTGGTAACCCCTCCTCGCGTTGGTGGTTGTAGTGGTCATAACCCACGTGCACTTGATTCAACGATTTACATCCGTTTTTGCCGCATAAAATACGAATGACAAAACCATAGGCTTACAGAATTAAAAAATATCCGATTCAATCATTATTTCTGGGCTTTTTAGATTATCGCAGCGTATTTTTTATGCTTTTAGCCCTCTTCAGCCGTTAGACTACGGCCACCCCTGCGCAACACGTCCTAGGAGAACTTCGGCAATGAAAATACCCTATAGTAACTACCCACTCATTGCGACTCTGATGTTTTTAACGACGTTCTGTTTTTCTACGGAATATACGGTCGAAAACACACGAAAAAAACTTATTTCTCAGTTTCCTCATATTAGCTACCCCATACAGGCCTACGCTCACAACTACAAAGCTGAGACTTTGGCCTATAAATCGATAGGGGCTCGAACACTTTACCTCGATTTTTATCGTGCGAAATCCAAACATAAAACTCCGCTGCTGGTGTTAATACACGGCGGTGGCTGGAAGTCTGGGTCTAAAGCGTTACTTGCACCCATGGCCAAGGCCATCGCCCATGCAGACATATCAGTAGCCTGTATCGAATACCGTCTATCGGGAGAGGCTCAGTTTCCGGCGGGGTTTTCAGATGCTCGCGACGCAGTGCTGTGGCTCAAAAGCGCCGCCAACAAGCTAAACATTGACCCAAATAACGTAGCTATTGCTGGGGGCTCAGCGGGTGGACAACTTGCGGCCCTATTGGCATACAGTGGCGGCAAGCTGAACAACCAAAACATCGAGCGACCTTTTGTTATTCAGGCGCTGATTAATATCGATGGACTTAGTGATTTTACATCCGAGGAAGCTCTGCCGTTTGAAAATGACCCTAAAAAGAACCCCAGCTCGGCGGGCGCCTGGCTTGGCGGGCGTTACGAAGAAGTACCTGAACGCTGGAAACAAGCGTCGCCTTATTTTCATATCGACTCCAAGGCCCCGCCAACATTGTTTATCAACAGCAGCCAAACACGATTTCGTGCCGGCAGGGATGCAGCCATTGCAGCACTTAAAAAACATGGTATACCAACAGAGATCGTACTTCTTGAAAAATCACCACATGCATTTTGGCATTTCGAGCCCTGGTTTAGCCCCACAATAGAATCCACAATCACGTTTTTATCTGCCCATCTAAAAACTATAGAATAATTGCAGCTAATGCTCGTGCTTGCGGCTAAGAAGACACAATCGGCAACATAAGCAGCAGTTTCAATACATCTAGCTAATACAATCTAGCTCATCAAACGGTGGCTTTTGGAAGGCTACGGCATTGCTATTCACCTATTTACTTGATCTTAGAGGCCCAAATGGCCAACTTATGCCTCATGGACTGAATAGATATTTGATCATTGGGGATGGGTTGTATGATTTTATCGTGTACTAGCAAGCGGTAGATGTATTCGATTTTTTCATTGGCAGAGTCTGTAGGCTCAAACTCCACAACACCGCGTTTTTCTGCGTAGTTCACGCCTGCTTCAATGGCTTTTTTAACCAGCTCTTTTTCATTTTTTAGTTTTTTCATGGGTCGATTCCATTAAAACTTTTACCAATTAAACTATTGATTCAAAGTCGGTTTATGAACATACATAGGCTCTGCTCCAGTCAGTTTCACTTTGTAGTTCAACCCCGTTTGCTCTGGCGAACCCGGTAAACTATTGTTTGCATCATACAGCACGAGTGGCGGTGTGTTGACCACAACCAATGTAACGTCCTCATCTGCATTTAAATTAATCTGTGCGTAGCCTTTATCTAACGTTACATACCTTACCTTTTTAGTGACTATATCCACAATACTTAATGTTGCCGCAAACTGATCATAGTTGTTCTCTAGTGTCTCAATTTGAACTTCAACAATCGATTCGGTGTGCTTCAATCGCGTAATATTGGCTCCGCCCATCATTGGCGCCCTATACTGCAAAACTTTATATTCACCCTCACCTAAAGATACCCAATTTTGAGATACGTCTTTTTCGAACAATGAATCTCCATCATAAAATGCTTGATAGTTAAAGAGGGTATTTTCAGAAAATTTCAGGTCTAGATTGGCCATTCTCGCCCAATACCGCCCTAATACAAACTGTACCGTCACAGGAGAAATCATTCGCTCTAATACATGTAATGGCGTTTCATTATTGTGCCTGTGCTCTCTTATTAAATTAGGGATTACCATTTTACCGAGGTTGGCAATGCCATCGGGGTTTTCAGTTAAATACGTAAAAAATGGCCAGGCTTCATATTGGTTGCTTTCATGGACAATCGTAAGATATGAATGTGCCAAAGTTACATCGGGATTAAACACATTAGAATAGCGTGTTAAAGCCCATTTGTTAGATATTTTTTTGTAACTCGAACTACTCATATAGGTATCTGTAACCCATTCGGCCAGTGTCTCCCACCAAGCTTTTGTTCTGTTTTGACTATTCCAGTTGTACTCACTATAAGTTAACGCGTGACCAAACTCATGAATTAGTATTTCCGGAGTAGATATAATACGCTCATATTCTTCATCCCCTTGTGTAGTTCTAATATACCCAAGCCCAGAACGTGCGTCTGATTCAAATTTTCCGCCCGTTTTATGTTTGCTCAAGGCATAAATATTCAATTTAAAATAGGGGCCCATATTGCTATATATGGACAATCCGGGAGAGCGGAACCCCCAGTCGGTTACAAAATACTCATAGGCACCTTCCAAGTATTCAAGCGCCAACTCAATGTCCTCTGGTGCCTCTTCTGATAAGGGCGCGTAATGCTTTATTGAGTCTGGCGTGCTGTAATAGATACGAAAACGGTCTGACTCAGCGTAAGTATTTTCTTCGGTTATGCTCAAATACTCATACTCATCAGTAATTGAAATAAACGGTAGTGCTTCGGGCGGAGGCGATGAAACATCTGATGCCAATGGGTTTGGCTCGAGGTAACGAAGGTCCTCTGCGCCACAACCATTCATTAAAACTATGCTTAGTAGTATTAAACAACTAAATAGTGTGCGCACTGTATTCACCTGTATCCTTTTTGTCGGCGTTTACGCGATTCTTACTTCCGAATCCCTTGAATGAGAGGACAGCTTTCAGTGCTATAAATTCAAGCTTTCGCTTGGCTCGATACTTTATTCTAAGATTTATATATAGAGAACGCTTATTTATACTCCGCTAATTGAAGCATCATCATTTTGCAAAAATTTAACATGCCAGAATGAGAGCATCTAGACATGTTAAATAGGAGGGTTACTGCGCACACCATACTCATTGTAGTGACCGTAGTTTATCCGTAGCGGCAGAGCCAACACGACCATATAGCGGCGAAAGGTCCATCGATGTATCAACCGCTATTTCGTCTTCTAGAGCATCTAACCAAGCGCGCCGTGCCGTTGCGCCGTCGGGCACATTCACAGGCCTTTTTGTTGCGGCATAGTCAGGGTAGCCGCCCACTTCCTTTTGAGAATCAATAATTTTACCGTTACCGTTTGCAACTGAGTTTACAATTTGTGTAGTGACTCCGCCACGGTGGCCTGGGTGCGGGCCAACTGTACGCAACACTTCATATAAGCTTTCGTTTGCCGGTTGCGCGGTAAAACCTTGAGGCCAGATGGGGGGCTTATCTAAGGGTATGATTTTATCGTCCGCCACAAACAAGCCGTTACCTGCCCTATCTAGAATGGTGTTATCCAACATATAGGCTTTACCCTTTTCAGTTTTATGGCCCATTAAAAAATGCTGTGCTTTACTATCTGGGCCAGAAAGCCCCACGTTACCCACAAAACTGACTTCTGGTATTTGGTTTGACTCGCCATTATCCCCAAGGTGAACCACAAAATTATAATCTGCCGTATCGCCCTGGTACTCATCTTTACCCTCACCCCAGTTGTAAACCACACTATTGGCCATTAAAACCTTACCGTCGGAAATACGGGGGTTACGCATGGAGTTATGCGCAAATAGGCAACCAATCAAAGAAATATTAGTGGAGCCACGATAAATTAAAATGGCTTTTGAGTGCTCGGGCTTTGAATGGGTAGAATGCGAAAGCTGTTGAGAAACAACCGATTTATATAGCGTGATATTGTTGGTTTGCTTGATAGTAAGGCCTTCATCAATGGCCCAAGTGGCGCTAACATGGTTCATCACCACATTAGCGCCGCTAATTTCTATGCCGTCAGGTTCGCCGCCATCCGCATCACCAGGGCGCACTGCAACATGAGATACAACCACATTATTACCTTTAACCTGTAGTGTCCCACGAATAATAGTAATACCTGGAGCCGGTGCAGTTTGCCCTGCTACGGTAACATCGCCGTTATTAACGACTAATCGGTCACCCTCCATATTAATAACGCCGCCCACCTCAAACACCACCAAGCGCTTCCCAGATGCACTCAACGCAGCCGCTAAAGAGCCAGCACCGCTTTTATTCAAGTTAGTGACTTTTATAACCTTGCCACCAAGGCCCGCTTCCATTTGCGTGGCAAAGCCTCCGGTTTCATGAAAGTGTTTAGGCAAAACCGCAACACGCCCTAAGCTACTAGAGCTACTGCTAGACGAGGTGCTACTTGAGGAAGACGATGAACTTGAACTGGAAGAAGAGGGCCCATTGGTGTCTCCTCCACAGGCCGCTAGCACAGCAATAAAGGCCGTTAATATTAATAGTTGAACTCTATTCACGCCGCACCTCACTAAACTCTCTGCACGTATCATACGTGAATGCTTACCCCCAAAAGTGATAGTACGCACAAAACCTCGCTGTTAATCATCGGCTCTCGGTTTATAAACAGCCCTGCGCCCACAATGAACTGCCTTTTATCCACCAACAAGTACGTGTATCCTTTTATGTAGCTTAGATAATTTGGTTTTCGCTCGAATAGATCAATGTTTAACCTTATTAAAGCTGTTCGCGAAGTTATTTGTACCACTAACTTCGAACGGTCATTATTTAAGGGGTCTCTAACAATAGTAATTTTTGTTTGAGTGCAAGAAAGTACCGCCCGGGATACCGCAGCTTATGGGCAGTAAACTGTGCAAATTGATCCTTTAATTTATGAGGATTTGAAGACGGAACTGGCGCAGTAATCGAATAAAAAAGCGCATTTTTAGATGTTCTTAAGTCAGTTAGGTTTATACCTATGAATATAGATAAGGTTTTGTGGGCAGCAGTGGTAACCGCAAGTTTGGCTGCCTGTGGTGCTGCCGATACTCTGCCCGGTGGCTCTAGCTCGTCGTCTCCAAACTCTTCTGGCTCAAGTAGTTCACCCATCATCGGTAGCACCTCATCCACTACCGATGGCGGCTTTGCAAAGCCCACTGGCGGTGGCTTACCCATCTATAACAATGCCGGTAAGATTACCGGTAGCACCCTCACGGGTGCTCAAGTGCGTTATGCCAGCAGTTTGCAAACTCTGATTAGCCATGTAGATGAAGCCACCGATGGCGACACACCTTTTATGATTGTTTACAGCGGCAACGAAGATGACCGCATCAATCAAATTATCAATGATCATACCGCAGACCAAAACGGCGACTGCCCAAAGGGGCATTGGGGTGATGAATATAGGCACGTACAAATAAAAGATTATGACGCGGGCTTAACCATTGTTGGTACTGATGGCTCCTCTGCTAACTTTGGCATTCGTATTAATAAATCATCTAATGTGATTGTACAAAATATGAAAATAGGCGCCTTAGCCAGTGCCAAAAATGATGCCGATATGATTCGCATTGAATCTGATAAAAAAGAAGTATCCGATTTTTGGATCGACCACAACGAGCTTTTTGCCGTAAATAATGAGTGCAATGGCTCACCGGATGGCGATTTAACCTTTGAAGCTGCCCTGGATATTAAAAAGCGAGTTACGAATATAACCATCTCTTACAACTATATTCACGACTCAAAGAAGGTAGGGGTTGATGGGTTTAGTAAATCAGATACATATAATCGAAAAATTACCTTTCACCACAACCTTTATCGTAATGTGAATGGACGGCTACCACTGCAACGCAGCGGCTTTATTCACGTTTACAACAATTACTACAGTAACATCACCGGCTCTGGTATTAATGTACGTACCGGCGGTAAAGCACTCATTGAAAATAACTGGTTTGAGGATGCCGCTAACCCAGTAACCTGTCGTTTTGATACTGCACATTGTGGCAACTGGCAACTGCGTAACAACAATTTAACCAGCGCAGCAGATAACGCAACTTACAATATAAATTGGACCAGCCCGGGTAGCGGCGGCATCAACGCAGATGACTGGAGATCCACAGCTAGCTTCACCTCTGAAGTGTCATATAGCTATAACCCAAACTCGGCGCAATGCGTTAAAGACCATTTAGAAAGTGTTGTGGGCGTTGGCAAAAACGCGGCGCAGTTAAATTGTAACTAATACGCTCTGTGGAGGATTACAACTCCTAAGTCAACAGAGGCAAAGTCAAAACAGGTGTGTCCTCACTAGCACAGGTAGCTCCAGCAGATATCCACGAAGACCCGTTGGTCATTTCCTCTAGCACGCACTCTACCCCACCTTCATCAAAGGTAACTAAAAATGGTAGATCACTGCCTATCTCTTTAAACCGTATTTTTGCGTGAGCGACACCAGCAGATATAACGCAACTACCTGGAATACCCCAATAACAGGCGCTTTCGGGTACATCGTTAAAGTTTAATTGGGCATCCCAACTATATAAACTATCGCCAGCAAGTGTAGTGGCCACTGTAGATGAAGTTGCTGTGTGCAAGGTATGCCACACTCCATCACGCTGATGGTACACCTGAATTTCAATGGTGGCCGAAGGGTTTTGAGCAAAGCCGTTAAACTCAATAGCTCTCCCCTGACCCCAATCGTAGTTTTCGGGTGAATAAGTGCATGCACTAGAAACAATAACAACGCATACAGTAAAGGTAAAAATGATTTTTGAAATATTCATAGTCTCTCCACGATGTATTTAAATTGCGTTTAAAATTCTACGCTGAGTCATCATGCTAGAAACTGAGTTGTTACTCTGTGAAAAAATACCAGTGGTCGTGTGGAAAAATCACAACTTACTTATCATAAATTGGTCGAGCACCCACCAGAAAATACACACGCCTGTTTTGCTTGACCCTTAGTTTCAACCCATAACACGATTGAGTTGTTGTTTGCTCATAAAGCAACCATACGGCGGCTTGCCGCTTTGTACGGGTTTACCACTTTTGGTATTGTTTGCATTGCTCAGTGTGGTGACATTAATATTGCTTAACTGACCAAAACCGACACCCTAATAGCGGCCTAGTACGGGTATAAAACGCAGTATTTTTTTAAGCTAACGTCAGTTCTCGTCATCGTTTAGTCAATGAAAAAGGCGTAAATATCAACGT
>CAYZQH010000018.1:0-23083 GCA_964480055.1 uncultured Cellvibrionaceae bacterium
TGTGTAAGCCATTTTTGCAAGCCACTGTCGTAGGCATCTAGGGTTAATGAGTCGCGGGTAATGGTTGCCGCGTTGGGCGCACTTGCCAATAATACCGTGCCACCACGCATTACAAATTGGTCTAAAGCAAACCGTGCTTTGTCATCATTCAACTTAGGCGCCGCTAAAATTAATATATCTGCCGATGGGTTGACTTGGCCGTCAGATAAATCTTCATCAATAACGTTGTAGTCTTGCCCTAACATTTGATGGAGGGCGTCAAAGCGCGGTAAGTTTTCTGGTGGCTGGCCCATCTGCATGGCCATTTGAGGGGGCACGCTGGGCTTGGGTGTGACCAGCGCCACGGTACGCGTAAACCCTTTGGCAAAACGTTTTAGCCCAGCGCTGATACTGTCACGCAATATTCCGTCTGTATAGTCGCCCAAGTCAATTTGCATCAACTGCTCGCCTTGCCCCAGCACCACATAAAAATAAAACTGTTGTGGATCCAGCAGGCCGGCAGCCATAGGTGCAAAACCATATTGCTCACCTATGCGCTTAGCCTCTGCACCATCATGAGCCTCTGGCGACACCAATGAAAACTGCAACTTTTCACCAGCACGCTCTTTCAAACTGTTCACTTCATCTATTAAGGATTTTTTAAGCCCCACCAACTCTTTGGGCAATAATCCATCTTCAGACACATAGGCTGTAATTGAAACCGGCTCTTCAATCACATCAAAAATATCGCCACCGGCTTGGAAGGCGTATAACGCTTTTTTAATGGTGCGCGTTATATCGTATTCTGGGTTGCGCAAAAGTACATCTAGGTTACCTTCGCCACGGGATTTAACCTCAATTAAATCATTAAACCCCAATACATAATGCTCGTTCCCGTATTGAATGAGTACATCAAAGTAAGAATTAACCACCGCCGCTTGATGACGGTCATTCACTCTAAATGGGGTTGGGTGAATGCCGTAATGTGCATTGGCCTCGTCTTCTAGCTCCGGGTTTTGCGTTGGGTCTATCACTTCCACATTCACGCGGCCGTCACCCACAATTTGAAACTCGCGCAGTAAATCCTGCATTTGTGGCACTAAAGGCGCAAGCAACGGGTGTGTTTTTTGACTGAAATATCCGCGAATTAAAAGCGGCTCTTGTAATTGCGCTAAATATGATTGCGTAGCGGAGGATATTGAATACATACCACCACGGGTGGTATCAACACGAGCATTGTGAATTTGGCTTAACCATACGTTGGCAAATAACGCATTAACCACCACCATTGCCGTTGCTATACGCCAAGCACCATGATGATTTGGGTTGCCGGTAGCCGCCCAACGGCCGCGCTCTAACGAATAAACATTGAGTGCAAGAAAGCCTACAATCAAGCTGATGTAATAGTATAAATCTCTTACATCTAATACCCCACGGGTAATAGATTCAAAACGCGAGCCTGTACCAAACGCGCGCATGGTATCTGCTACATCATTCCCCACCAAACCCGTTAACACGCCAGCACCCAGCAAATAAAAGGCGCCAGCTAAAGCCACGGTAAAAATTAAACTCACAATTTGGTTGTCACACCGCGCAGAGACAAAAAGCCCCATGGCCAAATAGGCGCCCCCAAGTAATAGCGCTGCTATATAGCCGCTGATCACTGGCCCCCAATCAATCACGCCCAGCTGGGTAATAGTAAGGGGCAAGGGTAAGGTCAAAACCAACGCCAGCGCCAAAAGCGCCCAGCACGCCAAAAACTTCCCCACAACAAACTGCCAAAGAGGTACCGGTTGCGTAAGCACGTATTCTAAGGTGCCGCTTTTTCGCTCTTCGCTCCACATTTTCATGGTTAACGCTGCGGATAAAAATATCAGCAATAGCGGCATCCATTCAAACAGCGGGCGTACATCCGCAATATTGCGTGCAAAAAATGACTCCACCCAAAAGAAGATGAACAACGTCACTAATAAAAATGCCGCCAAAAATAACCACGCAATTGGGGCATTAAAAAACTGGCTTAGCTCTTTGCGAGTTATCCGCCAAAGTGCATTATTAGGGGTAGGATTAGGCTGCATTTGCGGCCTCCTCTTTTTGGGTATTTACTTCTTTAAACAGGCTTTCTAAATTGCGGTGCTGAACCGCCAAGTGGTATAAATCGCCCTTTTCTACAGTGATGGCGCGGGCCACCTCGGCAGTAAACGCTTGGCTTTGCAGGGGCTCCACAGGCATGGATATGCTAGTCACGCCGTTTAGCGCAGTTACCTCTATGTTTAAATCTTTCCATTTTAACAATGCGGCCAAAACAGTCTCTTCGGGCAAATTGGTTTTAACCTCTAACGTACTACCTTTTTGAATGCTCTCTAGCTTTTCATCCAAGACCAAATTACCGTTATTGACCATTAAAACGCGGTCACACACGGCCTCCACCTCACTTAATATATGGGTAGATAAAATCACGGTAGCATGCTCTGCAAGACGGCGAATTAATGCGCGCATATGTTGCGTTTGCGTTGGGTCTAACCCATTGGTGGGTTCATCTAACACCAAAACTTTTGGGTTACCCAAAAGTGCTTGCGCCACACCAACTCGCTGCTTTAAACCGCGGGATAACGAGCTAATTTTATCCAACGCTTTTACGTTTAGCTCAGTGGCATCAATTACGCGCTTAACCTCTGACGGAATATTTTGCGCTTCAACACCGCGCAAGCCCGCGGCATATTTTAAATAGGCCGCTACGGTCATTTCGGGGTAAACAGGGAGGCTTTCTGGAAGGTAGCCAATTATGGCCTGAGCTGTCTTGGGCTCTGCTGCCACGTCAATGCCATGCACAGATAAAGTACCAGCGCTTGGCTCTATATAGCCGCACAGCATTTTCATTATGGTGGTTTTACCCGCGCCATTAGGCCCAAGCAAGCCAATCACTTCGCCAGGCTCAATAGAAAAGGTAACGTCCTTGACTGCCTGAAGAGCGCCATAAGCACGGTTTAATTGATTAACCGAAATCACGTAAGTGCCTCCTAACTGATCTTTCAATATATTCAAAGGGTGAGGGTAACGGTGGGCTTTTAAGCGTAGATATAGATGTGGGCACTTTGATAAAGTTCAAGCGCCCTGCACGTCGTGGCGTACGGCCAGCTTATAGCCCTACGCCAACGTGTTACACACTCTACACAATTACCCTGTACGCTGCTGCTCGCCCAACTAAGGCGCTTGCTACACCTGCGTTATTGGGGTGCCTGCGCTGGCGCTGGGTTAAGCTTAGCCAGCTGCGCTTTCGCAGCCTCCGCTACTTGGCCAGAGCCCTGAGCAGCGTAAGTAAAATACTCTTTAGCGTGGGCGCCATCCCCCTCACTGAGGGATATTTCCCCTAGATGGTATGCACCAATTGGTGTGGCCAGAATTTTCATACTGGAAACCAACGCCGCTTTGGCTTGAGTGTGTTTTTTGCTGGCCTTATAGGCCATGCCCAACCCCAGATGCCCCATGTAATACTCTGGGTTCAACTGAACCGCTTTAGCAAAAGATTTTTGGGCCGCAGCGGTGGCTTTATCCGCCAGGTTCAACTGACCTTGGGTAATGTAAAACAGCGCCTCGTTAGGTTGCGCCTTAATGGCGTTACCAATCTGTGCCCGCGCAGACTTCAAATCCTTTTTTTGGGCTGCGGCAATAGCCGCTTGATAAGTGCTATACGCGCCCTTGTCTTGCTTAATTTGTTTTACAGCTTGCTCATAAGCCATTTTATTACGCGCGCCACCGCTATGCGCTGCCGCTAGGGCTCGGTTGCGCTCTACCCGTGCAGACGATGGAGGGTGGCTAGCAAATAGGTCATTAAAGAAGTTACTTTGCTTGCCTTTGGATAACGCCATAAACTTTTGTTGCAGCTCCACCGCCGCCTTCGGTGAGTAACCGGCATCTACCATGTACTTCACGCCGTACTTATCGGCTTCTAACTCTTGGTCACGCCCGTAATGGGCTTGCCACAAGTTTGCCCCCAAGCCGGCGCCAGCGGCTATCCATTGACCGTAGTCGGTTTTTTGAGCAGCAATACCCGCCACCATTACCCCAGCTTGCAATAACGTGGCTTGTGTCATTTGCCTGGCAGTATGGCGCGCAGCTGCGTGTACAATCTCGTGCCCCAAAACTGCCGCCAATTGCGCCTCGTCATCCAGCATCATAAGCAGACCACGGTTGATGGCAATTTTCCCACCAGGTAACGCCCAGGCATTGGGTGTGCCGTTGTTTAGCACCACAAATTCGTAGGGCAGATCCTTACGGTCACTGACTGCGGCCAGCTTTTGACCCACACGCTGAACATACAGGTTAACCTCTGGGTCCACCATGTAGCGACCGCCTTGCTGCTGCTGGTAAGGAATGTACTGCTTTTGCCCGGTGGCCACTTCTTGGGAGGCACTCATCCACGTTAGCTCTTTCTCCCCAGTGACGGGGTTAACACTACACGCGACAGCGGCAGTAAGGGCCATCACACACACATACGCCTTGATCATTCTCATGGTTAATCCTTAAGGTTTGATTACTGAAGCATAGGCTAACACCCATGTGGTTTACGTCCACACCGCACAGTAAGCCTTGCTCCTACCTCAGCAACAGATAAAAAATTACGCTTGAAGACGGCCAGCAAGTACAATGACGCGCCCTAAACCGACTTTACTAAGCCCCCGGCTGGTTGACGTCATTTAGGACAAAATCAACCACACAAGACAGTGGCCCACCAGGGCCAAAGAGAACTATGCAAGCCTTACAAGTGATCGAGATCTTAGCGGGCACTGATGCCAATGGCCAGCCCGTAATGGAACGTTTACAAGTTTCTGTAGATGATAAGAACCAATGCACATTGGTTAAATCCCCTGCGTTTGTTAAAGGAATCGCCAGTGGTGACCTTATTAAACTCAACAAAGATACCAAGCAATTTGAGGTTATTAAGCACAGCGGAAATTTATGTATCCGTGTGTTTAGCCGGCAAGATACGGCAACCTTAAGCGACAAAATCACACCACAAATAGAAAAACTGGGCGGCGCACTGGACACAGAAGCCGAACGCATATTGGTGTATTCAATTCATGTTAGCTGTGGCTTTAATGCCATTGAAGAGATCTTAAACCAACATACGAACGGTCAAACCAGCCAATGGATGTACGGCAATGTATACGACCCTACCGATGGCACCACGCCTCTTAATTGGTGGCAAGCCATTCTTCAACCCGAATAAGCGACTCCCACTATGCTAGCGGTAATCTCCCCAGCCAAGAACTTAGACTACGACACCCCCATGCCTAAAGTGCGTGCCACGCAACCGGCATTGCTCAATGATGCGCAAGAGCTTATTGACGGCTTAAAGGCCTTAGCCCCGCACGAAGTCAGTGGCCTAATGAAGCTCAGCGATAAACTAGGGCAGCTCAATTACGAGCGTTTTCAAGCTTGGCAGCAGCCCTTTACCAAGAGTAATGCACGCCCTGCGGTATTGGCCTTTAACGGGGATGTATACCAAGGGTTAGAGGCCAGTGCCTTTAGCGCTGAAGACTTCAAATTTGCCCAGGGGCACTTACGAATACTGTCTGGCCTGTATGGGTTACTTCGCCCCTTAGATTTAATGCAGCCATACCGCCTTGAGATGGGTACACGCTATAACAACCCGCGAGGGAGCGACCTATACCAGTTTTGGGGGCACATCATTACCGAAGCCCTAAACGCTCAACTGCGCAAAACCAAGGCTCCAGCGCTGGTTAACCTGGCTTCTAACGAATACTTTAAGGCAGTAAAAGCCAAAGAACTGGTAGCCCCAGTACTAGAGCCGGTGTTTAAAGACTGGAAAAACGGTGACTACAAGATCATTAGCTTCTTTGCGAAAAAGGCAAGAGGGTTAATGAGCGCCTATATTATAAAGAACCAGTTGACAAACCCCCGCGACCTCAAAGCCTTTGATTGGGGCGGGTACCAATACAACGCAGCCATGTCTGGCGAGTCTAAGTGGGTATTTACCCGCAAAGAATAACTCCGGCTGCGCCAAGAGGACCGATGCATGGCCTTAAAGGTGATAATAGTGGACGACGCCACGTTTGTGCGCGACATGGTCAAGCGCACGCTGCGTCAGCTGATCCCTGATGGGGAGATATTAGAGGCACCAGATGGCACCCGAGCTTGCAGTATCATCAAATCTAAAAAGCCCGACCTCATTCTTTCTGACTGGGAGATGCCCAATATGGGTGGGGACGAGCTACTTAAATGGGTGCGCGAGCAACCGGATTTTATCTCCACCCCGTTTATTATGGTCACCAGCCGCGGCGACAGAAACCACGTAATGAAGGCTGTAGAAGCGGGCGTAAATGATTATATCTCTAAGCCTTTTACCGCCGAAGAGCTGACACGCAAAATTGCCAAGCAGCTTAAACGCTTAGGCCATGACGTTAATAAAAGCCCGGCCAATTCCAACCGTGGCACGGCTTTTGGCTCTATTGATGTATTAACAGGCGGCAAGGCTCAGAGCACTGCGGCCCCTACCTCAACTACTGCAGCGTCTGCGGCCAACCTTACCACCAAAACCAAAAAAAGCGCGGCCAAAAAGCCCACTTTCAGCTTTGAGGGCAATGCATATTTACGCTTCCCGCACACTACCTGTGAGTGCTCAATTAGAGAGTTGTCTTTGCAGGCTATATGCGTCACTTTTGAGCGGCCAGAAACAATACCCTCGGTATTTGAGCAAGCCTCTGTGGACCTTATTAGACCTAACGGCGAGGCCATAGCACGACTCAATGCGTATATACACTCCATTGCCGCCGCAGAGCTTAACCCCGAAAGCCAAACCATTCGCGTCATTGCCCGGTTTGTGGATAAAGACCCGGCCAAATTGGAAGTGCTATCGACGCTGATATCCTAGTGCGAGCGCTTGGACTATTCATTGGATTCTTGATACCCTCGTAAGGATTCTAGTTACTGTATCGAGTGGCGTAAAAACACTCATACAAGCTTAACCCCATAGAAACCCACCCGACCATATGAAACGGAGAGCATATGCACCCAATAGCACTTATAGTTTTTGGTTTATTAATCACTTTACTGCACGGTTGCGCCAACACACCAAGCCAAAACAACACACAAGTTCACCGCTATACCCTAGAGCCAACACCAGTCATTAATGACGTTGAATACCTATCACTTGAATCGACTACAACTCGCACACCTGCTGCCGCACGTATTAAATTAAAGGCAGGAGACGAGTGCGCACCTGCCACAGCACTTATCATTGTGAAAGATGACGACGGGTATTTAGATCATTGGAAAATGCATACCGCGTTTGACAAATATACCCAAATTGAATTGACCCTAAAGTACATTCAAAGCATTGAGGAGCGGCATCAATATCAGCTTACCCTGAATGGTCAACCGTTGGTTTTTAGCACCCACCATCCAATTAAAAAAATAATCTCCCGCTCAAAAAACTTTACAATCACCAAGCATTAAGAGTTCAAACCACATGCTAACCCCAATAAAATATTCAATTGTGTTTTTAGTCTTTGCTTGTGCTTTTGCAAACGCGGCTAGATTTGAGCAAGCTCACTACAATTACCATCAAAAACAATTTACATTGGCCATTGAGCAATTTAAAGAACTTGCAGCTTTGGGTAATAAAGAGGCGCAATTTTACCTAGGCTTATGCTTTTTTAATGGAGAAGGCACTAAAAAAAACCACCTTCGTGCTTATGCTTGGTTTAAATTAGCTGCCTCAAAAGGCGAGCCTTCAGCTAAAGACTCTGCCGATCAATTATTTGCTGCAATGAATGACGCACAAAAAGCCAAAGCCATTATCTTATTTAATAAACTGGAAGCAGAAATAGGCGATAAAGCGCTTCTAAAAAAAATACACCCATTAACGCCTGACAAAGGGGCGACGGTCTCATCTTACGAAGAAATTATCCCGATCAGAGTGATTCAGCCCACGTACCCCTATAGGGCCTTACAGACCGGCGTTCGAGGTTCCGTTGATGTTAATTTTGATGTAGGCATGGATGGGCGAGCCAAAAATTTTAACATCCCTGCGTACACGAGTTCTCTACTTAAGAACCCCGCGCTTGAAGCAGCCCGTAAAATTCTGTATGGCGTAGCCACAGAAAACGGTAACCCTGTTGAACAATTTGATATACGTCACCGCTTTAATTTTATTATAGAGAGCACTGAAATAAAGCATCAAAAAGTCTACAAGCATATAGAAAAACTTAAAACTAAAGCACTAAAAGGGAGTAGCCTTGACCGTTATAAGTATGCCCAAGCGTTATCAACGCTTAAAAGCTACGTTACCGCTGAGCAGGCCAATACTTTAGACTCCTCAACGCACTGGTATACTCAATCTGCCATGGATGGTTTACCTCAAGCCAAGTATAAGATTGGCTTGGCGACACATTATGGCCAACAATGCAAAACGAATAAAGCCAAAAGCCACTTTTGGATGGAGTCAGCGGCAAAAGATAATCTACCTGCAGCCTTAATCTATCTAGGCATGCGCGATATGCTTAGTGACTCACCCGAGCAAGTACTTAAAGGTGTGGCCCGCTTGAAACAAGCCTCTGACCTTGGCGACGCGAGGGGCAAGCTAGAATACGCCCGCGCTCTTGCTTTACCGAAAAGCGCTATACCCTCATCTATAAAAAGTGCTGTGGAATTAGTCGACTCTATAAAAGGGAAGAACTATTTGGACCCAGTAAGCCTTTACGAAACACGGTATTTGGTTTACACCAAAGCTAATCAATTCAAAAAGGCAAAGAAAACCCTCAAAAAACTTAAAAAACTTTGTAAAAAATATAAGCTCTCATGGACTGTATTTGAAAGTAATTTACGCAACCAACTTGACGACAAGCCTTTAATTCCATTTACTAAATCGGCAGTTTAATTTACAACTGAGTGCTCGGCACAGCTACTCAATGCCCTTTAGAGACCGCCAATGACAAACTTACCTTTCTCACAAGCTTGTGAAAACAATAAAGGCCCCATTCTAAAGGTGTTAAAAGGCGTCTTTAAAGATGCCTGCTCAGTGCTAGAAATTGGCAGTGGCACGGGCCAGCACGCGGTATATTTTGCTCAGCATTTACCGCACCTTACTTGGCACACCTCTGACCGCGAAGCCAACCATCCTGGTATTCATCAATGGTTAGACGCCCACCCCCAAGCCAACTTGCAAGCGCCCATTACCTTAGATGTTACCGGACATTGGCCAAGCCTAGAGTATGACGCTGTATATAGTGCAAACACCGCACATATTATGCCTTGGGATGTTACCCAACGGATGATAAAAAAAACTGGCGAGAGCTTGCCTAGCAAAGGAGTTTTTGCACTGTACGGGCCAATGAATTACAACGGCCAATTTACTAGCCCCAGTAATGCCAAATTTGACCAATGGCTAAAACAGCAAACCCCCGAGCAAGGCATTCGGGATTTTGAGGCGGTTAATCAAATTGCTGAAAGTGTTGGCTTAAATCTATTAAAAGACAACCCCATGCCTGCAAACAATCGCCTTTTGGTTTGGCAAAAAATTACATAAATACATGGAATTATGTGAGGGCGCTAGCGCGGTAAACTGGCTAACGCAACCATCACTCCGCGCAGTTCCGCCAGGCCTTTTAAGCGCCCTACATATGAGTAGCCCGGGTTAACATTATTTTGCGTTTGCTCATCGGCCATTAAGTGGCCATGGTCGGGCCGCATGGGTATTAAGGCATCCTCCCGCCCTTCAGATTGCCTGCGGTTTTGCTCATCCAGCAGCGCTTGTACCAAACCCACCATATCGGTATCACCCACTAAATGATCGGCCTCATAAAACGAACCGTCGCTCTCACGTTTTACGTTACGCAAATGCACAAAGTGAATACTGGGGCCAAATTCACGCACCATGGCAATTAAATCATTATCGCCCCTGGCGCCAAAAGAGCCTGCGCATAACGTTAAGCCATTACTGGGGCTGGGCACACGCTGCAATAGCAAACGCGCATCGTCGGCGGTAGATACCACACGGGGTAAACCAAATAGGCTAAACGGAGGGTCGTCTGGGTGAATGCATAATTTTACTCCGGCATCTTCGGCTACAGGGACTACCGACTCTAAAAATAACATCAGGTGCTCACGAAACTGCGCCTCTCCCAAATCAATAAACTGTTGAATAATGGCACGAATGGCCTCACGTGTGTAAGAACCCTCCCCACCCGGTAAACCGGCAATAATATTCTGCTCTAATTGTTCTTGCGCTTGGGTATTCATTTTGCGGTAAATACTTTCTGCGCGTGCCAATACGTCAGGGCTATAACTAGACTGGGCGTTTTTTCGCTTTAATATAAATAAATCGTACGCTGCAAAATCTGCTATATCAAAACGCAAAGCTTGGGCGTTATTTTTCAACCTGTAATTTAGGCTGGTACGGGTCCAATCCACTACTGGCATAAAGTTATAGCAAACGGTATTTATGCCTACCGCGCCCACGGCTTGAATTGATGCCCTGTAGTTTTCTATTTGTTGCTCAAAGTTACCGGACCGTAATTTAATATTATTGTGCACTGGGATACTTTCTATCACATCCCAGGTGAGGCCAGCCTGCTCAATTGTTGCTTTTATACTGGTAACATCCTCTTTGGGCCATGCTACCCCCGTTTGAATATGGTGTAGTGAACTAACAATACCCGTAGCCCCTGCTTGGGCTATTTTTTCTAGGGTGACTGGGTCTTTAGGGCCAAACCACCGCCACGTTTGCTTCATACTATTATCCCAATACCATAAAATTGAATGCATTAAACACGGCCAAGCCTTACAGGTTGCGCAAACTCTCGCGCTAAAATATCACTTTAGCCCTAGCAACATGGCTACCAAATGCGGTAGCCCACGGTGATGACCCAATATAATTAGCCGCAATGACCAAATGATTACGCTTAGTAGGTAGTTTGCGGTCATTATGAAACTAACTCTACAGGATAGGAACGTCACTAAGCGTTATGTATACGCTCAAACTTCTTAGCAATAATAACCATAAGCATAACCGTAAGGCGCTCTACAATATTTTTGGCCTCTTCTTGTGTACCCGCAAATTCACTAAAGTAGCCGTACACAATAGATTGCACCACTTGATACTTTTCTGCAGTATTGCCTTCTAGTTTGGGCATGGCTTTTATAACTTGCTCCAACACCTTGCTATATTCTACTTTGGCTTTTTTCAATAAAATTTTCTGTGCGTGGCGCTCAAGCTCCTTGAGCTTTAGGGCTTTAAACTTTGGTGCCAACTGGGCTTCTTCTGCAGTGAGGATCTCTAGGGTTTTCATTCGGCGTGTGATTAGGTTGAAGTAGAGAGAGTTTAACGTAGTTTGCGCCCACCCAGAAACGCAAAAAGCCCCAACCGGGGCTTTTTAGTAGCTTCATCCTGAGTTTACACGCCTGTGCAATCCTGTTGCTTCCTTTCAACACATCCTTGTTAACTGCTCCTTACCCCTTTGTTACCTCTCCTTTACGCCTCCCTGGCTCCCTTCCTGCTCCTTACTTTACCTTGTAGCATCCCTTCTTAACGTATCCTTACGTTATCTTCCTTAGGCAGTCCTATTGGTTCCGTGCCCTGTGGCACCTTTGCCACAAGCCTATCATCCGCTTTGTAACTGGCCATTTCATCCGTGGTTGACCTTCCATGATGGCCGTCTTGCTGTTAGCTTGCCGATTCGTCCTTGCTCCACACTTCCCTATGCGCTAATCCCTGCTGTCACTCCCTGACTGTCCAGTAATCCCTTAATGGCGCATCCCGCACCTTCAAACCACCCTGGCTTAACTCCTGTGCTTCCTTTCTTTTGCGCCTTAACCTCATCCTAAAGCTCCTTGGCGCATCCTTCGGCAATCCTCGCCGGTCAAAGCCTCCTTGCTCCGTCCTTGTGATAGTTATTATCGTCAAAGCCCCTAGAATGCGCGATGGGCGTTTTCGATAGGGCTTGTAGGATATTCGCCTTATAATCGCCCAGAAACACAAATAATTTATGTGGCCGCCGCATAAGGAGGCTATCTACCTCATGAGTCGGAACTGTTACAATTGGCCAATGTCTGGTTAGCTCTTATCCTGAAACGCCACGCATGGCGTCGCGCTGTCAGAATAGAAAAACGTGGTCTAGCTCATCATGGAGGCTATATGACTCGTGCCTTAACAACTGCAATATTAATAATGGGGGTAAGCGTACTTTCTTTTGCCCAAAGCCCTGGCTCAGAGCACACGCTACGCTTTGAATTCACGCCAGTTAAAAACACGCCCCTGCACTGCGAAAATCCCCTGCGCATAAAGCCCTCTAAAAACGATTTTGAATTGGTCGATTACTCGTTTATGAGCTCAGAGGCCGGCGAGCGCTATGCTTTGGTTACCCTTAAAAATACCGCCACAGGCATTAGAATTTTTAATGAGCAACACGTAGTGGTGATTTATGGCAATTGTAGCTACAAAAAGCCACACCCTATAGAAGAGAAATTTACAAACCAAGAAACAAAAACCTTAATGATCAAACTGGGGGTTAGCCGCTTCCCGGCATTGGCACTATCCATAAAACCATTACCCAACTAATAATATATAGCCGCATAATAGCACAACGCTGCCCACTTCGTGACGGTTCGTTATTGGGGTGTTTTACTTAGAGAAGAACTGCGCCCATAGAATGAAAAAAATCATACTGGTTATTGCCGCCATCATAGGCATTTTATACTACGTGTCTGAGAATCACGTAAATGCACCGGATATTTTCGGCCCGCCTGATTCGGTTGGCAACTCCGACGTATATTCGGCATATAGAAATAAAAAGAGCGATGTACAGGTTACCGGCTCCGGCCTTGTGATCAAAGTATTACCCGATGATTTAAAAGGAAGTAGGCATCAAAAATTTATACTAAAACTGCCGTCCGACCTCACTGTTTTGGTTGCGCATAACATAGACTTGGCCCCGCGTATACCAACACTGAAAAAAGGCGATGAGGTTGTTTTCTCTGGAGAGTATGAGTGGAATGATAAAGGTGGTGTCGTTCATTGGACCCATCATGACCCGAATGGTAGGCACTTGGGTGGCTGGCTCAAGCATCAAGGCAATCGCTATCAATAAAGCTTTTAAATGGAATTTATAGAGTAAGTACAACAAAGCGCCGCAGCAAGCTGCCTAATACGGCCATTCTATGATTGCTTCACTTAGTGTACAAACATCTTCAATTCGAGTTAATCAATGTACCCATTATTAATTGTTATAGCATCTACTTTTTTGGCTGGGTTAACCATGCCATTGGGCGCTGCAATTGCGTGCTTTGATAAAATTAGAGAGCAGTGGGGCAGGGACGAGGTGAGGCATGGAGTAGTGGCTTTTGGCGGTGGCGCGCTATTATCCGCTGTTGCCTTAGTTCTTGTACCCGACGGCTTAAAGGTTCTTAACCCTCTGTCGGCGTGCCTGTGGTTTTTATTGGGAGGCATGGGGTTTATGCTTCTTGATATTTATCTTACAAAACACAATACGCCAGCAAGCCAATTGGCTGCCATGCTTTGTGATTTTATCCCAGAGTCTGTGGCATTAGGCGCCGCATTCGCCACGGGTAGCAATAACGCCTTCTTACTTGCAGGCTTAATCGCTCTACAAAATATACCCGAGGGGTTTAGCGCATATAGAGAGCTAAACATCACCTCTACCTATCAACCCAGCAAGGTTCTTATGGCATTTTCTTTAATGGCGACGCTAGGCCCTGTATCTGGTGTAGTTGGTTACCTTTGGCTATCGGGGTCACCACACGTGATTGGTGGCATAATGCTTTTTGCATCCGGTGGGATTCTTTATTCAATATTTCAAGATATAGCCCCTCAGGTTAAGCTTGAAAACCATTGGACGCCGCCAATCGGAGCCGTGCTAGGCTTTATGCTTGGTATGCTTGGCTCTATGTTCACTTCTTGACTAAGCGACGGCTACGATGTCGCAGTGCGATAACAGAGATGCCTAATTTAACGAACGCGCACACTCACACAATGGCGATGAGAGATAGATGATTTACAGTTTTGGCGCAATATTATTTTTGCTTTTGCTTTATGGCCCCTTTATTTGGGTTAAGTTTATAATGTGGAAGTATTCTTCAACTATTACAGGTATACCCGGAACGGGCGGACAACTTGCACAGCATTTAGTATCAAAACTAGATCTTGCAGATGTAACAGTAGAAGTTGGAAGCAAAGACAATGATCACTATGACCCAACAAGTAAACGGATTTCATTGAGCCCCAACATATTTGATGGAAAATCCATTACAGCCATTGCGGTTGCAGCGCACGAAGTTGGGCATGCCATTCAATTCACAAGAAACGAACCTGTGAGTCAACTACGAGGTAAATATTTGGGCAGTGCTCTTTTAATTAAAAAATTCGGCACTGGAATAATGCTAAGTATTCCCGTTGTTACTATCATTTTTAAGGTTCCGCACGTCATAGTCATAACTGCCGCAATTGGCGTTATAACAATGTTAGCATCCGCATTGATGTATGTAGCCATTTTGCCCGAAGAATACGATGCTAGCTTTAACAAAGCATTGCCCATATTAAAAAGCGGTTATGTGCCCAATCAACATATACCGGCAGTGCGAAAGGTGCTTCGGGCAGCGGCCTTAACTTATTTTGCTGGTGCCCTAACAGACATTGTCAACTTATGGCGTTGGTTGCGAGTATTTAGATAACACAAAAAACGCATCGCTGATGCAGTCCTCCAGGGCACTGTCACAAATTCACCTTGCGCTATAACGCGCCGCCCATTGCGTCAAAGAGCTCCGATGCCCCAAAGCACTACAAACATCTATCCATTGCACGAAACTACTTGTCATTTTTTATTTTTTAGCGCTTTCTGAAACAGCGCCGCCATGGTGCCATTTTGAGCGCTGCCTTGTTGAGCGCCTTGCTTACCACCGCCTTTATATTGATTTTGCTTTTTACGGCTTGCAGGTCTAGCATCGCCACCCCGGCTTTGGCTGCGCTCTTGCCCAGGCTCGTCACTCAAACGCATAGATAAGGCAATACGCTTACGCTGTATATCTACCTCCATGACTTTTACCTTAACAATGTCTCCGGCTTTGGCTACCGTGTGAGGGTCTTTTACAAAAGTGTCGCTTAAGGCAGAAATATGTACCAAACCGTCTTGATGCACACCCACATCCACAAAAGCGCCAAAATTGGTGACGTTAGTGACAGTGCCTTCTAAAATCATTCCTAGCGTTAAATCTTTTAGTGTCTCTACACCGTCTTTAAATTGAGCGGTTTTAAACTCGGGGCGCGGGTCTCGGCCAGGCTTGTCTAGCTCTTTGATAATATCCGTCACTGTCGGCAAACCAAATTGCAAAGAGGTGTAGTCTTGCGGTTTTAACCCTCTTAAAAAACCGCTATCACCCATAAACGATTGAATGTTGCGCCCGCTATTTTTTGCAATGGACTCTACCACCGCATATGCCTCCGGATGAACCCCTGAAGCATCAAGTGGGCTATCGCCGTTAGCGATTCTTAAAAATCCAGCCGCCTGTTCAAATGCCTTAGGCCCTAAGCGCGACACTTTTAATAATTGTTTACGGTTTTTAAGTGCGCCGTTTTCGTCCCTAAATGCCACAATATTATTGGCAATGGTTTGGTTTAACCCTGCCACGCGCGCTAACAACGGCGCAGATGCGGTATTGACCTCTACGCCAACGGCATTTACACAATCCTCTACGACCGCATCTAGCGATTTACCCAATCGAGTTTGAGATACATCATGTTGATATTGCCCCACACCAATGGATTTTGGCTCAATTTTTACCAGCTCGGCTAAGGGGTCTTGTAAGCGACGTGCAATGGAAATAGCCCCACGAATGGTCACGTCTAAATCAGGGAATTCTTTGGCCGCAAATTCACTGGCCGAATAAATAGAGGCTCCAGCTTCATTAACCATGACTTTTTGTATTTTAAAATCTTTATGCTGACTGAGAAAATCTCCAACGAATTTATCGGTCTCGCGGCTGGCGGTGCCATTGCCAATGGCAATAAGCCCGACGTTGTGTTTATTGCACATGGCCAATAAGACGGCTTCTGCCTCTTGTATGCGTTTTTGAGGTGGCGTTGGGAATATAGCGCCGTGGTCTAACACTTGGCCGGTTGCACTCACCACCGCCATTTTTACCCCGGTACGCAAACCTGGGTCTAAACCGATGGTAGCTTTTTGGCCGGCTGGGGCGGCTAATAATAAGTCTTTTAAATTGCGCGCAAATACCTCAATGGCATCGGCTTCGGCCGTATCACGTAAACCACTCAGCAGATCGGTTTCTAAATGAGTAAGTAATTTTATTCGCCATGTCCAACGCACAACTTCGCCAAGCCACGGGTCTGCTGCACGGCCCTCGTCTTTTAAACTGCAGTGCTCGGCCACCATGCCTTCACACGGGTGGCCTTGGCCGGGTTCTAAATCTTCTTCTAACCCCAAAGCCAAACTTAATATGCCTTCGTTACGGCCACGGAACATGGCCAAGGCTCGGTGTGAGGGGGTTTTTGCCCATGGCTCACGGTGCTCAAAGTAGTCTCGAAATTTTTCGCCTTCTTTTTCTTTGCCGTCTATCACCTTGGCAACCAGATAACTTTCATTGCGTAAAAACGTGCGGAGCTTTTCTAGTAGGCCGGCGTCTTCGCTGAACTTCTCCATTAAGATTTGTTTGGCGCCATCGAGTGCATCTTTTGCGGTTTCTATTTTATGCTCTGGGTTTATGTA
Source organism: uncultured Cellvibrionaceae bacterium (assembly GCA_964480055.1). Taxonomy (GTDB): domain Bacteria; phylum Pseudomonadota; class Gammaproteobacteria; order Pseudomonadales; family Cellvibrionaceae; genus CAYZQH01. The sequence continues at coordinate 16,737 of CAYZQH010000018.1, forward strand.
CTGTTCTGCCTGCGCTTGCGGGTCTAGCGTTGCATCATCGAGTAACGCCTGCGCCAAGGGCTCTAACCCAGCCTCTCTGGCAATTTGCGCCTTGGTACGCCGCTTAGGCTTGTAGGGGAGGTACAAATCCTCTAGCTGAGTTTTGGTTTCGGCGCCGTTAATTTGGCCTTTAAGCTCTGGCGTGAGCTTTTCTTGCTCGTCTATGGATTTTAAAATGGCCGCCCTTCTGTCTTCTAATTCGCGCAAATACACCAAACGCTCTTCTAACTGACGTAATTGGGTATCGTCCAGTGCGCCGGTCACTTCCTTTCTATAACGTGCAATAAAAGGCACCGTGGCACCTTCATCTAACAAACCTACAGCGGCTTGTACTTGTTGCATTTGAATGTTTAGCTCTTGGGCAATACGGCCAAAAATAGTGCTCATAAATCAAACAACCTGACAGGGTATGGGCGTGCGGGATGCACGAATTGGACGAGCGATTATGCAGAAAAATTGGCTGTATGCCTATGACCAAATCCGTATGAACGGCAGAATTATAGCCCTGGGTGCGGGTACCCCGAATGAGTGATGGGCGCTTCTTGATGAGGGTGTGCTTGGGCTAGATACGCACCGTGCGTCAGGCGGTATATGGCCTGATCCACGTATTGATCGGCTAACCACGCAGATCTTGACGTAATGCCAACCAATTTAAACCCCAAACGTACAGGCACTTTTCGAGCTGTGTCGTTATTGACCGGGCAGTGTACTTCTAGTGCCGAGTAATTGAGTTCGTCAAAGGCATGGGCGAAAGCGCTCTGCAGGGTCTCGTGCATTAGGCCATTTCCCATAAAATCTTGCCCCAACCAAAAGCCCAGTATTGCAGACTGAGTGTTGGGGATACCCTGACGGAGGCTGACAGCACCGGCGGCAGTGGACTCATCTAAAAATAATACGTAGTGGGTATCTGAATCGTTTAGCAACTTACGAATCAAGCTTTGCATGTCGTGAACGGAGTGCACTTTTGACAACCACGGCAACCACTGATGAAGCGCCTTGCGGCTGCTATGAACCAGGTCAAAAACCATAGGGGCGTGGCGCACGGATAGGGGCTCTAGATAGCCACTGGGGGTATGAATGCGCTTAGTCGCAGCCGGCTCATCAGTAGAAGCAGCATGCTTAGGGGGCTGATCAAGCCTGGTGGTAGCCATCGCGGCAGAGCCTATTTGTGGAAGTAATACCGCACTCAGCGGGCTTACTGGTTAACTTTGACGCCGTGTCGCTACCCCGGTAACCGACCTAACCGACGACTATGTCGTTATCCCAAACACCGCCTTGCGATAAAAGCTTCAGGAGTAGGTGTTACGTACCCCACTTAGCATCTATAGACTCTTCCAAAAGACAAACGCACACTTAACATGCAGGCAACTGTCATATTAGCGCATATGACGCCAATTTTCAGCGAGTACCCAGGTAAAAATTCAAACAAGCCAAAGGCATAAAGGGGGGAAGAGACCAAACCTGGCATGCCAACATAAATTTAAATGTTGGCATGCTGAGCATTATGCCTTACGTGCATCCAACTCGGCCTGCGCAGTACCTACGGCTTTAAGCACTTGGTTGGGGGCGGTACCCCCCAAATGGTCACGCGCAGCCACCGAGCCCTCTAGCGTCAACACATCGAACACATCTTGCTCTATACAGCTGCCAAATTGCTGAAGCTCAGTTAGGGTCATTTCCGACAAATCTTTACCCGTATCTACCCCATGCGCCACAGCCTTACCCACAATTTCATGGGCGTCTCTAAAGGCGATACCTTTTACTACCAGGTAATCGGCCAAGTCGGTGGCCGTGGCAAACCCGCGCTTGGCGGCCTCATACATTGCAGGTTTATTGGCAGTAATGGCTGGGATCATATCGGCAAAGGCCAGTAAACACCCAGTGACGGTATCTACCGTATCAAATAGCGGCTCTTTATCTTCTTGATTGTCTTTGTTGTAGGCCAAAGGCTGAGACTTCATTAATGTTAGTAGGCTGTGTAAATGCCCATACACACGGCCCGTTTTGCCGCGCACCAACTCTGGCACATCGGGGTTTTTCTTTTGCGGCATGATGGAGCTACCCGTACAAAATCGATCCGGCAAATCAATAAATTGAAACTGGGCACTGGCCCACAAGATCAACTCCTCACTCATACGCGAAAGGTGCATCAGCAAGATGGAAGAGAAGCTGCAAAACTCAATGGCAAAATCTCGGTCACTGACCGAATCTAAGGAGTTGCGCGTAGGATGACTAAACCCCAAAAGTTCTGACGTCATCTCGCGGTTGATGGGGTATGTGGTACCGGCAAGGGCCGCCGCCCCCAGCGGGCTTTGATTTAAACGTTTGCGGCACCCCATTAAACGGCCATAATCGCGGCTGAGCATTTCATACCACGCCATTAAGTGGTGGCCAAAAGTAACTGGCTGCGCCGTTTGTAAATGCGTAAAGCCCGGCATAATGGTATTGGCTTCGCGCTCGGCCACGTGCAAAATGCCCTGTTGTAAGCGAGTTAATAACCCGCCAATAGCATCTATTTGATCACGTAAATATAAGCGCACATCAGTAGCCACCTGGTCATTACGCGAGCGCCCCGTGTGCAATTTTTTGCCGGTAGTACCAATACGGGCCGTCAGTGCAGATTCAATATTCATATGCACGTCTTCGAGCGCCACAGACCATTCAAACTGCCCGGCCGCTATTTCGCCTTCAATAGCTTTTAAGCCTTCAATAATGGCCGTTTTTTCGTCCTCTGAAAGAATACCCGCCGTTTGCAACATAGTGGCGTGGGCGATGGAGCCTGCAATATCTTGCTTATAAAAGCGCTGGTCAAAATCCACAGAAGCGGTAAATTTTTGGACAAACTCGTCGGTGGCCTCGGTAAAGCGGCCACCCCATAGGGTGCTGGTTTGACTGGTATCTGACATTTATGGCTCCAAAGCTTTTACTAACTTGTGCAAATTGGGGTTTGCTACACTGGCTAAAGCGCGCGATTATAGCAAATTGCCGCCCTATTCAGCCCAAGGCCAAACGCGCATGAGCAAAACGTCTTCCATCAGTATTACTCAGCCCTCTAAAGCGCCATTAACCGTAGAAGAAAGCTTCTTACCAGACTTATGCTCGGTACAAGCAGTGTTTCATTTGGTGTTGGTGGGTGAGCTATTGGCCCTAGCTTTGGCCATTGCTAAAATGGGGGTAGCCCACTTTAGTTGGTATCAACTTGGGGTGCTTTCCATGTTGACACAATGGATTGTGCTATCAAGCGCCGCATGCCTTTGCCCACTAAGGTCATGGTTTGATAAACAAAAGCCCATGGTGGCCGGCTGTGTGAGTTACACCTTAGTCATGGTCATTGCCACCACCTACGGCATTTTAGGGAGCCTGGTCAGCACGGGAGATTTTGTACTCAACTGGGATTCCGCACTTACCACTATGCTTATAGCCGCGTTATTTTCAGGCATTGTGTTGCGCTATTTTTACCTACAACAACAGGTACGCAATCAGCAGCAGGCGGAGTTAAAGGCCCGTATCCAAGCTCTGCAGTCACGCATACGGCCTCATTTTTTATTTAATAGCATGAACTCCATCGCCAGCCTAATAGACTTTGATCCCAAAACCGCCGAGCAAATGGTGGTGGACCTGTCTGATTTATTCCGCGCCAGCTTAAATGAGCCCGGCCTTATCCCTCTAAGCCGTGAAATGGAGCTGTGCCAGCGCTTTGCCAATATCGAGAAGGTCCGCATTGGCGATCGCTTAAACTTACAGTGGCAATTGGAATACCCAGAGCACGCCCAAGTGCCGAGCCTGCTGCTTCAACCGTTGGTAGAAAACGCCATCTACCACGGAGTACAACCATTAACAGAAGGTGGCACGGTGAGCACGCAAGTCCAGTGCGATGCCACCACCTGCACCGTGACAGTAAGTAACCCATTAGGCGACCAGAGCCAAGCCACCAGCAAAGGCAACGGCATAGCCCTGGCCAACATTCGCCACCGCCTAGACGCCTACTACCACCAACAAGGGCAGCTAGACGTTAATCAAGACGCAACCACTTATACCGTAAAAGTGCGCTTCCCCCTGGCGAGTAACGCGCCAGATCCACACGAATAACCCATAGCGGCATTCACGCCGCTGCGCGTGCAAGCCGCAACACTTCACACGCTAAGCGTTAAAAATCACTCATACAGCCCCTCCAGGCAATAAAGTTGTGCAGTGGTTTGAGCACAAACCATTGGAATGTGGCAGATTCGGTCTACACTAATGAATGTACCACATAAAAGCGGCGCACATCGGGCGCCTTGTAAAGCACCAATGAGCTTGTGCAATTTTGGAACGTGTATTTCCAAACAAGCACTGATGAACACAACCAGCTGGTTTACGGATACACAATGATGCGAGTTTTGATCGTCGATGATGAAGTGCTGGCAAGACAACGTGCCAGACGCCTAGTCGAAGACATCGAAGGTTATGAAGTAGCAGGCGAAGCCGTTAACGGCGAAGGCGCCTTAGCTGCCATCCAGGAATTAGACCCAGACGTTGTCTTGTTAGACATTCGTATGCCGGGTGAAGACGGCTTAGTTACAGCACGGCGTATTGCCGAACTAGACCAAGCCCCCGCCGTGATATTTTGCACCGCCTTTGACGAATACGCCTTAGAAGCCTTTGATACCTTGGCCGTTGGCTATTTATTAAAGCCCATTGCACAAGAACAATTGGAAGCGGCACTGACCAAAGCACAAAAAGTTAATAAAGTACAACAGGCGACGCTAGCGACCGATGCCTACCCCGACCAAAGCCGCAAAAATATCGCTGCTAAAACTCGCCGCGGCGTGGAGCTTGTCCCCATTGATGATGTATTTTGTTTTGTGGCCGACCAAAAATATGTAACCATTGTGCATCAAAATGGTGAGACTTTAATTGACGACACCCTAAAAGATCTAGAGCACGAGTTTGATGGCGTATTTGTCCGCGTGCACCGCAATGCACTGGTTGCCATAAGCCGCATAGAAAAACTCGAGCGCATGAATACCGGCCAGTACGAACTGCAATTAAAAGAGTCTGAGTTTAGGCCCGCAGTAAGCCGCCGACACGTGGCCTCGGTTAGAGAATTGTTAAGCGGGCTTTGAGCTAGCCCGCGAAGCTTCCTTCATACCTCTACCTTTATTCCCCACCACCGTTAAAAAGTTTCAACTAATATTTATTTTGAGCCTAAATATTTTTGGTGATACAACAAATGCTCGCCAATAAACGAGCTTATAAAATAGTAGCTATGGTCATACCCTTCTCGTAATTGATACTGCAGTGGATGGTTAACTTGCTTGCAAGCGGCCACTAAGTTTTGCGGATTCAACTGTTCTACTAAAAATTCATCCTCACTGCCTTGATCTATTAGTAGTGGCTGCTTGGATTGCTCTGAAAGAACCAACTCACATGCATCATACGCTTTCCAACTAGACGTATCCGGCCCCAAATGCTGGGTAAAGTTTTTATGGCCCCAAGGACATTCAGTAGGGTTGGTAATAGGCGCAAAGGCAGAAACAGATTCATATTTACCGGGGTTATTCAGTGCAAGTACCAGTGCGCCATGCCCACCCATAGAATGACCGCTAATACTTTGCTTACCACTATAATTAAATAGGTTATAGACCGTTTTGGGTAACTCTTGGGTAATGTAGTCGTCCATTCTATAATGCTCACACCAAGGTGCCTGCGTGGCGTTAAGGTAAAACCCAGCACCAGATCCAAAATCATAACTGTCGTGCTCGCCTGGCAAATTTAAGCCCCGTGGACTGGTATCTGGGCAAACAATGGCAATCCCTAACTGCGCCGCCATGCGTTGTGCCCCTGCCTTTTGAAAAAAGTTCTCATCAGTACACGTTAACCCCGACAGCCACCACAACAGCGGCAGCGCTTCGGTAGCCGCTTGTGGCGGCAAAAACATAGAGAAGCGCATTGTGCAGTTAAGGGCCTCGGATTCACTTTCGTACTGAATTTGCTCGCCATCAAATACTTTAACGCGTTTTACAATATCAACCATAGGTAGCTCTTATAAATAGAGTGGCGCGGGTTTTAAAATTCCAACACGGTGCGAATACTTTTCCCTTCATGCAGCAAATCAAATGCTTCATTAATTTTTTCAAACGGCATGGTATGAGTAATAAACTCATCAATTTTAAGCTTGCCTTGCATATAGTCATCCACATAACCGGGTAGCTGGCTGCGGCCCTTAACACCACCAAAGGCCGACCCACGCCATACGCGGCCGGTGACCAACTGAAAGGGGCGTGTGCTAATTTCTTGCCCTGCCCCTGCCACACCAATAATAATGG
>CAYZQH010000019.1:0-23058 GCA_964480055.1 uncultured Cellvibrionaceae bacterium
TGTGGCGCCTGTAATTTGCCCACCCATTTGTACCAGAGGCTCTATTACACCTGTCATAGGCCGCGCGTTTAACGCTTGCGAGCCAAGCAATTGTGAGTTGAAATTTTGCGCTGCCAACACACCCGCTAACAGGCGCATACTGGTACCAGAGTTACCCGCATATATTGGCGTAGCCGGTTTTTGTAACCCCAAAAGCCCCACTCCATACACAATCACGCACCCTTGATGCGGACCTTCGATAACCACGCCCATATCACGAAAGGCTTGCAACGTAGCCAGCGCGTCTTCTCCTTCCATAAATCCACTAATTTGGGTTTGGCCCTCTGCTATAGAGCCAAGCATAATGGCTCTGTGAGAGATGGATTGATCTCCGGGCATTATCGCGGTGCCTTGCAAGGCCTCACCTGGCGTTACGCGAAAAGTCACATTCGCATTCACAGACGAGTCGGTATAGGCACGGCGGTTAAGCATAGTGGTGAAGTGGTCTCTTGCGGACTTTGCTCGAGTAAATACGCCCATTAAATCCTGGGCGTCCTCACGATGAATGGCCGCACGTAAGCTAGTGAGGTTTTTAGAGAATAAATCTATTGAATCCAAAATAGCTTGCTTGTTCGCCAGCACGATATCCCGCCACATGGTAGCGTCACTGCTGGCTATACGGGTGAAGTCTCTGAAGCCGCCGGCGGCGTAGCGAAAGATATCTTGGTTTTGACTGTCATGCGCTAAGGTGTCGACCAACGAATATGCAATAACATGGGGAAGATGACTCGTAGCCGCTAAAATTTCATCGTGCTGCTTTATGCCTAGCTGCAGCACTTGGGCGCCAACGCTTTGCCACATTGTACTGACACGTTCTGTATGCACATTGGCTGTTTCTGGTGAGGGCGTTAGTATGACGCGGTGATGATCATAAAGCGTGGGGTTTGCAGCTTCCACTCCGCTTTTTTCTGAACCCGCAATGGGGTGCCCCAGCACTACGTTTTTGGGCATTGCGCCCCAGATTCGCTTTACATCATTGGCAACACTGCCTTTTACACTGGCACCATCAGTAATGGTTACCTCGTCACTCACGTGGCGATGCACGTCATTTAATACAGACGCAACGGTTAAAGTGGGCACGGCAATAAATATTACATCCCCATGACCTAGGCTTGGCGCTATTTCTCGCAGTTGTATGGTTGCCTCGTCAACTACGCCCAGCTCAATAGCACGCGTACATACTTCTGCCCTACGGGCGACACCAATTACTTTTTTTGCAACGCCACGCTCGCGAGCAGCTATCGCCAAACTGCCGCCAATCAGCCCAAGACCAATCACAACAAGTTGGTTCACTACAGGCGTTACACGCACTGGCTGCGTCATTAATTACAAAACCCCTCTAGGATATGAACCTAATAACTTTAAGTCTGCCGCTTGAGCACTGACTTCGGCTAAGACCTTAGCAACCTTGTCTTCGTCTTCATGGCCAACAAAATCCATAAAAAATACGTAATTCCATACCCCGCTTTGCGACGGGCGTGTTTCTACCCGTGTTAAGTCAATGGCATGATTGTGAAAGGGCTCTAACAAACGGTGCAATGCGCCAGGCTCATTACGCATGGCAACAACGATGGAGGTTTTATCCTCTCCACTTGCTGCGACGGCTTGGTTTCCGATAATTAAAAATCGTGTTGCGTTATCTGGGCGGTCTTCAATATTGGCGGCAACCACGGATAAGTCGTAGAGTTCTGCGGCCATCTCCCCGGCAATTGCGGCCGCGTTCCATTCACTTTGCATGCGCCGTGCGGCTTCTGAATTACTGGTTACTGCGATGCGCTCGGCATTGGGGTAATTGGCATCCAACCACTTTCTACACTGCGCAAAAGATTGAGAGTGTGAATAGATACGAGATATTTTGTCCACACTGGTCACACTGGATGCCATTAAGTGGTGATGAATTCTTAATACTACCTCGCCACATATCTTGAGGTTAGAATCCATAAAGCTGTCTAAGGTGTGTGCCACCACACCACCGGTAGAATTCTCTACGGGCACTACACCAAAGCGCACCGCGCCAGCTTCCACTTCTCGAAATACCTCATCAATAGCCGGCATCGAAATAGTGTGGGCCGAGTGACCAAAATGCTTGAGCGCCGCTTGCTGGGTAAAAGTACCCTCTGGCCCCAAATAGGCTACCTGAATGGGCTGCTCTAACGCCAAGCAAGCAGACATGATCTCTCTAAATAATCGTGCATACTCTTCATCTGCCAGCGGGCCGGAATTGCGCGCCATTGCTTTACGTAAAACTTGCGCCTCACGCTCTGGCCGATAAAAAACTGGCAGCTCACCGTCACTGAATTGATTTTTTACACGAGCCACCTGCTGCGCAAACTTGGCTCGTTCATTAATTAATGCGCCAATTTTTTCGTCGATAGAATCTATTTGACCACGCAGTTTCTGTAGCTGTTGTTGCTCCGAAGTTTTGTCAGTCACGCTGCTATCTCAACAAATGTTAGGGTAGAGTTTTAGAGGGGTTAGGTATTTAGTGGTATTGATGGCATAACGGTATGTAGGGTCAGCTTAATAAAAACTGACCCTACAATATTTACTCTTCGGCGTCTGCTTCGCCCAGCGCGCCTTCGTCTTGCTCTTCAATGCGCTCTAGGCTCACAATATGTTCGCCCTCCTTGGTTTTAATCAAACGCACGCCTTGGGTGTTTCGGCTGAGCAACGATACTTCATCTGCACGCGTCCTTACCAAAGTGCCTTGATCAGAAATCAACATGATTTCGTCTCCGTCAAAGACTTGTACTGCTCCTACAAGCTCGCCGTTTCTGTCGGTGGTTTGCATACCAATTACACCTTGTGAACCGCGGCCCTTTTTAGGAAAGTCATCTACAGCGGTACGCTTGCCATAACCGTTTTCACTGACGGTAAGCACGTTGCCATTGTCCTTTGGAATCACCATCGAAATAACACGCTGCTCGCCCATCATACGGATACCACGTACACCACGAGAGATTCTACCCATGGCACGAACTTGTCCTTCATCAAAACGTGCTGCTTTACCGCTGGAGGCAAACAAAATAACGTCACACGTACCATCGGTAATCGCGGTACCTACCAAGACATCGCCTTCATCCAGCTCTATGGCACGTAAGCCGGAGCTACGTGGGCGCGAGAACTGGATCAATGTGGTTTTCTTAACCGTACCCATGGCCGTCGCCATAAATATGAAGTGATCCTCATCAAACTCTTTTACTGGCAAGATGGCAGTAATACGCTCGTTAGCTTCCAACGGCAATAAGTTGATAACGGGGCGGCCGCGCGACGTACGCCCAGAGATGGGGATTTGATACACCTTCAACCAATACACTTTACCAACGTTGGTAAAACATAATATGTAATCGTGCGTATTGGCAATCAATAAATGTTCGACAAAATCTTCGTCTTTTACCGACGTTGCCGCCTTGCCCATGCCGCCACGGCGCTGCGCCTGATAGGCATCTAAAGGCTGACTTTTTGCGTAACCCAAGTGCGAAATGGTGACCACACGATCTTCTTCAGTGATAAGGTCTTCGTGGGTTAAATCTTCTCGGGATTCTTGAATTTCCGTTCTGCGGTCATCGCCATACTCTTGCTCAATGGCCTCTAGCTCTTCACGAATTACTTCCATGAGGCGGTTCGAATTACCCAAAATTTCTAGGTATTCGGCTATTTGAGCCAATTTATCTTCGTATTCTGCTAAGAGTTTATCGTGCTCCATGCCGGTTAAACGGTGTAATCGAAGCTCTAAAATGGCTTGGGCTTGCGCGTGAGATAAATAGTACTGGCCATCTCGCAAACCAAATTCCGCACCTAAATCATCTGGGCGGCAAGCATCTTCTCCAGCACGCTCTAGGAATTGAGCCACCGCATTAATGGGCCATCCACGTGCAATTAAGGCTTCACGTGCGTCATTGGGTGACTGAGAGGCTTTAATTAAAGCGATCACTTCATCAATATTAGCAATGGCAACAGCCAGGCCTTCAAGCACGTGGCCACGCTCACGCGCCTTGCGGAGTAAATAAACCGTGCGACGGGTCACCACCTCGCGCCGATGGCGAACGAATAACTCTAATAATTGCAATAAATTAAGCAGCTTTGGCTGACCGTCAACCAGGGCCACCACATTGATACCAAACACGGTTTCCATTTGGGTTTGTGCGTAAAGGTTATTCAGAACAACCTCGCCCACTTCTCCGCGCTTTAGCTCAATCACTACACGCAGCCCGTCTTTATCGGACTCATCGCGAATTTCAGAAATACCTTCAATTTTTTTGTCTTTGACCAGCTCCGCTATTTTTTCAATTAAACGGGCTTTATTAACCTGGTAAGGAATTTCATGAATTAGAATCGTTTCACGATTGGTTTTTTCATCAGTAATCACTTCGGCTCGTGCACGAACGTAAATACGACCACGCCCGGTACGATAGGCTGACAAAATTCCAGCTCTGCCATTAATGATGCCAGCAGTTGGAAAGTCTGGCCCCGGGATGATTTCCATTAACTCATCAACACCCAACTCTGGGTTATCGATCAATGCAAGACAAGCTGTTACAACCTCACGCAAATTATGAGGTGGAATATTGGTTGCCATACCAACGGCAATACCCGAAGAACCGTTGACCAATAAATTGGGGACGCGCGTAGGAAGCACATCTGGAATTTGCTCTGTACCATCATAGTTTGGTACGAAATCTACGGTCTCTTTGTCTAAATCGGCTAGCAGCTCGTGGGAGATTTTTGCCATACGGATTTCCGTATAACGCATAGCCGCAGCGCTATCGCCGTCAATAGAGCCGAAGTTCCCTTGACCGTCCACCAACATGTACCGCAATGAAAACGGTTGCGCCATGCGAACAATGGTGTCGTACACAGCAGAATCACCATGCGGGTGATATTTACCAATAACATCACCAACAACACGAGCAGATTTTTTATAGGGTTTGTTCCAATCGTTTTTTAACTCACTCATGGCAAAAAGCACGCGACGATGCACCGGCTTTAAACCATCACGAACGTCAGGCAGCGCACGGCCCACAATAACGCTCATGGCATAATCTAAATAGGACTGTTTGAGCTCGTCTTCAATATTGACGGGAAGGACTTCTTTTGCGATGTCGCCCATGGATGCAGGCATTCCTTATTGTTAGTGTTGTGAATGTTGCTTTAACTGGTCAAAACCAGCCCAATAAAAGAGCCGAAGCATAGCACAATTGCGTCAGCGCGCCTATGGTACCCCCTTTAGCTAAGACGCCCTTTTCACGATATACTGGGCGGTGTTTCTACACACCCTGCTAACACCCAAAGAAGACTATGCCTGAGCCCATCGAAGTAGACAGCTTAATTTTTGCTCGCTGGATATTGCCCATTCGCCCAGAAAGAAAAGTGTACGAAAACTGCGCGCTGGCAATAAAAAATGGTGAGATTTTAAGCATTACCCCCAAGCAAGAAGCCTCTAAACGCTACCGATGTTCTGCGCCGTACTATTTGGACCATCACGTAGTGATGCCCGGCTTAGTCAACGCTCACGGTCACGCTGCAATGAGCTTGCTCAAAGGGTACGCCGATGATCTCCCACTAGAAAGCTGGCTCAACAACCACATTTGGCCAACAGAAAAACAATGGGTTTGCCCCCAATTTGTCTCAGAAGGTACAGAGCTTGCCGTCGCAGAAATGCTCGCCTGCGGCACCACGTGCTTCAGCGATATGTATTTCTTTCCAGAGGAGACGGCAAAAGTAGCACTCTCGGCGGGTATACGCGCTCAAATAACCTTTCCTATTTTGGACTTCCCCACGGCGTGGGCAAACTCCGCCGACGAGCACATACATAAAGGGTTAGCACTGCATGACCAATATCGGTCTAACGATTTAATCTCTATAGGGTTTGGCCCGCACGCCCCCTACACGGTATCAGATGCGCCTCTAAAGAGAATCGCAACACTCGCAGAAGAGCTACAAGCCCCCGTCCAGATTCATTTGCATGAAACAGCACAAGAAGTACAAGCCGCCATTGAAAAAACCGGCGTGCGCCCGATCGAACGCTTAAACGCCCTTGGGGTCCTGTCGCCGTTAACTCAATGTGTTCACATGACGCAATTAACTGAGCAAGACATAAAAACTGTGGCCGCCAGCGGGGCATCTGTGATTCATTGCCCTCAATCCAACTTGAAATTAGCCAGCGGCCTGTGTCCCGTTAGTGACCTTCTAAACGCTCAAATATCGGTTGGCATTGGCACAGATGGCGCTGCCAGCAACAACGCGTTAAACATGCTTTATGAGTTAAACTCCGCGGCGTTGGTTGCAAAAATACAAACGGCGAATGCCGCCGCCATTGATGCACACCAAGCCTTAAATATGGCCACCTTGATGGGCGCCAAAGCCATTGGCATGGACCAACAAATAGGGAGTTTAGAACCAGGGAAACGCGCCGATGTTATAGCCGTGTCTCTTGATACCATTGGCGCCCACCCCGTGTACAACGTGGCTTCGCAACTGGTATACAACACGCCCAATATACAGGTTACTCATACCTGGGTTGACGGGCACTGCCTATACAAAGACGGCGACCTAACCACGCTTTCACGGGCGTCGGTGATACAAAAGGCCCAGTCTTGGCAGACTAAAATAAACACTCAAACATAAACATCTGCACAAAGAGGCCGCCATGACCATTGCAACTGCGAACAATGTAGACGACGCCGAAATTGCCAAGTTTGAACGCATGGCCCCGCGCTGGTGGGATGAAAACGGTGAATTTAAGCCACTGCATCAAATGAACCCTGTGCGTGCAAATTTTATTGATGGCGCATCTCCCGTTGCCGAAAAAACCGTGTTAGATGTGGGCTGTGGAGGGGGTATATTAAGCGAGGCCCTGGCACAAAGAGGCGCGCAAGTCACCGGCATAGATATGGGCAAAGACCCGCTTGACGTAGCCAAGCTGCACGCCCAAGAAAGCAACCTCAGCATTCAATATTACCTATCAACCGCTGAGCAGTATGCCCAAACGCACCCCAATGAGTTCGACATTGTCACTTGTTTGGAAATGCTAGAGCATGTACCCGACCCATTCAGCGTCATTCAATCTTTGTACGCATTGGCAAAACCTGGCGGTAGTGTGTTTTTATCTACCATTAATAGAACGCCCAAAGCCTACGCCATGGCCGTTATAGGTGCTGAATATATTTTAAAATGGTTGCCTAAAGGCACGCACGATTACAAAAAATTTATTCGCCCCTCCGAGCTGGGCCAATGGGCACGTGCTGCGGGGTTTACCGTAAGCGATTTACAAGGGCTAACATATAACCCAATATTGCGCCGTTTTAGCCTTAGCCCACATGACGTGGATGTAAATTACATTATGCATTTAAAAAAGTAGGCAGGTCGTGAATTCGAGTTTTTTATTCAAGTGCGTTTTATTTGACCTAGATGGTACGTTACTAGATACCCATAAAGACTTAGGTAATGCACTGAACCACGTACGTGCACATGAAGGATTGGCACCTTTACCCTTAGAGCAATTACGCGACCATGTGTCAAACGGTGCTAACGCATTGATTCGCCATAGTTTTGGCGACGATATTTCTGATGAAATACTACAAAAATATCGCGGCCTTTTGTTGGCGTTTTACTTGGACAATATTGCCAAACACACAATACCCTTTGACGGTATTTTGCAGTTACTTCAAAAACTGCACGCCCACAAAATATTGTGGGGGGTAGTGACCAACAAACCTCGTGCCTATACTGATGCCTTACTGCCACACATTGATTTCCCCGCAAGCCCTAATGTGGTGGTATGCCCTGATGATATTGGCATAGCAAAGCCGGACCCAACACCATTGACACACGCGTGTAAGCTAGTGAATGTTTCAACAAGCCAAACCATTTATATTGGCGACCATAAACGCGATATTGAATGCGCAGACCGTGCAGGCATGCCCTCTATTGCAGTGGGTTATGGCTACACAGAGCACCCTGAAGCTCACTTAACCTGGCAAGCCACTCATACGGTAGAGCATGCCAGTGAAATTTGGCCCATAATTAGAACCCATTAACACTGTTTAATATCTACTCCTCAACCAACCACTAAACGGGCGCATAACACTATGGATACAAATCAGTTTATTCACTACAAAGCCCCTGGTGATCTACTCAGTGGTAAAGTGATTGTGGTGACAGGCGCCGGCGCCGGCATTGGTAAGGCTTGTGCCATGGTATTTGCACAGCATGGCGCAACGGTGGTTTTACTGGGGCGAACACTCAGTAAATTAGAAGCCGTCTACGATGCCATAGAAGAGCTTGACTACCCACAGCCAGCAATATTCCCCATTAACTTCGAAAGTGCCACAGAGCAAGACTATCAACAGTTGCAACAAGCCTTAACTCAAGAGTTCGGGTGTATTGATGGCCTGTTACATAACGCCAGTGAACTGGGGCCGAGAACACCAATTAAAGATTACAGCGTAACCGAATGGCAAACTGTACTCACAGTAAATACCACCGCCCCCTTTATGCTCACCAAAACACTGCTGCCGTTACTGGAAAAATCCGAAGCCGCCAGCATTATTTTTACCGGCTCTAGCGTTGGCGTAAAAGGCCGCGCTTACTGGGGGGGGTATGCAGTATCTAAAGGGGCCATTGAGACGCTAATGGAAGTGCTGGCAGATGAGCTTGAACAAACACACATTCGCGTAAACTCTCTTAACCCCGGTGCCACGCGCACATCCATGCGTACTGAGGCCTACCCAGCAGAAGACCCAAACACGATTGTCGCCCCAGAAGATATCACCAACCGCTATCTGTTTTTAATGGGGCACGATAGTGACGGCTGGCACGGACAACAATTAAACGCACAACCAAAATAATAAACGTGAGCGTTACTGGAGGCTTTATGTGGTGTTCGGTTAAGTATTATTTTTCTCTCGCTGTAATTGCCCTGCTTGTTAGCGCCCCAAGCTTTGCTGACGATTGGGCTCAAGCTGAAGTAATCATCAATACAATACAAGCCCCCAACATTCCTAATAACACCTTCCACATTACACAATTTAACGCCGTTGAAGGCGGCAAACGAGATTGTCTTCCTGCGTTAACGGCTGCCATTGAAGCGGCCTCGGCTGCTGGTGGAGGCAAGATTGTTGTACCTTCGGGCACTTGGTTACTTAACGGCCCTATCCACTTAAAAAGTAAAATCAACTTATATTTGTCCGAGGGCAGTAGACTGTTATTTTCTGCCAACCCCAAACACTATTTACCCGCAGTAAAAAGTCGCTGGGAAGGCACAGAGCTATTCACCTATTCCCCATTCATATACGCTGCCAACGTCACTGACGTAGCCATTACCGGCCCCGGTATTTTAGACGGCAATAAAAAAAGTAAATTTAGAAGGTGGGCTAAAAAACAAAAAAAGAACATGGATGCATTACGTCACGCCGGGGCAACTGGGGTGCCAGTAGAACAACGTATTTTTGCCGAGGGAACGTATTTACGCCCTACTTTTGTTCAGTTTTTTCATGCCAAACGCGTCTTGCTTGAAGGCTATACCATTATAAACGCGCCTTTTTGGATAAATCATTTGGTATACACCCAGTACGCTACGGTTCGAGACTTAACGGTAAAAAGCTTTTTTGGAAATAACGATGGCTTAGACGTGGAATCCAGCCAATATGTTTTGGTAGAAAACAACCTGTTTCGCACTGGAGACGACTCTGTGGTGATTAAATCTGGGCGCGACATGGACGGCCGCACAATTGGTGTCCCCAGTGAAAACATTGTGGTACGCAACAACGATATGGGTGGGGAAGACGGCATTGCCTTGGGCAGCGAAATGTCTGGCGGCATCAAAAATGTATTTTTTGAAAACAATATTTTACGTACTGGGGCCTCTGCCATTCGCTTTAAAGCCAATTTAGACCGAGGCGGCCTGGTAGAACATATCCGCGTAAGAAACTTTAAAGTTGAAGCTTTTGAAAACCTTTTTTGGTTTCAGTTAAATTACCCCGGAGAGCTAGGGGGCAACTTCCCTTCCACTTATCGTGATATTGTCTTTGAGAATTTTAGCGTTGAAAATGCCGAAACTTTTTTAGAGGTACACGCACCTAACATTGCGCCACTGACAGATGTAACGTTTAAAAATATCACTGTGAATAAGGTGAACACACCACTTATTTTGGAGAACGCCACAAATCTTACATTTGAGAACGTACAGCTAGAAGCGCAAACAATTAACGGCACCTTAAATTGGGCTCATTGATTTTGGCGTTACACCTAAGCTGCATTCATTAGGTTTACAACCCATATAAATTCTCGGCCCCATCGGACTCAAGGGGCTCTGACTTTGTACTTGCTACCACGCGCCCTTGCCCCTTAGTAGTAACAGTTTTTACTGCCGGCTGCTCGGTGCTAGGCGCCACCGATACCGGTTGAGGCATCTCTACGGGCTTTTTGCTGTTGGGTGCCTTTTCAGAAGCGCTTACTTTTTGCGTATCGCCTTGATCGAGAGGCTCTGCGCTCAGTGTCTTTGTAGGCGCTACCTTAGGCACCTCTACCATTGTGGGTTCGGTATTTGAACCGTCTCCGATAGACGTATCTACAGCTGAAGCGGGGTTGTCCTCTACATTCATCACCGTCGCGTTCGCAGAGGCGGGCATTGAGCCTGATTGGTCTTTAGGTGCTTTAACCGGGGCGCTGCTATTATTTTTGGCAACGTTATTCCCTTCTTGAACAGCAGACATCGGCTGAGGCTGGGGTTTAGGCGTTTGAGGTTTTTCTAGCCCCATATAATAAACTACCCGCTGTACGTCTACGTGTTGATGTGCATCTACCCAAGATTTAACCACCGTATCGTTTTGAGAGATAACATGTAAAAATTCTGACTCTTCGTGGGTAGAGCGATGGCTAAACAACAATAAAAGATCTCTGCGTTTGTGCTGTTCCCGTGCAAATTGCCATGTGCTTACGGCAACCCCATGATCCACTTTATCCACCCATAGCGGCTTGCCAAACTGCTGCAAAAGCCACGTATTTGAAGTTTGGTTAGGTGTGATATTGTCAAACACCTGAGTAGAAAACCGCCCCTCTTTATCTCTGTAATAGGTGGTTTTACTCATTGACACCAAACTACACGCCGTTAACACCCAGCTGCAAGCCAAGAGCCCTAAAAAACCCTTTATTCCTCGGGTACGCATATTACGCCTCGGGCACGGTGGCTTTATTTGCTGATACACTGTGGTGTAATGAATTGTGTGCGTGCTCGCGAATCAGAGCCATGAGACTGGCCTCTGAGCTAGAGATATCGCAATTGGCTATTACGGTATCCACGTCAGCACCACAATCAAATAATTGCATCGCTTGTGTGTAGGAAACACTGTCTGAATTGGGAGAGAGTTCTTTTGCATCCAATAGAACTTTAAGTCTTCCTTCTAGGGTAATAATCCTCTGCCCCATACCGATGGAGCCCGACGTTGCGGTTTGTAAGCGGTGTTCAAACCGGCTTAATTGAGCTTCAAGCGAACGTTGTAATACTCGACATTTATGGACGCCCCAGTAAGCCGCACCCAGAGCTACGATGCTGGCCCCAGCAAAAACCAGCACATTGTATTCGGCAATCATATTGCACCTAAAAGTTCTCTACTTCGCCCCATTCGTTGTCGGTTAATAACTTATCTAGCTCAATCAGTATGAGTAGCTCGTCATTTTTATGGCACACGCCCTGAATAAATTTGGCGCTTTCGTCATTGCCGACGTTTGGAGCGGTTTCTATTTCAGATAAACGCAGGTATACCACTTCCGCTACGCTATCCACGAGTATGCCTACAACATGCTTTTCTGCTTCTATCACCACTATGCGGGTATTATCGGTGATCTCACCCGGTTGCAACCCGAAGCGGTGGCGCGTGTCGATGACAGTGACCACATTGCCGCGTAAATTAATAATGCCAATAACGTAGGGTGGCGCCCCAGGAACGGGGGCGATCTCGGTGTATCTCAACACCTCTCGCACTTGCATTACATTAACACCATAGGTTTCACCGTCCAGATGGAAGGTGACCCATTGCAATATGGGGTCGTCTTGCACTGCGTTGCTTTTCACATTTGATGCCATGATCTAAATCCTCATACAACGCACATCAATGGGTGCGTCAAAAAATCGAGCTTTACCCATTAATATTAGACAACAGCAGCATGTGTGCCAGTTTGGTTTAGGGGGTAACCTGACGGTTGGAATCTAAATTTTCTAGAATTTGCCCCATTGAAGGTACATCGATCAAGGCACACATTGCCGTTTTGATCGTCCCAGCTAACCAGGGCCGCTTTGAGCGCTTTGAGCGCCAGGTAACTTCGTCTGGATGAATCCTGCTAGGCTGGTGCACCTGGTCGACTGCCAAGCCCCAATCCATCCCCTCTATTGAGACAACATACTTAGCGGTTTTAAGGAAGCTACAGTCATACCTGTCAGGCATTACAAATAACGCAGTGTTGATACAGCGAATGGACCCTGATGGCGTAGGCTGAAGCCCCATAAACCAGTCGGCCTGACCAAACACTGGGGTAAGCTCATCTGTGAGCCGGTGAATATGCCCCAATGCGACCAACGGCACGGATAAAGTTAAGCCGCACACCTGAAACAACAACACCTCAAACCGCTCTTGAGCCCAGACAGGCCTGCCGTTTTCCATCCACGCGAGCAAGGCACTCGGCGCTTGGCCACTAACGGCGCTGGGTTGCTTCTTTGGGTCCGGCTCTAGATTATTAGGTTGACGCACCGGATTTGGCGTTGCAGGAATCACAGGGGCTGCATCCGTTGCCAGTTGCGATACGGGCGCAAGCTTTGGTGCCAGCAATCGTTGGAGTTTTCCCCGGTCATCGCTCTTATATTCCACTTCAGCAGCAAGTTTTTTGCTCTGCTGAGTTTGGGATTTTAAATTTGAGGAATCTACAACATCTTTTGGCGCATTATTTTTTAATGCCGGTAAAACCGGCGGGCTACCCTGATTTAGCGGCAGCCTGAGCGAATTAAGCGCGCGGCTTGGCTTATGATTGGGCTTAGATTGGCTCTGCTTTGACCTTTGCTGCATATTATTGTTATTAGGTAAATCTTGCGACTCATCATCACTGTCACACAACAGTGAATCAATATAAGAAGCAACCACGTCACGCGGCTTGTCACTCACACCAAACTCCGCCGCGCTGAACGTTTTTGCATAGCACCTGATGCCCATGCCGATTTATTTGTTTCCGGTTTAACAACCTCTGGGTTTAAACCTAATTGATGTAATAAACTGGCATACCCCTCAACCCCCCGGCAATTGCGTGCAAATAGATGTGGCGGCACACCCGCCTTACTGGCGTCTCTAAATTTTGTATCCACCGGGATCTTCCCTGCCCACACTTCACCGCCGTAACCATTGCGTAATGCGCGTAAGGTTGTTACCGACGCTTGAGTTCGCCTATCGTACATTGTTGGCACTATGGTAAATGGTAAATGGGTTGGACGGGAGCGCTGTAGCATCTTTAACGTGTGTAGCATGCGCTCTAACCCCTTGAGCGCCAAGAATTCCGTTTGTACAGGAATGACTAATTTTTGGCACGCGGCCAACGCGTTAATCATCAGTACACCCAATTGTGGAGGACAATCTATAATGGCCACGTCAAAATCATCCCACAGTTGTGCAAGCGCTTTGGACATAACCAACCCCAAACCATCTTTACCAATAGCTTGGCGCTCTAGCGTAGCCAATGCCGTAGACGCGGGTAATACACATAAGTTTTGAAATTGGGTATGAACCAGCAGCTGGCCAACCAAGTCGAATGTGATGTTTTTGGCGTTTTGAAACAGTGTAAACGTGGAGGCGTCTGTGCTATCGGGATCTTGCCCAAAATAACTGGTTAAAGAGCCGTGTGGGTCCATGTCAATTAACAATACACGCCGCCCTTGCTCAGCCAATAAACCGCCTAAACAGACCGTCGTGGTGGTTTTACCCACACCACCTTTTTGGTTGGCTACCGTCCAAACTTGCATCTGCAGTCACCTCTTACAACCAAGCAGCGAGACCGTACAATAGGGTCACGTATACATATCAATTTTCGGGCATCTCTAAAAATGCACTTTTTTAGAGGCGTCCTCTAGATAAATCAGGGTCACTTGTAAATAAAAGCCCACCATTTTTTAGCCGCACCGACGGGACATCTGTTTGCGGTGTGACTGGTTGTTGGTCAGCACTCAACGGTGGCTGAATCACTCCTTGCAAAGGCGTAGGCTCTATCGGCGCCACAGGCTTGGTTACCGTTAACACAACTCGTCTATTTTTTTTGCGGCCATCATCGGTGGCATTATCTGCCACTGGTTGAAACTCGCCAAAGCCTGCGGCTTTTAAATTACTGGGTGTAACACCGCTATCTGCTAATAAACCCACAATGGCTGTGGCCCTAGCAGAGGAAAGCTCCCAATTATTGCCAAATTTTTGTGTGCGAATGGGGACATTATCGGTATGGCCAGCCACTTCAACTTTGTAATCTGTTGGGGTTAAGTGCATTGCCACCTGGCGAAATGTCTTTCTGGCATTTTCACTGGGTACGGCACTTCCAGATTTAAACAGGGCATTAGCGTTCATGTTAATTTCTACAGAATCTTCCATGGCCAAAATGGATACATCGCCAGATTTAACCATGTGCACCAGCGACTCGGCCAAATCCTTTGCCAAAATTTCTGTGTCTACTTGATTCACCAGGGGTGATAGCCCACTGATTTTCCCGGTATTATCCAGCGGGTACTTATCCATGAGCTCTTTAATTTGAGCGTCAATGGGTACATTGCCGTCAAACACGGAAGCTAAGGTTTCTGACAATACTCGGTATTTTTGATCGCTCACTTGCGACACTGAATACATCACCACAAAAAAACCAAACAGCAGCGTGACAAAATCTGCATAGGACACTAACCAGCGCTCATGCCCGGTTCTAGTATCGTGCTGTACTAGGCGCTTGCGTCGCATAAAGTTGCCTTGAATTGATGCATAGTTATAGTCATAAAGGTTCTGGTTAGGACAAAAGCGTATTTATGCTTGTCACACCTACGCCGCTGTTTGCAAATACCCGCTTAATTTAGTTTCAATGGCTCTTGGATTTTCCCCATCGGCAATGGCAATAATGCCCTCAATCATCAACTCACGGTATTGTGATTTTGCGCGCACGCATTGACGAAGCTTACTGGCAATGGGTAAAAGTAATAGGTTGGCAAAAGCCACACCATAAATTGTGGCCACAAAGGCCACCGCAATACCCGGCCCAAGCTCTGAAGGGTTGGTTAAATGCCGCATGACATGAATCAGGCCCATCACAGCGCCAATGATGCCGATGGTTGGCGCATACCCGCCCATGCTCTCGTAAAAATGTACGGCATCAAAATCTCGTTGCTCGGCAAGTACTAAGTCATTTTCCAATACGTGACGAATAACATCGGGCTCTGCGCCGTCCACTAACATTTGTAGCCCTTTACGGGAAAACGCATCTTTTTCTGACTCTGAGATATTCTCTAGCCCCAGCAGCCCGTCCTTACGCGCGGCTACCGCCCAACTAACCACGCTGGATATGCCGCTTTGAAACTGCATGTAAGGCGGACGAAACACCCACTTAAAAATATTAAGCGCGCGCGATAAGCAGTGCTTTGGCGTTTGAAGCATGGCTGCGCCAATCGTCCCACCAATAACGATCAGTGCTGCCGGGCCATTCACAAGGGATTGCCAACTTCCACCTTCTAAAAAATTACCGCCCAACAGAGCAGCAAACCCCAAAATAACGCCCATAAAACTGAGTTTATCCATGCCAAGCCTTTTTATGAGTATTTATGTATACACATGGTTGACGTGCGCCAAAAAACCAACCAATGAAAATGGTCAAACGCAATAAGCCGAGCATTTCACTTCAAATAATACTTATAGGTGACAAAAAACTGACGCTCTTGTTGGCCGTTTGCGACAACACGCGATTTCTAATAATGTTTAGCTAATGTTGTGCCAAAATCTGATAGGTTGATACAAAAGATGTGTATGCGGGGTTTTCCAAACTTAAGCGAACATCCCGCACCCAATAAATTATTATTCTAAAGTTATACTCACAGTCCGAAACTAGGTATCAGACGCCAGTCGCTCGCCAATATCTTTTAGCGGTAAAACGTCATCCGTTAAGTTCGCTTCAGCCACCGCTTTTGGCATGCCGTATACCACACAACTGGCTTGATCCTGCCCCCAAATAAACGCACCCTTTTCCTTTAAAAGGCGTGCGCCATCGCAACCGTCTGCGCCCATACCCGTTAACACAACACCCAATACTTTGGCACCAAACACATTAGCTGCTGAGGCAAAAGTCACATCAACGGATGGCTTATAGCTCACTCGATCGTCCGCTTTCATGATTTTAAGATTTCGTCGTCGATCAAATATGCATTGAAACCCACCAGGCGCAATAAATACCTTGCCGCCGCTTAATGTATCGCCATCTTGTGCTTCCACTACTTTGACCTGACACTGTTTATCCAACCGCTCTGCTAGAGCTCGTGTGAAATTTTCTGGCATATGCTGAATAACAATGATGGGGCAACGATAATTGACGGGAATGCGTGTTAACACTTCGGTGAGCGCTACAGGGCCGCCCGTTGATGAACCGATGATAACAACGTCGACTCGCCCTTTGAGTTTAGCGCCACTGGAACCTATGGGTCGCGCAGCTGCCTGCCGACTCAACGAGGACGATGCCGGTTGCGCACCCGATGTTTTGGGACGAATTGGCGCACGAGCAGAGCTACTGGAGTTTGAAACTGGAGGGCTTGAAGCTGGGGTAGATTTTTTAGCTCTTAGCTCCGCTAAAACTGCATCTGCGCCTGCTTTGCGCGCAAATGTTAATAGCGTATCGTGAAGCTTTCTTTTTAACCCACCCGAATTTTTTGACACTTCTGAAAAATTTTTAGGGATAAAATCAACCGCGCCAGCATCCAATGCTTCTAACGTTGTTTGCGCCCCCTCATAAGTGAGCGAGCTGAACATAATAATGGGGACCGATCGCTTCGCCAATATTTTTTTTATGGCCGATACGCCATCTAAATACGGCATTTCGTAATCCATTGAAATAACATCTGGCAATAACTGATCAGCCATATCAATGGCCTCATTACCATTGGATGCTATTCCCACCACCTCCAAATCCGGGTGCTCATTGATTATTTCTTTGAGACGAACCTGAAAAAAACTCGAGTCGTCTACTACTAAAACTTTATATGCCACAACCGACCCTTGAGTTTTAAGGCGAACGACCTTAAGAAAAACCGATAAAAATGACTGGCGAAATTACCCACACGCCCTGAAAAAACGAGTAATGCCTACAAACCACCAGCATAACGTTTTAGTAAACTGGGCACATCTAGAATAAGTGCAATGGTGCCGTCACCAGTAATGGTGGCACCGGCCATACCCGGAGTACCGTGTAACATTTTACCTAGGGGTTTAATCACTACTTCCTCCTGCCCAATAAGCTGGTCTACAACAAAGCCCACACGGCGAGTACCAACGGTGACAATCACCACATGTGCTTCTGTTTCAGATTTAGGGGTAGCACTGTGAAGTACTAAAAAGCGCTTTAAATGAAATATTGGAATGGCTTTTTCTCGTATGGTGACGCACTCTTGGCCATCCACCACGTGAGATTTTTGTAAATCCATATGGAAGATTTCATTCACACTCACCAATGGCAATGCAAAGCATTGTTTTTCTACCATTATCATGAGCGTTGGCATAATAGCCAGTGTGAGCGGCACTTTAATGATAAGACGCGTACCCTCACCCAACTTAGATTGGATCTCGACAGAGCCGTTCAGTTGAGTGATTTTGGTTTTTACAACATCCATGCCCACGCCACGGCCAGACACATCAGAAATTTCAGTCTTGGTGGAAAACCCTGGGGCAAAAATTAAGTTGAAGGCTTCCACATCAGACAAGCGTGCAGCGGCATCAGAATCAAACAGTCCTTTTTCTACAGCTTTTTGACGAAGTGTATCTGGGTTCATTCCGCCGCCATCGTCGGAAATGGACAGCAATATATGATCGCCCTCTTGCTGCGCAGACAGTATGATTTTACCTACGCGTGGCTTACCCGCCTCTTCACGCGCTGCGGGTAATTCAATACCATGATCAACTGAGTTTCTAACCAAATGCACTAAAGGGTCTGCGAGCGCCTCTACTAAGTTTTTATCTAGATCCGTTTCTTCACCAACCAACTCTAGGCTGATTTCTTTTTTAAGGTTTCTGGCCAAATCACGAACAACGCGCGGGAACCGGCCAAATACTTTCTTGATAGGCTGCATCCGCGTTTTCATTACTGCGGTTTGCAAATCTCCGGTAACCACATCTAAATTTGCAACGGCTTTTGAGAGAGGTTCATCAGTTGAGTCCGAGCCCAGTCGCACCAAACGATTACGCACCAACACCAGCTCGCCCACCATATTCATGATGTCATCTAGGCGTTGAGTGTCAACACGTACGGTAGTTTCCCCTTGCGCATTGGTACCAGGCCCTGCACCCCCCTCACGCGGTTTGGCGGCACCCGCATCTGCAGGCTTCGGCTTACCAACAGCCGCAACTTTCGGTGCAGCCGGCTTAGCTTGGGGTTTTTGGGGTGTCGGTGTTTTATTGGTTGTAGCGTCAGGCTCTTTTGGACTTGCAGCTTGAGGCTTGGCAGGTACGGAAGCTGTCGTCGAGGCAGACTCTGGCGCACCGTCAGACCCAGCTGGGCCTTTTCCTCGTCCATGAAGTTGATCTAACAAATTTTCAAATTCGTCATCAGAAATTAAATCTTCACCGGCTTCTTCACCACCAGCTACTGGCGCGGCGCTAGGCGGTGCAGCTGCGGCTTCGTTGTCCAGCCCCGGTGCTTTACCGGCGCCATGCAACTGGTCCAACAGGTTTTCAAATTCGTTTTCAGTAATTTCATCGTCGCCGCTGCCTGCCACATTTGGCTCGGGCGCAACAGGGGCCGAGGGCACCGGCGGTGTTGGGTCACCTGGACCTGTACCTTGACCATGTAATTGATCTAGAAGCGCTTCGAATTCGTCTTCAGTAATTTCATCGTTGTTGCCCACAGCCGGAGCAGACTCTACATCCGGTACTGACGAAACTGTGTCAGCAGGCGTCGCTTCAGCCTCACCACTTACCGCATCCAGCAATCCTTCAAATTCATCGTCACTCAAAGGCAAGTCTTTCTCACCCGTAGCTTCGCTGGGGGCTGAGTCAGACTCTTGAGGTGCCTCTGCTGCAGTTTCTTCGGTAGCGGCCGGTGCAGACGTGTCTTTTAAATCCTCGCAACTGACCAATCTAGAAAGCTGATCTAATAATGCCTGGGGTGCACGTGGCGCTTCTTCACGCTGAGATACAGCACTGAACTGTTCATTCACGGTATCTAAAGCTTGTAAAACCACATCCATTAATTCGGACGTAACCGTACGTTTACCGTTGCGCAGTATATCGAACAAGTTTTCGGTGACGTGACAACACTCCACCATGGCGTCTAACTGTAAAAAGCCCGCGCCACCTTTTACCGTGTGAAAGCCTCGGAAGATGGCGTTGAGCAAATCGTGGTCATCGGGGCGTTGCTCCAAATCCACCAGTTGCTCAGATAATTGATCAAGAATTTCTCCGGCTTCTACTAGGAAGTCTTGAAGAATTTCTTCATCTTCTCCGAAAGACATTCAATGCTCCTCAAAATCCTAAACTGGATAACAAATCATCAACCTCGTCTTGACCACCAACAACATCATCGCGCTTTTGTGCGTGAATTTGTGGCCCTTCGGCTTCGCAACTGTCTTTTTCTTCCTTTACTGCACCTGTTGAAATACCAGTAACTTCCTCTACTTGCCCAGCAATTCGAACCAAGCTTACAAGCTCTGTTTCTACATCTGTAATTAAGTTAATCACCTTTTTGAGCACTTGCCCTGTCAAATCTTGGTAACCTTGCTCTAATATGATCGCCTGCAAGTTACTATTAAGTGCCTCGGTACTTTCGCCTAACTCTTCTAGAAAGCCACCTACACGACTATAAAGCTGGGCAAACTCTTCCTTGCTCATTTCTCGCCGTTTAAACTTATCCCACTCGGTTTTGATCGCTGCGGCCTCTTGGCCCATGGTCATAGCGATGGGCGCGGCCGACTCTACCCTATCCATGGTTTTGTCCGCGGCGTCTTGGGTCATGGTAATCACGTAGTTTAAACGGTCTGACGCATCTCTTATTTCTGAATTGGGCTCTTGCCCTTCTTGCGTATCTATTTCTGCGTCCACATGAAAGTTCACAATCGCATTATGCAGGGCTCGCGTTAATTGACCCACAGAATTAAAAATATGGCGATCACGAACTTCAAGTAAATTTTGTATGAGGTTTGACGCTTCTTGATAATCGTTATTTTGAAGCTTATCTATGAGCAGCTTGGCGCAGTCTTGCAATTCGGCAACAAACTTCTCATCATTCCCCAATTTGCCTGTCATTTCCATGCTGTAACCTTTTTCCGGGTTTAGTTTTAGCCGACACGCTCAAATATCTTGTCGATTTTTTCTTTGAGTACTTGTGCGGTAAATGGCTTAACCACGTATCCATTCACCCCTGCTTGAGCGGCTTCGACGATTTGGTCACGCTTAGCCTCAGCCGTAACCATAAGCACCGGTAGAGATACCAGCTTTTCGTCAGATCTCACTTCCTTAAGAAGGTCTATTCCGGTCATGCCTGGCATATTCCAGTCCGTAACCAGAAAATCAAAATCCCCGCTTTTAAGCATAGGCAATGCCGTAACACCATCGTCCGCTTCTTGGGTATTAGTAAAGCCGAGATCCCGTAACAGGTTTTTAATAATCCTACGCATCGTTGAAAAGTCATCAACAATGAGGATTTTCATGTTTTTGTCCAACGCAACCTCCGCTTCGTCCTTAGAGTGAATGGATCTACTACAAGTCTAGACACTACTGGCCAGTCAGCCAGAAATTTTGGTAAGGAATCAATTTTTATAATCAAACACTCGCTTGGTGGCGCAAAATTCAACCGTGCACCGGCGGTTACGCCATTCTAGAAGCCAATCTGCGCTCTATAGCATCGCAGACTACCTCGAACCTCAACGGTTAAAAGTTACATAAATGGGAACAGGTTAAGGAAACGCACATTCAAAGGCTTAGCTATGACGCCAGTCAGACATTTTCTTTTTCAGCCGCAATGCGGCTTGAGAGTGGATTTGTGACACCCGAGACTCACTTACCCCCAAAACCAACCCAATTTCCTTGAGGTTAAACTCTTCATCGTAGTACAAAGACAAAACCAGCCGCTCTTTTTCTGGCAAATCATCTATAGCGCCAGCTAAGGCATCGGCCATGGCATGCCGTTGAATGTTGTCAGAGGGGTTTTGTAACACTTCGCTCGTGGGCAGCTGAGTAAAGTTGGTATCATCTTTTTCTAGGGTTTCTTCAAAACTGAAGAGCCTGCCAGAGGCGCTGTCGCTGGCCATGGCATGATATTCCTCTAAAGACACGCCCATTTCTTGGGCAACTTCGCTGTCTTCTGCATCGCGCCCTGTCCGCGCCTCTACCGCGGACATTGCATCCATAATTTTGCGCGCATTACGATGTACGGACCTTGGTACCCAGTCACCACGGCGCATTTCATCCACCATGGCGCCGCGAATGCGAATACCTGCATAGGTTTCAAATGAGGCGCCACGAGAGCCGTCATATTTTTGTGCAGCTTCAATAAGCCCCACCATGCCTGCTTGAATAAGATCATCAAGCTGGACACTGGCGGGCATTCGCGTAATAAGATGATGAGCAATGCGCTTGACTAGGAAGGCGTAATTTTCTACCTGAATCTCGTTACCTTTGTCTCGGCAATTCTCATACGTCATTAAACGATTAACCATTCCCGTTAATACAACTACTAAATCGCGTGTTTACGCTATGGGGCCACGTGAACCGGTTCGAGTAAACGATCGAAGAAAAACTCTAAATGCCCCTTGGCAGTGTGCGACACTGGTATTGCGTCAACCTTTTGAGCCAGCGCTTTTACCGCTTGCGCGGCCTTACAACGCGGAGCAAATTCCAACAGGGGTTTACGCTTTTGGACGGCTTTACGAACATTTTCGTCAAAGGGTACGGGGCCTAAATACTGAAGTGTGATGTCGTCTAAGAAACGTTCGCATACGGTGTTGAGCTTGTTAAACAGGTTCATACCTTCTTGGATGGTACGGGTCATATTGGCTACTACTCGAAAGCGAAAGACATCGTGCTCGCTATTAAGCAGTTTGATAAGTGCGTACGCATCGGTGATTGAAGAAGGCTCGTCACAAACTACCACCACAACTTCTTGTGCAGCACGAACAAAGCTCACCACAGTATCTGAAATACCCGCTGCAGTATCTATCACCAGCACATCTAACTGATCGCTCAATTCGCTGAACGAATGAATAATGGCCGCATGTTCCTGTGGCGATAGCCCCGCCATATTTGAAATACCAGAGGCCGCCGGCACGACTTTGATTCCACCAGGGCCTTGCAACAAGATATCTCGCATTTTGCGCTCACCACTAAGCACATCTGCCAAGGTAAACCGCGGCTGCAACCCCAATAAAACATCCACATTGGCAAGCCCCAAATCAGCGTCCATAAGAACCACCCGGCGTTGCATTTGGGCCAGTGCGATACTCAAGTTGACTGAAATATTGGTCTTTCCCACGCCACCTTTACCTCCAGTGACGGCTACAACTTTTACGGGGCGGTTCATAATGTTTGCTACCTAAACTGTGGTACTTTACTTTGCGGCCTACGAAATGGCTCACTGCGGCTTCTTCAAACCTACGCTTAAAATCCTTGCACCAACCTACTTAAAATTTGACATTAAAATCAAAAGGTTAATTAGTTTACTTAATGTAAAATATAGAAAACTCTCTCTAAAACCAGGAATATCTGTGGCGCATATAGATGAGTATAGATGCTGTAGACAAAGCGGCAATTAACAAGCTACGCC
>CAYZQH010000020.1:0-22758 GCA_964480055.1 uncultured Cellvibrionaceae bacterium
TGAGTACTGGCATGGGTTGAATATTATCGCGTTGAAAACCGCTCACCGTTATGCGAGTTTTGCCTAATTTTTCATGACGTGTGTTTAAATCTTTGCCGGCAATCATCCATCCCAAAAGTGAAGGAACCGCGTTTAAACTTGAGATCTCAAATGAATTCTTACTCAACCGCCTATAGCCAGCATTTACTGAAGTCCACCCTTTTGGTAGCTGCACCACCAATATCGCCTTAGCTTTGTGCCCTTTTTTAAAGCGCGAGCTAAACGGAGGAAGCAAATCTTCCATGCGTATGATCATACCTTGGCTGTCTATCCAAGCACCGTATGATTCGCCCTTTGCTTCTGCCACAGCAACGGTATAAGACAATCGATCTCCGCGCTTTTTTGGGTTCCAAATCATTCGGTCACGCTCAAAAGAAACTGCGCCACTGGCCTTAAATCGTGACAGCCGTCTATCTTTAAGGTCAAAACTGAGCATTCTTAGCCAACTGGCTTTGGGCACAATAACGCTTACATAAGCCTCACCAAGCGCTGGGTCAATACGTACCCTATATTCCACTGAATGAACGCTGCCCGTATTGGCTAAACTGCAGCCAGAATTCAATAACAGCACCACCCCCATCAGCAAAGAAGGCATCCAC
Source organism: uncultured Cellvibrionaceae bacterium (assembly GCA_964480055.1). Classification (GTDB taxonomy): domain Bacteria; phylum Pseudomonadota; class Gammaproteobacteria; order Pseudomonadales; family Cellvibrionaceae; genus CAYZQH01. The sequence continues at coordinate 639 of CAYZQH010000020.1, forward strand.
ACAGATCGCCTATTAGCGCAAGACTGCACACCCCAAAAGACTGTATTATTCATCCACCACACCCGTTTGATTCGCGGGGAAACCAGCTCCCAACGCTGCTACGCTTAAGCATACAATACATTTTACCCTCTGAGGCTGCCCCAATGACTGCCAGCTTGTTGCTTTCATTCATCGTTTGCATAGGTTTTTTGGCCCAGTGGATTGCCTGGCGGTCTCGCCTGCCAGCCATATTGTTCTTGTTAATAAGTGGTGTTGTTCTGGGCCCGGTCACTGGCATACTCCAACCAGACGCACTATTTGGCGACTTGCTGTTCCCGTTTGTTTCCCTTGCTGTAGCCATTATTTTGTTTGAGGGGGCGCTAACACTTAAGTTTGATGAAGTAAAAACCTTAAGCCTTGCGGTGCAGCGCCTATTAACTGTTGGCACCTTAATTACCTGGGCCTGCGTCACAACCATCACTCACTTTTTGTTTCAAATTGACCTAAGCATCGCCGTATTGTTTGGCGCCATTATGGTGGTGACCGGTCCTACGGTGATCACCCCTATGATACGAACCGTGCGGCCAAACGCCAATATCAGCAAAGTTTTACGCTGGGAAGGTATCGTCATAGACCCCATTGGCGCGATACTGGCAGTATTGGTTTTTGAATTTTTGGTACGCGCAAAATCTGGAAATGCCATAGGCCTAACCATTCAGCTGTTTTTTCAAGTATTGGCCGTGGGCTTTGCTTTTGGTGCCGCCAGTGGCTGGTTATTGGGGCATTTGCTAAAACGGTTTTGGGTACCCGAATATTTACAAACCATGGCCACTTTGACCTTTGTATTTGTAGCGTATTCGTCCAGTAATGCCATAGCCCATGAATCTGGCCTACTGACAGTAACGGTGATGGGCATGTGGCTTGCAAACACCAAAGGCGTTCATCTAGAAGAGATTTTATACTTTAAAGAGAACTTAAGCGTCGTCCTTATCAGCGGGTTATTTGTGCTTTTGGCAGCGCGCATTGACCCAATGGATTTTGCTCATTTGGGGTTATTAGCGTTACTTTTGTTTCTTGGAGTACAGTTTATTGCTCGCCCACTCAGTGTATTTATTGCCACGTTTAAAACCGAATTAACCTTGCGCGAGCGCGCGCTATTGGCTTGGATTGCCCCAAGAGGGATTGTTGCCGCAGCGGTAAGTGCCTTATTTGCCCTCAAACTAGAAGAGGAAAACATTAAAGGCGCGGAGCTGTTGGTACCACTGTGTTTTACCGTCATCATAGGCACGGTATTGTTTCAAAGCATTACATCAAAATGGGTTGCTAAATGGCTACAGGTTAGCGCGCCTGCGCCCACTGGTATTATTATTATTGGCGCCAACCCCGTGGCACAAGCTGTTGGTAAAACACTTAAGGAGTTGGAATTTGAGGTATTGGTTTGTGACTCCAACTGGGCCCATGTAAAATCTGCCAGAATGGCTGGGCTTAATGCCTTTTATGGCAACCCGGTGTCTGAATACGCGCAACAAAAACTAGACCTTACCGGGTTTGGAAAAGTTTTGGCCTTGTCGCCCTATCATGAACTAAATGTTATTGCTAGCGTGCACTTTCGGTCTGAATTGGGTAAAAAAAATATATATACATTACTGGCTGACAGTGAAACCCTACGCTCAGATAAACACCGCACCTCTGCGGATCATCAGGGTCAAATCTTGTTTAATAAATACCTCACCTATTCAAAGCTGAGCATGTTATTACGCGATGGAGCGGAAATTAAAAAAACCAAACTTTCAGATGAGTTCACATTTGAAGACTACTTAGCCCACCACGAGAATCAACTCATTCCGCTCTTTGCCATTACATCCAAAGAGCGGCTAGTGGTATTTAAAGATGGGGCAACCTTAAAGCCAGAGGCCGGATGGAATATTTTAAGCCTGAGTTACGGTGAGAACGAGAACACGCCAAACAGCTAGTTATTTTTGTGAAACCCCTAGCTTACGCTGCCTTGGGGGTAGGCAACATAAATTGGAAGCACGCCCCTTTTCCTGGCTCGCTGGTAACTTCAATGGCCACTTGATGTAAGGCCAACAACTTTTTAGTAATGGTCAACCCCAACCCGCCTTGCGCACTGTTGCCCCTTACGTTAGCAGCCACCTTATAGTGCGGCTCAAATATTAGCGGTAAATCGTTGGGCTTGATACCAGAGCCAGAGTCAACCACTTTAATTTCAACGCCACCATCTTGTTGCGCCAAAATAACATTCACAAAGCCGCCGGACTCTGTATGTCGCAGAGCATTATCCACCAAGTTGGTAATGACACGCTCTAGTTTCTCTAGATCGGCGGTTACCCAAAATGCGCTTTTTTTAGGGGTAACGCTTAGCTCTACTTGTTTCTCCGCTGCTTGAAGATCAAACTTTTTAAGCACATCATTCACTAACTCTGCAATTGAAAGCGCTTCCGCATTGATTGTTTCTGTGTGGCTTTCCAATTGTGCCAATTCAAATAATTGATCTACTAATTTAGACAACTTTAATGCATTGCTTTTGGCAATACCGATATATTTAGACGCTTCCTCTAAACTTAAAGTGTTTTTGTTCATCTCCCAAGTTTCTAAATACCCTTGTAAGGATGCCAACGGGGAACGTAAATCGTGAGACACATGAGCAATCAACTCTCTGCGTGAGGCATCTAGCTCTAGTACTCGCTGATGTTTGTCCCCTACAGTTTTCAATAACGTATTGAATGCGCCAACCAGCGCGTCAACCTCTTGAATAGATTGATTAACTGGATATTGTGCAAGCCCCGCTAACGCCTGATCTACATCCGCCTCAAACCCACCTTCGCCGGCTTGCACAACGGATTTAGACAATTGCTTGATGGGGCGAGTAACCGTTAACATAAATAAACATATTGCCAAGAACCCCCCCACAAACCCTATAGCGATAACCGTTAACCCCCAACCAAATACATTTTGAGTGATAAGGGAGTCTTGCAAAGCTTCAAACTTTACGCTGCTTAAAATTACATAAAGAAACCCTAACTTTTGACCATTTTTAATGATCGGCGCCACAGTGAATATTTTTTCTTCGTTCAGAGATTTTGGGTCATCACCTAAGTGTACGCCAGAGGGCTCTGCGCTATTTAGATACTCATTCACTGGTGCCAAATCGATTTTTTGGCGGAGTATTTTAGACGGTTCAGTCGAGTATGCCAGTACGGCGCCGTCCACGCCCACAAGATAAAATTCTAAATTGGGGCCTAAAATCATTAAGTCATGAAATAATTTTTTGGTGGCAGTCAGGTCTAGCTGCTCATCTCCCCAATACAAGTATTGGTTAACTACCACGTTGGCCAAATCTTTGTGGAGAGCTTGCACCACTTCTCTTTGGTGCCACTGCATGGCGCGCACAAATAAAAACGCACTCAGCACCGCCATGGCCAAAAACCCCACAAATAGCCCTAGCACCAAACGAGACTGTAACGACTTCACTGTTTTATTCTCCTAATTTATAACCGACGCCCCAAACGGTTTGAACATATAAAGGGGCGGATGGGTCTTTTTCTAATTTATTGCGCAGGCGGTTAATGTGAGAGTTGACCGTGTGCTCATAACCACTGTATTGATACCCCCACACGGCGTTAAGCAAGCGTTCTCTTGTAAATACTTTACCGGGGGACGCGGCCATAAATTTTAAAAGGTCAAACTCTTTTGCCGTTAAGTGAACTTCGTCACCCTCCACAAAAACTTGCCTTTTTGCCTCCAATATCTCCATACCGCCATAGGTAATATCGGTAGGCGGTGCTGGCTCTGCCGACGGGCGAGCAGCTCTGCGCAGCAAAGCTTTTACCCGCGCTTGCAACTCCATCACACTGAACGGCTTGGTGAGGTAGTCGTCCGCACCGGACTCCAAGCCCGTCACTCTGTCCAACTCTGCACTTTTTGCCGTTAACATCAAAATGGGTGTGGACTCGTCAGACTGCCGTAAGGTTTTGCACACGTCTATACCGTTCATCCCAGGCAACATAACGTCCAACACAATTAAGGCGTATTGTTGTGATTTTGCCAATGCCAATGCCTCTTTGCCGTCCATACATTGCTGAGTTTCATACCCTAGCATCGACACATTTAACGCAACCAGCTCACGAATATCTAACTGATCTTCCACCACTAAAATGGGCTTAGTCATAACAATTTGCCTTGGTCATATCGTTCATTGCTTCCTGATCACGATCAACATTTTACTGTAGCGAGCACGCATCACCCATCCATCACGAAATTATCAAATTTCTATCACAAAGCTGCTGTAGATATCGTATTGAAGGGAGTTAATCAGGCTTAGACTCATTCTCGCTAGAGCGCTTGGGGCGGGTTTGAACAAATGCATGCCAAAGTTTGTGGTATTTTTGTTCTAACTTGGCCTCTAACCAATGAAATTTGTCGTTAAACCAAATAAAGCGGTGCCTTAAGCTCTGGATAAGGCTACGCGCCTTGGGGCTGGTGTATATGAGCGCAGCGATACTGGCACCCAAAATAAAAATGCCAATAGGGATAGGGGAAAGCAAGGCCACAACCCCCAAAACCAAACCGCAGCAGGCTACTGCTGTAATAACCCAATTGAGCACTCAACACCTCAAAACGACAAATTCGTAGCCTTTATTTTGGCTCAGGTCACCTGTGGTCTCAAGCTGAAGCCACAAGAAACCTCGTCCCTTGAGGCACAGACCGATATTGGCGGCATTTTGGGCGTGTATTAAGGTTGCTTCAGGCGTGTGATCATTGCATTTAATATTCGCATTCTGGTGTTGGCGTTTATGCCCCATGTTGTCGCGTGCCGCTCCTCAAATCACTGCATTAGTACAAAAAAACGTCCAAAAACGGGTGGTCATTCACCCCTGCAGTGAATTATTGATGTTGCAGGTTACCGCTAGTCAGTTGTGACTGAAAGCTGTTGCCCCTACTACCACACAGCATTCGGCTGATTTTTCGCCTTACGGTTAAGGGGAAAAGCGAATAGATTATGGATACTGGTTGAGCTGAGTGACATAGCATGGGCCTAAATCGTGCTTCCGAATAGAGCGTATTTGATTTTATAAACCTTAAACCTAAATCGAGCCCGTCAAAAAATTCGGAGACCCAATATGAGACACGGTGATATATCCAGCAGCGCAGATACCGTTGGTGTTGCAGTTGTGAACTATAAAATGCCCCGCCTGCACACCAAGGCTGAAGTATTGGACAACGCCCGTAACATCGCTGAAATGATTCAAGGTATGAAGGTGGGGCTGCCAGGTATGGACCTAGTGATCTTTCCTGAATACAGCACTATGGGCATTATGTATGACCCCGGTGAAATGATGGAAACTGCGGCTACCGTGCCCGGAGAAGAAACGGCCATTTTCAGTGCCGCTTGTAAAGAAGCCAACACCTGGGGTGTGTTCTCATTGACCGGAGAGCGTCACGAAGAGCACCCTAAAAAAGCCCCTTACAACACCTTGGTTTTAATCAATAACGAAGGTGAAATTGTGCAAAAATACCGTAAATGTATCCCCTGGTGCCCTATTGAAGGCTGGTACCCAGGTGACCGAACCTATGTCAGTGATGGCCCCAAGGGCATGAAAATAAGCCTAATTATTTGTGACGACGGTAACTACCCCGAGATTTGGCGCGACTGCGCAATGAAAGGTGCAGAGCTCATTATTCGTTGCCAGGGGTACATGTACCCCGCCAAAGACCAACAAGTGATGATGGCCAAAACCATGGCTTGGGCCAACAACAGTTATGTGGCGGTAGCCAATGCCACAGGTTTTGATGGGGTTTATTCTTACTTTGGCCATTCAGCACTGATTGGCTTTGATGGCCGAAGTTTGGGCGAGTGTGGCGAAGAGGACATGGGCGTGCAGTACGCGCAATTGTCCGTAAGCCAAATACGTGATGCGCGCGCTAACGATCAATCTCAAAACCATTTGTTTAAATTGTTGCACAGGGGGTATACGGGTATTCATAACTCGGGTGACGGCGACAGAGGCATTGCAGATTGCCCCTTCGACTTTTACCGCAGCTGGGTGTTGGATGCAGAAAAAACCCGTGACGATGTGGAAAAAATCACCCGCAAAACCGTGGGCACAGCTGAATGCCCCGTAGGTAATTTACCCCATGAGGGTAAAGAGCAAGAAGCTTGATCATAATAATGGAGTGCCTTTGTGCCTTACATCAATGATCGTTTAGCTGACAATCAAGAGCTTAACGCACGCAACCGCCTAAACGCCAAAGCTTCGCGCACCTCGCGCTTTTCTTTTGAGCCCGAGGAGGTCGTTGCGGAATTAACAAAAAAGATAGTCGGCCAAGCCGATGTTATTTCAGCCATGAGCGATATGCTTTACGTGCTGAAAGCGGATTTTGCCGATGAAGACCGCCCTTTATGCGTCAATTTGTTTCTCGGCCCTACCGGGGTGGGCAAAACCGAAACGGTACGCGTACTGGCGAAGGCGCTATTGGGGAATGCCGGTGAGCTGTGTCGCATTGATATGAACACTTTAGCGCAAGAGCATTACGCCGCTGCACTTACCGGCGCCCCCCCTGGGTACGTGGGCAGCAAAGAGGGCCACACGTTATTTAATGTCGAAGCCATTGAGGGTAGTTTTAGTCGCCCAGGAATAGTGCTGTTTGACGAAATTGAAAAAGCCAGTAAAGAAGTGGTTCGCAGTATTTTAAATGTATTGGATACAGGCACCTTAAAGCTAGCCGGTGGCACTAAAACAGTCGATTTTAGCAATGCCCTTATTTTTATGACGAGTAATTTAGGGGCAACAGAGCTGGCGGCTTATCAGCAAAAGCAGCGGCAGCCCTTGCGCAGCTTTTTGCCAAAGGGCTTATTTCAACAACCGTGGCATGTTATTGACCCGGTTTTGAAAAAAAGCTTTGACCCCGAGTTTATTAATCGCATCGAACGCAAAGTGTTATTCAATCCACTCGATCATGGTTTTGTGGATCATATTGTCAGTTTGGAATTGGATAAAATTAATACGCGCTTGATGCGAAAAAATGCAAAGGTGGAGTTGGATACATCGGCGCGCATACAAATTGCCAGTTATTACAATCACGAATACGGCGCGCGAAACATAGCGCAATTAATACGGCTTAAGCTCAACCCCGTCATTGCCAAAGCCGTAGTTACAAACGTTGAACAGCAAAATTTTAAGGTGGCTTACCGCAATAATAAATTTGCGATTTTATAAAGACTCTAAAACTGGGTTTGAGAGTAGTGGGGTGGGTTTTGATATTAATAGAAGCGGCAATCTGGCTGTTTGGCGCAGAATCAATTTATTTGACGGGTAAAACCTTAAAAGTGGTCAAATATTGGAGAAGGCTCTCGTAAAAAGGGCGCACAAGTTAACTACCTGTGCGCCCTAGTCTATTTCTATCGAAACTAAAGCTCCAAATTATGACGAGAACTTAAGCTCTAAACCTACACCAAGATAGTTATTATCAAAGGCGTCATCATCAGCTTCTTGACGAGTATAAAAGCCAAATGCTTTGAACGTTTTGGTGTACTTTTTATCCAGACCAACGCTGTAAGTTAACCCACCTTCTTCATGGATATCTGACTGCCCTACTTGCCCGTTTAATACCAAGTTATTATCAAATTTATAACTTGCAGAAGCCATTACGCCGCTCTCGGTATCCGCGCCATCGGCTTCATATTGCTCTGCCAAAAACCCGAGCTTAACCTTACTAAGCTTGTACTGAGCCACAAAACGTACAGCCTGCGCGCCTTGCTCTTCAACGTCAGAATCTGCAGCTATTGCTAGGTATAAATCATTGTTGGTATAGGTCGCCGCAAGCGATACGCCATCGTCTACAGCTTCATTTTCAGAGTTAATGTAATCTACGTATAGCTGTACACCACCGCTAAATTCCGGGGAGATATACATTACGCTGTTATCCCCTCGGTTATCGTTAACGGTGATAACGTGCTTAATGTCCCCATGTAAATCATTGAACAGGTCAACTTTGTTTTGCGCCCTTTTTAAAGGCGTATCAAAGTACCCTGCTATAACCGAACCAAAACCACCTTTGACACCCAAGTAACTATTACGTTGATCGAACGTATCAGCGCCAGAGTCGTCAGGTCTCACTTGGTATTCCAGCTGGTAAATAGCCTGCAGTTGGTCACTAATCACCTCGTTACCTTTAACCCCAACACGGGACGCATTACTCTGTAATTGGGTATGGTCCTCATCGCCTTCGCTGGCCAATTCAAGCGAAGCGTTGATTTTGCCATAAAATTTTATTTCCGCATTAGCGCTCACGCCAGTAAACAGCAACGAGGTTAGAGCAGTAGCAATTAGATGTTTCATAGGGTCTCCTGTAGAAAAAACGGCCAAAACATGACTCTTTTATGTATTTATGATGACAATTAGGTTTCTATTTTGTGTCATTTTTATGACACTTTCATTACATGATAGGTATCCGCTCGGCACTTGGCCTGGGGTAATCCCTCTATGCAGCCGTATTATAAGCTGCACACTTGTAGCGTAATATGACAGTGAGTAATCGGTAGAGGTAAATTGCTCAACGCCCAAAAATGCTCATAAAACAATCAAATCATTGGGCGCTGTATACGACTTAAAAGATCTCACCCCACACTTTGCTCAATCGCTTCTCTGAAACCGGCATGCGTGTTTTAAGGGTTTGAGCAAATAAGGAGACACGCAGCTCTTCTACCATCCAACGATATTCCTGCCAACGCTGGTTGTTAGCATAGGCTGACTTCCCTTCTTTTTCCAATTGTGAGGTGTGTTTCTCCCAACATTTAGATAACAGGTTCATAGATAACTTGTCTTTTTGAATATTCATGGGTGCTTTGATCAACCGTTGCTCAATAGCCGCTAAATAACGTGTATATTGCCGGAACTGATCAAGCGATGTGTCGTATAAAAAGCCAGGGTAAATTAGGGTGACAAGCTGCGCGTTAATATCCCCAAAAGCCAAAGCCAGTGCCAGAGTATTTTTATGGGTTTTCATGGTTTTTTTGATGGTGACAACCTGCGCCAATACACTTAACAACAACGTCTCGTATTCATTAGCAACTGCAGTAAGCTCCCCCACTTTTGCACAACAAGCTTTAAAGGCTTGTTCTGTAGTGGGCAGTGCTCCACCGGAAAAACAACACTGTAAAATAGACGCCTGAATTAAATCATCGACCACGCCAGTACGACCGCCAATATTCACTACACTCAAGGCTACGTCTTTATTGCGTAAAATATTTTTTCGCAGGTATTTTAGCTGCGCACTTAAGCTTTTTGCAGCTAGGGCCACCATGCCTTTTTTGGTGGCAACAGCAGCATCAAAGGGATTATCTAACATACGTAGCGCAATATTGTCGTCTTTGCTAACCAGTGCTGGGTAAGCTTTGATTTTAACCGCGCCTTTTTTTAACAGCGCTTCTTGCTGCCAAATGCCAAAATCCCACTTGGTAATCACGTCGCGTTCTAAACTCTCACCGGCTTGCTGTAGGCTATCTTGAACTTTCGCTTTGTACTTAAGCTTTAACTCATCTAAATCCCTTCCACGCTCTAGAACTCGGTTTCTATCATCCAAAACCTGAATATTTAGGCGATAATAGTCATCTACTGAAACGTCGGACCAAATATCGTCTGGTATCTCTTGCCCTATTTGCCGTTGTAATTGATGCCCCAGCGCAACTGTTAAAGGCTCATTTTTTGGCGCCATATGTGCCAAGGCCTTATCCACATAATCGGGGACCGGAACAAAGCGTTTACGCCAGAGTTTAGGCAAGCCCTTAACCAACGCGATACATTTTTCACGTAGCAAACCAGGTACAAGCCACTCTAATCGTGCCTTGGGGATAACGTGCAGTACACTTACCGGTATACCAATGCTCACGCCATCATCAACGCTGCCTGGCTCAAAATGGTAGGTTAAGGGTAACTCCATACCATCAATGCTTAACACGTTTGGAAATTCAGCTTCGGTTATATCCTGCGCTGCGTGCTGCATTAACCATGATTTTTGCATCACTAATACTTCAGGTTGCTGGCTTTCTACTTGCTTACGCCAATGCTCAAACCCAGATAAATTAATGACCGTATTTGCCACACGCTCCTCATAAAACTGGACCAACGCCTCTTCGTTGATCAAAATATCGCGCCGCCTGGATTTTGCCTCTAACAGCTCGATGTCTCTTATCATTTGTCTATTTTTAAGAAAAAACTCACCCGGTTTAGGGCGAGCTTTTTCATAGGCGCCTTCCACTAAAGCAGAACGAATAAATACCTCACGGGCAATCACAGCATCCACATGGCTGTAATTGACTTTTTGTTTATCGGCCAAAATTAAGCCCAATAAGGTAATACGGTCGTACCCCATTACTTGGCCAGATTTAACTTGGTAGTGGGGCTCGTAATAGTGGTGCTTTACTAAATGAGAAGCCGCGCTCAATACCCAATTGGGCTCCACTTTTGCCACCGTGTGGGCATATAATTTAGAAGTCTCTAGCATCTGCGCGGCCATAATCCATTTAGGCTTTTTCTTACTTTGACCAGAGCCTGGAAATATCGAGAGCTTTAGATTGCGGGTTCCTAAATAAGCTAACTCTGACTTTTCTTCGTTTTTTAGCGCAACATTAGTAATAAGCCCAGATAGTAAGGCTTTGTGAATGCCTTCATAAGAGGCTGTCTCTTGATTCTCTTTCAGATGAATTTTTTTAACGGCCACCCGCATTTGATGGTGTAGCTCACGCCATTCACGCAAACGTAAAAAATTTAAAAACTCTTTGCCGCATTGCTTACGCCACTGGTTCTGGCTGTAATTTTGGCGCTGCTCTTCCACATAGGCCCATAGGTTGGTAATGCCGATAAAATCTGACTGTTCATCTTTATACCGTTGATGTTTTTCATCTGCCGCTTGCTGTTTTTCTGCCGGACGTTCACGCGGGTCTTGAATACTGAGCGCAGCCACGATGATTAGCACCTCTTTCAGGGCGCCAAACTCGTTGGCCGCCAACAGCATACGGCCTAGCTTTGGGTCTACCGGCAAGGCCGCCAGCTTTTTACCCAAGCCCGTTAGCTGACCTTTTGTATTTACCGCTTGTAGCTCTTCTAATAATTTAAACCCATCTTTAATGAGCTTGGATTCTGGTGGGTCCACAAATGGAAAGTGTCGAACATCCCCCACACCCATGTTCAACATTTGTAAAATCACTGCCGCTAAGTTGGTACGCACAATTTCTGCGTCGGTAAATTCTGGCCGGGTGTTAAAATCCTCCTCGGAATATAACCGTATACACACCCCATTGCTCACCCGACCGCAACGCCCTGCACGCTGGTTAGCGCTGGCCTGCGAAATAGGCTCTATGGGTAAACGCTGTACTTTTGTACGCACACTATAACGGCTGACACGGGCTAGACCTGGGTCTATCACGTAACCAATGCCCGGCACGGTTATAGAGGTCTCTGCCACATTGGTGGCCAATACCACACGCCTTTTACTGTGTGCTGCAAACACCTTACGCTGCTCGGCAATACTCAAGCGTGCATACAGCGGTAATACATCCAAATGGGTAAACTGTGCCTGCCTCAACGCCTTGGCTACCTCGCGAATATCTCGCTCGCCCGGTAAAAACACCAAAATATCACCGGCACCGTGACTCGGTAGCGTTAATATTTCGTCAACGGCGGTAATAATCTGTGCGGACATATCCGTATCGGTTGCCTCTGCGGGGCGATACTCTATTTCTACAGGGAAGGTTCTGCCGGACACTTCAATAATGGGAGCGTCATTAAAGTGTTTAGAAAAACGCTGTAAATCGATGGTGGCTGAGGTAACAATGACTTTTAAATCTGGGCGTTTGGGTAAGATTTGTTTGATATAGCCCAACAAAAAATCAATGTTTAAACTGCGCTCGTGGGCCTCATCAATAATGAGCGTATCGTATTGCAACAGCAAAGGGTCGTGCTGAACCTCTGCCAGTAATATTCCATCGGTCATTAGTTTAATATAGGTTTGCGAGGTGCTTTCATCGGTAAACCGAACTTGGTAGCCCACAACACCCCCTAAGGGCACTTGTAGTTCTTCGGCGACCCGCGCAGCAACCGTACTGGCGGCTATTCGGCGTGGTTGAGTGTGGCCAATTTTACCCAATAATCCACGGCCGATATCCACACAAATTTTTGGCAACTGAGTGGTTTTACCCGAGCCTGTCTCTCCTGCCAAAATCACCACTTGGTTACTTTCTATCAGCTTGGCAATTTCTGCATGTTTGCCCGCAATGGGCAACCCATCCGGGTAGCGCACGGTGGGCTTTGTGGCCGCCTTATGTGCCAGCGCAGCCTCTGCGGCTTCTAACTTACTCAAAAACTTTGGCACCGCTTTATCAACCGGCTTAGCTTCACCAATGCGCTTTAATATACCGCGCATTTGGCTGTGTAGGCTTTGTCTATCGGCCAACAAAAGCTGATTGATTCGCGGCGTAAGTACCTGCTCTGGGGGCAGGGAAACGGTATTGGACATTGATCATCACCAGCACTAGGGGGGCGGCATTATCCTAAAAAGCTGAGGCAAGGGCACCTCTAAAAATAGGTTTTTTATTTGAGTGCCAGAAAGTACCGCCAGAGGCGCTGCAGTGTACGCGCAGTAATCAGACAAAACAGAATTTATGACTAAACTCTAATTAACCCAGTGAAATAACCTTATTGCTATATGTAATATGTAGCTAACACCGTAAAACGTGTGTGCATTAACCGGGAGCCCTTATGACGACTTACGCGTTTTGTTCTGCGCCTAAGAGCCTAGGCCCAGTATGCTCTGGTGCCCCACCCAACCAATGGTATGACTTGGTCGTACTTGGGCACTCTTTACATGCTGTCACCATAGCAATGCAAGCGGTCAGATGCGGGCTTTCGGTGCTATTAGCCGGCGAGCAGCCTATCACCAGCGGCAGTAACAACCTGTTTAACGTAACCAACTTTAACCTAGAGAAGCTAGAGTCTCTGGCAATAAACGAAGTAGCACTTAACGCAAAAGAGGAAAAACGCCTTAACCGCTGGGCGCCGCATGCCGTTAGCTTAGGCCGTTACTATGTGCCAGAAGCGGCCCAGGTACGCAGCAATGCCAAGGTACTGTGGGGGCTCAATTTTTTAAGACGGTTAACCAGACATACTTGCACCACTGCACCGCCCCACCAACCAACGGACCCGCTTTACAAAGCACAAGTGTGTGGTGAAGCGTTTATCCCCCGCGTAAATGCCTTACGCTTAACGTGCTGGGCGCTCAATCGGTTTTACGAATTGGGTGGGCATGCTGTTTTTGGCTCACAAGTGCGCAAGTGCAAACGGGGTCAAGACTGGAAGCTGAATATCAATGGCTTTACCGTTTGTGCCAGCGCGCTGGTGAATGCAACCGGGTTACGAGTAACAGAAGTGTCCCGCAACCTTCTAGGCGTTAACAGTCGCTGTGAGTTGCGTCAATTCGAGGCCACTACGATGGTCACTCGCAAATTGTACCCAGGAAACCACGGCTACCTGCTACAAGCACCCGACAAACAATTGGTCTACGTCAGCCCCATAAGTAATCAGCACACAGTGATTGGCCCGGTCATTGGAAGCGCGCAAGACGCAGAGCCAATGATTACCAATTTGTACAATCAAAACTTTACAGCGCCACTCGCCCCCAACTTCATACTAGAAACACGGCAGCTGACTCAATACGCATACGCAGACCCAACTCATAATACGCCCAAATACTGCCCCAACGTCATGCTGGACCTCAATGAAGACGGCGCAGCCTTGGTGAATGTTTTTGGTATGGATACCAGTAAAGCCCTTATCACTGCCGAGCGCGCATTGAGGCTTTTATCCAACCACACCAAACAACGCCAGACGCCCACTAGCCAAACACATACGTCTTTCGATCACCTTACCCAAGAAATGCGCAATGCCTACCCTCAAGTTGAGCCTGAGGTAACGCACCGTTTAACCGCTCACTATGGCAGTTACGCGCACATCGCGCTTGATGCTATCGCCAGACAGCAAGCCGATGACCAAGCCTTGATTCCGCATTCACTCGAATCCGAGCTGGCGTTGATTGTACAAACCACCGGCATAAAAGACGCGCACGCGGCCTTAAGATTACATGCTAGCGTCAACCGATATACCCCAACAGAGTGCGCGGCTGTTCAAAAATGGTTGGACAACGTGCACCGCTGCAAACACGCCAATATCAAATCGGCCTAACCTTCAGGGTATGCCTCGCCCTGCTACCATCAGCGAACCCAGCCACACCGTAGCATTCTAAGACACGCAAACGACGGTCAGGTTTGTATTTCCGTAGTCCTATTGCCGAGTAAAAATGCAACTATAGTTACTAAAAGGGCAAATGAACTGAACCAATAATCTTATGCAAAGATTTAACAACCTCCCCATTCGGACCAAAGTATTACAGATTATCTTAGGGGGAATGCTTCTTACTGTCGTTCTATGTCTTATCAGCTTTATCAGCTATGACTACCATGTCAGCAGGCAAGCGCTGCTAAAAGAAATTTCTAGTCTTGCAGAAATAGCCACTGCAAAAATCGCAAAAAATATTTCGCCCACAAAAACCCATATAGCCAAAGAAGCGCTCAGTCAACTGATCAACCACGATAGTACAATATCCGCGTGCGTATACTCATCAAAAAATGTGTTAATTGCCGCTTTTGAAAAGCCAAAAACCGGTTTCCCATGCCCCAAAAACCAGCCTATATCTGCGCCTAAAAAAACACACAGGTTTGTGCATACCGCCAAACTAATACAACACGGCAATCAGCATAACGGAGCTTTGCTGGTGGTATCAGATCTCCACGCTCTAGATCTGAAGCTACTTCACTGGTTAAAACTATCGGCAGCTATTTTAATATTTAGCTGCGTCATCGCTTACATCATGACATGGCGTATGCACAAGGCAATTGTAGAACCCGCCCTTAAAATAAAAACCACCATGGATAATGTGCGACGATCCAATAATTTATCACTTAGAGCACCCCAGGGAAATAGAGACGAAATGGGCCAGCTGTCTATGGCCTTCAATGAACTGCTTGAGCAAATGGAGTCTGACTCTAAAAATTTGTCCATCATGTATAGAGAATTAATCAACAAGAGCACAGAAGCAGAAGCCAACGCCATTGAGCTAGAAGCCAGAAGTGAATACATCAAGCAAATGATGAGCAATGCCGCACACGACCTAAGACAACCTTTACAAGCCATGACGATTTTTATTGACGCACTACAAGTGTTTCAATTACCTGAGCAGCCAGCAACCATCGTCAAAAAAATTAATTTAGCCCAAAATAACTTAAACCAGATGTTTACAGACATCATTAGCCATTCTAGGTTAGAAGATTTTGACTCCAGCGAAGAGTGCAAACAAATTCATTTGGGAGAGCTATTTGAAAAACTGCATTTTGAATTTGAAGCCATCGCCAACAAAAAAGGCCTCGAGCTCAAGACCTACACGCCTAATTTTTGTGTGACCTCTGCACCTAGTACTCTTGAACGTATTATACGAAACCTTGTAAGCAACGCCATTCGGTATACGGACACAGGCGGCGTTCTTTTAGGCGCTAGAAAACGAGAACATAAAATTATCATCGAAGTGTGGGATACAGGTTGCGGAATACCCATCAAAGACCAAAAAAGCATTTTTGATCGATACGGCCAGATGACCAAGCATCAAAATGGACGATTGGGAGGCTATGGGTTGGGCTTAGCCATTGTTGACCACTTTGCTAAAACCATTGACTGCCATGTATCGCTACAGTCGCAACTAAACAAAGGCAGCTGCTTTAAAATTCACATTCCTATGGTACAACCAAAAAACCAAAATGTGCCGTCACAAATCGTAAAACTAAAGCCTACTGCCACAGCTCTAACCCCCGTTCAGACCACCGAAACCTCTAACAATTTATCAGGATTATTCGTCTACTTAATAGATGATGAACAAAGCCTACGCGAAGCATTAACACTCTTATTTAACAATTTAAAAGTACGCGTTCAATCATTTTCATCTGTTAACGCCCTAAAACGGTATTTAACAACTTCAACGTGCGAACAACCGGATTTTATATTGTCTGATTACCAATTGGGTCACGACCAAATTGGCGCCCAAGCCATTGCCCTTACACGCAAGCGATTCAAACGTGACATCCCTGGTATTATCATGACGGGGAATACATCAAAAACTGTGCACGCAAAAATTTTAGATCACGGTTATGGCCTAGCACTTAAGCCCCTTTCTAGAGCGACGCTTCATAAATTATTAGGTAGCGCGAAGAAAAAATAGGGTGCAGACTATTTGGCTGGTGTAATGTGTAAGAGGAGTTATGGTGAGGAAAAAAAATCATTGGCTTGCGCCACATTAACCGCTTGAGTTCTATTCTTGACTTTAAATTCTCTTAAAATTGCGGCCACGTGCACCTTTACCGTACTTGGTGACATATTAAGCTCACGTGCAATCTCTTTATTGGACATTCCGTTAATCATTTTACCTAACACGTCTTGTTGACGGCCAGTAAGCAATACCGTGCTACCTGCGCTGTCTGTTGACGCAGTAACGCGCCCCTGCCCATGAGTATCGCTTTCGGAGAGTGAATCGAGCAACAAAGGAGGTAGGTACACCCCGCCCGATAGCACCAACTGGATGGCGCTTAACATAACACTGGAGGTAGATGTCTTAGTAATAAAGCCTCGCGCACCCGAATTGAGAGCTTCGCGAATGACCCTAGAGTTTTCTTCAGCAGAAAGCAATACAATGGCTGCATTGGGTAGTAATTGTGAAAACTGCGGCAACGCCGCCACCCCGTCTCCGTCGGGTAAATGACAATCCAGTAAAGTCAGCTCCGTATCATGATGGGTTTGCGCTAACCTCAACCCGTCTTCAAGCGTTTCACCAACAAGCACTTGCACATCGGGATCCGCCTTTTTTAGCACCAAGGTTATGCCATCTAGAAATAAAGCATGGTCTTCCACCAGTAATACTTTCATAAAAAGACTGTCCAGCCCCGCGGGATAAGTTTCACCCGCTAAAACGATGCGTTTTGATAAGTAATAAAGCATCTGTATGCTTTTTAAACTATAGCTCAACAAACACGCTTCGTTGATGGACTCAGCCCTAAGGTCTACTGCTGTACACCATTTATCGGCCTTTGTTTTGGCTAATGCACCTGCGAGCTAACCACCGCTAGCTTATCAATAAGCGTGCCTTGAATATCGCCCAACTCTAAATCCGATAAGTTTTTTAGCTTTTTAAGGCTAACACGATGCAAGTGCATCAAGGGTTTTTGGGCTTGACCGCTTCGGCGTAAATCCGTATTGATTAAAATGGGCAGTAGCGGGTCATCCTCTCCATATTTATATTTGAACTTTTCCAACCCATCAACCAGAGGCATCCCACGCCACTTGTTACTCTTTAAGGCGCCCCTATAGCACAGAACCCATTCACTAGCACCAGATACCTCACCGGGCATAATGACCATACCAGTAGGTAACACTGCTTCTTCAAGAATGTTAAAAAAAATGTCGTGATGCGCGTATGGGTTGGGTAAAGCAACAACGGTTTTTGACTGGGGGCCAGTGCGCATTAGTTCATAATTAGAATATATCTGCTGAACAGATTTAGAAAACACACAAAACGATTGCTCAAACCTTTTTAAAAAAGACACAGCAGCCTCAGGGTAACTGAACCCGCCTAAATCCCATACCAAGTCATTGTTAATTTGTGCGTTCATCATGTCCGTTTCCTAGTTGTAACTACCTTAAAGGGTTTTGAGCTTGCCGGTATTGCCCCACCTAGCGCATTGGTATGTTGCACCAAAGCATGAAGCGTTGAAATATCCCGTTTGCTTTACTGCCGCTTGCTAGAGCATCCTTGGGGCGCCAGCATTGATCCAGTCTTATCAGTGTATAACCCTATCATGAAGTTCGATATAGGCTAGATGGCCATAAAAATGGCCTAGGCCATTTAGCGATTCATCACAGCCGTCGCCCAAAAGAGTGCAACTGTAAAGCGTTGCACGCCCTGAACAACCGAGCCACAACGTGCGCTGGCTGGTAACACCTCATTCGTTCTATAATCGCGCCCCGTTAGCCATTGAACAAACACAGATACATTTCCCCCAGGCGTAATTCAGGTTGCCTCACATAAAAAGGCTGGCCACAAAGCACCCCTGGCATTTTGATCATTAAGGACAGCTTATGTACACACGAATCAGTTTATTGGGGTTTTTATTATGGGCCAACGCAGCAGCCGCAGCGCCACAAGCGGTAGATGACGTTAGGACCACTCTCGCCAATACCCCCATCACCATTGATGTATTAAACAATGACTCCGATGACCAAGGCCAGCCGTTTACACTCAACGAACAGAGCGTTTCTACCCCAGCAAATGGAACGGTGGTAATCAACGCCGATAGCGGTATCACTTACACGCCCAACGCTAACTTTATTGGGGTAGACACCTTTACTTATGGTATACAGTCAAACGCGGGAGAAGGCGGCATCGAAGAAGGCGGCCCATTAATTGACCAGGCCACCGTCACGGTGAACGTGGTGGCATCTACTCTTAACCCTCGGGGACTTGGCTCCAACATAATGAGCGTAGAGAATGCCATTACCGCTACTTGTGCCGTTTTCGATCAATACGACGGTGACCTGAGTAACGGCCAACTACAGCTTTCTGCCCGCTGTATTGAGTTAATGGCTTTGAAGGATGCAAACCCTGAGGAATACGCCCGCGCCGTGCGTCAAATCGCACCGGAGGAGACCCTCTCTATGACCAGGGTGGGCGTCAATGCCTTACAGTTTCAATCCAAGGCCGTTGGTGCACGCTTGATGCAGCTTGGTAAAGGCCTGAACGCCGCTAATACTGGGGGCCTAACTTGGTCCGGCACACTCGGCGGCGGTGCCGCCGGTGATGGTGGGTTGCTGTCTAAATTTGGCTACTTCACCAGTATCCAACTAGAAGATGCCGACAAAGACCAAACCTTACCAGAAGCCGGATACGACTACTCAGCACAATCTATCACCGCTGGCATAGACTACTCCGCCAACCCAAATTGGTTCCTTGGCGCTGCCTTAGGTTTTACCGCCAATGAATTGAATTTTAAAGATGGCGGCGGCCTTATTGATACAGAAATTGTCAACTTTATTGCCTACAGTACTTTTGACGTAGGTAATTTCAGTGCGGACATTCAGGCAGGCTCTGGCAATAGTGATATAGACCTTTGGCGTACTATTAAATACAGCAATTTATCTACCACCACCCAAGGCAACACCCACGGGGACCAATGGTACGTATCTACGCAGGTGCAATACCTGTACTCTTGGAATGCGCTAACCCTTTACCCCTCCATGAAATACACCTATATGGATTCCACCGTTGCTGCATACGCAGATACCAGCGCAAAAGGCTGGGAGGTAGAGCTAGGCGAGCAAAACCTGGTACAAAACACTCTAGAGTTTCGCCTACAAGCCACCTACGCCATCAACGCCAGCTGGGGCGTGTTTATCCCCACGGTAGAATTTACGGCCTTTGATGACCTAGATACCGACCAAGACTTAATGCAAGGTTATTTTGCATTCACACCCGACGCCTCTCTAACATTTGGCATGTACGGGGAAGAGCCAGACTCCTACTACTATCAAGCCGGGTTAGGGTTTAGTGTGGTGCTGCCACAGGGCATTAGCGCCTTTGCTAACTACAGCGAAACCATGGGCTACACAAATTACTCTGCCGATCAAATACAGGCTGGCTTCCGTATGGAGTTTTAAGGCTTAACGGCTTTACTCCACTCTAATGTTGCCCCCCTTCACCTAGGTGGGGCAATATGGCCCCGCCAATACAATTTTTATCACACTCCCCCACCCTGTTAGAATGCCTTCTCATTATGCATTCGGCATTGGCGCTTATGAAAATTCGTTTATTCCAGCAAGAAGTTCGCCCCGGCGCACCGCAAGATAATTTGCGCACCATGCTTACGGCCATCGACCAAGCGAAGCAAGACTCGATAACGCTCTTAATATTCCCAGAGATGGCCATACCCGGTTATTTAATCAGCGATGAATGGGAAAGAGAGACTTTTTTAAACGAGTGCGTTAACTGCGGCGAGCAAATCCGCCAAGCCAGCAGCAACATTACCATTGTATTTGGCAACGTAGCGGTAGATTGGCATCATAAAAATGAAGACGGACGGGTAAGAAAATACAACGCACTTTTTGTTGCAGAAAACGGCCAGTTTATTACACACCCAAAAACTCGCCAGCCCTTTTACATTAAGTTACTCATGCCCAATTATCGCGAATTTGACGATAACCGGCATTATTATGACCCGCGTAAATTAGCTCATGAATACAACCTAGAATTAAATGACTTAATTGAACCGGTACCTTCACAGCTAGGGCGGTTAGGGTGCATGCTGTGTGAAGATGGTTGGGACGAAGACTACAGTTTGTCCCCGCTTGCTATACTCCATCAAAAAAACGCTGACATATTCATAAACATCAGCAGTTCTCCTTACACCTTCGATAAAAACCAGAAGCGCGAACGTGTATTTTCTGGTCATGCCAAGCAATACAAAAAAATGCTGCTTTATGTCAATTGTTGTGGTTTACAAGATAATGGAAAAACCCTTTACACTTTTGATGGCGCCAGCTGCGCATACAACAGTAGCGGCGTGCGCCTTATTCACGCGCTACCGTTTAAACAACATGGCATTGATATAAAAACAGACGCAACATTCACCCCGCTTACACCAACTCAACCCGCCGGTTTTATGCCCGCGCCAACAGACGGCATAGAGCAACAATTTTACGCGTTACAATACGGCATTAAACAATTTATGGGCCGCATTGGCTTAAAAAAGGTGGTTATTGGTGTTTCTGGCGGGATAGATTCTGCCGTGGCTGCTGCGCTTTATCGCACTATTTTACCCGCAGAGCATATGCTACTGGTTAGCATGCCAGGCGCGTACACCTCTAATACCACAAAAAGTTTAAGCCAAGCCCTTGCACAAGAATTAGATTGTTACTTTGCAGAGATCCCAATTGAACCATCTGTAGCAATCACACAAGAACAATTACAGTCTGCAAACTTTACCAAAAACAGCTCAACCCCACACAAGTTAGATGTTTCCGATTTTGTTATGGAAAACATTCAAGCACGCGACCGCTCCTCTCGGGTATTAGCTGGCGTAGCTGCAGCATTTGGTGGTGCTTTCACTTGCAATGCCAATAAGTCTGAAATGACTGTTGGCTACAGTACGCTATACGGAGATCTTGGTGGTTTTTTAGCGGCAATTGCAGATTTATGGAAGGGCGAAGTCTATGACCTTGCCAATTTTTTAAATCAACAGGTCTATCAAAAAACAGCAATACCCCAAGGCTCTATAGACATAGTACCATCGGCCGAACTCAGTGCTCAGCAAAACGTGGATAAAAACCAAGGAGACCCCTTAAATTACCCCTATCATGATGCATTATTTAAAAGTTGGGTAGAACGGTGGAACCGCGCCACACCAGAGGACAACTTAACTTGGTTTAAAGAGGGGGCTTTAGCAGAAAATATTGGGTACAACGGCGACCTTAATGCCCTATTCCCCACGGCCAAAGCATTTATTGAGGATTTAGAAAGGTGGTGGAATTTGTACCAAGGCATGGCCATAGCCAAACGCATACAAGCCCCACCCGTGTTAGCGGTTAAAAGACGTGCTTTTGGCTTTGACCACAGAGAGTCTCAACTGGGACCACGCTATTCAGTGAATTATCAAAAATTGAAGACGCAGTTAATGGCTGATAAAAGGTATCTCTAAAAATAGTCGTTGCGTTAAAGTAGGTAGGTGGTGCTCAGGGCCGCTCTAACCATCCATGGGCGCTATACACGCGCTCCAGGCGCGTGAATGCCCTGAGCCCCACCTCCCTACTCTTTGTAATCTGGTTTACAGCCAATAGAATAATCTGACTTTTGCGATAGGGTACATGGTTAGTTCGGCTAGAACTAACATGATCTAAAACTCGCATAGGTGGACTCGCTTATCAAATAGAGCACAACGGGGCGAACAAGGTATTTACTGCAGCACTTCTTCCCAAAACAA
>CAYZQH010000021.1:0-1728 GCA_964480055.1 uncultured Cellvibrionaceae bacterium
GTCGAAATTGTATTAAATACTAAGGTGGCTTAATCGTTATACAGGCTAAAAAATCGGTAATAGGGGGCGCTCGCCTTACACGAAACGACCCCCTGGGTTCTAACGGTTACGACCGCCCCCACGCATCATTCCAGGTAGCGAGGTTACTTTTTCGCCGTTTACGGTGACGGTACCTCCGTTCAATTGGGCTATGCCGTCGCGGTCGAATGCGGAGCTGGCTTTAACATCTATGACGCCGCCGTTAACAAATATATCACCGTTTGAATCGAATGCATCTGTGTCTCCGCTTCCGACTTCCACATAGATTGTCCCGCCGTTTACTTCGATGACTATATCGTAAGCTCTGGTTTTTTGGGTTGCGTTAATACCGTCGTCGCTGGCATAAACACGTACATTCCCGTCGTTAATCTGAATGTAGGTTGCTTCTATTCCTTCATAACTATTTTTTACCTCGGTACTGCCGCCGTCAATTTGGACGACGCTAGTGCCACGAATTCCATCATCTTTTGCAGTAATACTTAAGGTGCCCGCGGCGATATAGATGTACCCAAGCTTATCGTCGTCTTCGTTCTCACTGTGAAGGCCGTCTTTGCCACTATCGATGGTCAAATCTCCTCCGCAAATACGAATGGAGTCATTGGCCTCAAGACTGTCTTTGGCAGAGGTTATTGTTACAGCACCGCCGGTAACCTTTAGGTCATCTTTGGATGTCACGCCATTACCTTGCGTTGAAGTAATGCTCAGCTTCCCTGTTCCATTAAGAACGAGGTCGTCTCTGCTGAAGATCACAGCATCCAAATTAGTTTCCCCATCTGCCTTATAGGCCCCTGAAACTTCCATATGATTGTTACCCGTAGTAGTAACATAAACTTTATCTGCGGACTTAACATACACTGCCGGCGCGTCCTGGTTTTTGATAGATACGCTGTTTAGAACCAACTGTACCTTAGCGTCTTCATCGGCCACGTCTACAAGGATTGTTGAATTGGTTACGTTCCCGCTAACGATGTAAACACCTTCCTCTGTGATGGTGACATCTTGGTTGCTGCTGAGGGCGATAGTTTTAGCTTCTGAGGTGTCGGCGGTTTGGCGCATGTCGCGTTTTGTGCACATATCGGCAGTATCTGGTGTGTCTAAAATTGTGCCGGTTAAGACCGAGATACTGTTGTCTGGCTCGTTGCCAGCGCCGCTACTGCTGGATGAACTTGATGAGCTAGAACTAGAGCTGGATGATGAGCTACTGCTATTAAAATTATCACGCGAGCAGGTTTCAGCGGTAATTCCTGCGCCAATGACTTTAATGTAATCAATATTGGTTAGGCCCGCGCTACTTTCCGACGTTAAACTGATTGTGTTGGTGCCAGCTGATAAATTCACATTTGCTCCGGCTGAAGTCCAACTGGTCCATGCGCCTGTGGTTGGGAAGCTAACATTGCTTTGGCTGTTACTGCCGACTCTTATGCTACCTGGGCGGTCCTCTGCGCCACCATTGGCATATTGCCACTCAATGCGATATGTGCCGGCGTCAGGCACGTTAAAGGCCCAGCCAGCGCTGGCATCGGCGCGATTATCAGAGTTTAAGAAGCCTTGGCCGGTGTAGCCTGTATTGTTGCTATCTACACTGCCGTCTATGTAGCAAGCGCCCTTTGTGTTTTCCTGAATGATCAACTCACCCTGAGTACTACCCGAGCTAGAGCTGCTTGAGGAGCTAGAACTACTTGATGAGCT
>CAYZQH010000021.1:1828-22439 GCA_964480055.1 uncultured Cellvibrionaceae bacterium
CCTGAGTACTACCCGAGCTAGAGCTGCTTGAGGAGCTAGAACTACTTGATGAGCTTGAGCTACTTGCGGAACTAGAACTACTTGAGGAGTTTGAGCTGCTCGAGTTTTCGTCGGGCGCTGATCCACCACATGCCGAAAGCGTTAAAAAAGATGACATTATTGCAATAGTTAACAGGCTGTTTTGACCGGTTTTCATAAGTTACCCCACTTCTGTATATGGGGCTTATATTCCCATATGTGGTTTATGTTGGTGCGGAACAGCGTCGCAATATTTATAGGGCGGCAAGAAAAAGAGCGGATTTGAGACTTTGGTTCGCGGGTGCGGGCCGAGACGTGATAAACCCTCGGTTAAAAATGGTATAGGTGCAAGGTAATGAGAATAAATGGAGTAGAGTACGTGAGTGATTATAGGTGTCGTGTGAAATTGCGGTAGAGGCCAGTCAAACCCTCGTTGTACAGGTTTGACTCCGCCTAAGGTTAGTAAAGTTACACATTAAAAAACATAATTTACAATGTTTTTAGCGCACAAAATTGACGGCTTCTTGAGTTTCTAGGTCAATCGCAATAACCGAATCTAAAATGTCATCCAGTATGTAAGCCACGTCTAGCTCTGGAATATAAACAAAGTCTCTGGGGTTTTTAAATACCTCAGAGTTAGACTCTAGTGTGCGTGCACCCGTATCTAAATCTACGGCAATAATAGATTTCAATGAAGAGTCTAGAGCCAATACTCGGTTTGCGACCTCATCAAGTTGTAAAGCTATGGGTGTTTGTAGGCTTAAATGGCCAACAGGCTCTGTTAGTGGGCCACTCAGAATCTCCCGCGCGCCCGTTTTTTTATCTACGGCAAAGATAATATCTTTACCCGAGTCGGCCACTAAAAGGCGGTTGTTTATTGTATCTTCTGCGATGGCACGTACAGAGTTGAATATATGACGAGAGTTATCTCGGCTATTGGTGGAAAGAAATAGGGAGCTATATTGCCCATTCCTGTCAATTTTCATTTGACGCACCCATTGATTCTCGGCGGAATAAAACGCGTTATCCAGTTTAGAATAAATTAAGTCGTTAAAATTAATACTGGTGTTGGGAATGTGAGTGACGATGTCTTGATCCTCTGTGCTCTTATTGACACTGTAAAACGCGGGCACAGTGGAAGTAGTGCGTGTTTTTTCCGAGGTTTTTATTTGGGTATGGGTACCTAGTACGTATATGACGTTACGGTCTGGCCCATCGCTTATAGTTACAGGGGATTGAAAATTTGTTACGTCGTCTTCCGTTAATGGCGGCGCGCTTACTGAGGTCTTTTCCCCGGTGGTTAAGCTTACGGAGAATATTTTGGGTAAAGTTTTGTCGGCTATGTAAAGTGTTTTATTTGGCCCGTCCAAGATGATACTACCGGGTGTTCTAAAGTTGTATTGATTGTCAGGGGTTTGTATACCAGCGCCGGCAACAAGCGTACGTTTGCCAGTATCGGGCTCTACTTTTAAAACCTGATCCAGTGTGTCGCTTAATGTATAGGCTACGCCAGAAGCTTGCAGGTCGTTAAGCCAAAACAAACTGTAGTCGCCATTTTCTGGTAGGGTACTGCTAGAAACTATGGTGTTTTTGTCGGTGGCTGGGTCGAATGTGACCAGCATATTGTTATCAAGTAGCCATAAAACCTGGCTTGCTTCGTCCCAAGCTAATTGCGTAGGTGCGTTAAATCGGTATAAATCTTCTGGGTCTTCTTCTTCGGCTTTCTCTGTAGTATTAATTACTTCTCTTGCGCCAGTACTTGCATCAACTTTTATCAAGCGGTATTCAACGCCAGCATCTTTAGTAGCATAGTCAATGGCGTATAGGTTATCTGCGCCTGGGACATACGTCATTGTAGTAATTTTACTGAGTGAATTATCCACCGTTGGTGTGCCGTATCCGCTATAGATGGTTTTAACGCCGGTGCTAATGTCTTGAGAATAAATAACGCCACCCACGGCTTTAACTATAGCGTCCTCGACCCCAACCACATTTTGTGATGCGTCTAAATAAACTTGTTGAGAGTCAGCAATCAGCAGGTTGCCTGTGTTGCCCATTTGAATACTGGTTATCGCATCGGCCAGTAGTGAGTCACCCTCATATGGCTTATCTGATAAGGCCGTGTGCTCCCCTGAAGAGAGGTCAATGCTGATAAATCGCGTATCAGAGTTTTGATAAACAATGAGTCGGTTACCTGCAAAATCTGCGGTGATGAGTCGAGGGTTGCTCAGCAGGTTGTCGCCGTCTGATGAAAGTTTGGTGGCCAAGCCAGTGGTTCCATCAAGAACAAGGATTGCGTTGTGGGCAATATCTAGCACGTAAAACTGATTGTTGGGTTCGTCGAATACAAACTGTTTAGGGCTG
Source organism: uncultured Cellvibrionaceae bacterium (assembly GCA_964480055.1). Taxonomy (GTDB): domain Bacteria; phylum Pseudomonadota; class Gammaproteobacteria; order Pseudomonadales; family Cellvibrionaceae; genus CAYZQH01. The sequence continues at coordinate 4,211 of CAYZQH010000021.1, forward strand.
GTGATCTCTGCAGCGCGCGAAATTTGGAGTGTGGATACGTCTGATGTTTGCCCTTGGTCGTCAAGGTAGGTTACCGCCACGGTGTTTGCGCCGTCTGTTAGCGTAATGGGCAAGCGCCAAGTGGCGTAGTTATCGTCAGTGTTTGCCGTAGCACCGTTAATGAGCACCGAAGCAACGTTAGCTGCCGGCTTGCTACTACCGCGCACAGTCACGGTGTCTGCTTCTGTACTGCTAACCGGCGGCGGGAAATGTACCTGCACATCTGCGGCTACAAAGGGCGATGGATAGACGGGAATATGGTGCAACTCTTCGCTGATGCTAGAAGAATCATTACTGTCACAGCCAAAAAACACCAAGCAAGTTAGCGCTACAATGATTCGAGAGAGGGGGTTGTTAAACACTAACATTCAGAGACTACCTTCGTTAAATTCAGCTTAGAGTTTGAGCTGTGCGTATTGCTGTGCTCGTTACGTTCTAACCGCCGCGCATTGTACGGTGAGACTGCCTTGTGTACCACAGGTGCCTATGTTTCTATTCAAGTGCATATACGTTCATCGGTTATGCCGCATACAAAGGCTTAAGCTGTTGGTTAGCGCTGGCAGTAGGCATTTTGGTCAACTTAGCCAGCTCTGCTTTGATGACTGAAAAGTCCACCGGTTTTGACCCATCATGATAGAGGTGGGCTTCTAGGTTTTGGATTGCACGGTGAAAACTGGGGTTGCTACTGGTTTGAATTAAGCTTTGCAGCCCAGTTTGACTGCGCTTGGGCCGAATTTGGCGGGCCCATTGAGTTAAGGCTTGGTGTAGCTGAGGCTCTTTACCCGCAGTACAGAGTTTGGACAGCTCCCCAACGGTAATGGTGGTGTTGGTACCGCCTGGTTCTGGTTTTGATTGAGCTTTTGCCGATGCACTATTTTTGTTGTTAATCCATAAAAATAGGAAGACGCCATTGCTGATGAACAAGAGCATAACCAACCCGTACATCCAGCTTGGAATAGAAGGTTGGTCCACAGGAGGGGCGAGCGGGTTACTGGTGGCGGGGGCGACCAGTGCCGGGGTCGAGGGCGAAGCCACCGCCGGCGCACCCTGGGCGGCTTTTACGTTAAAGCGCCGCTCCGCTAAGCGTGCAACTTTTACGGTTTTTGCTTGTGTGTCCCACCAGTACAGCTCTACTGCAGGTAGCACCAGCTCACCCGCCGCCGAGGGTACGAGGGCAACACTTTCTGTGCGAACAGCGTTGACGCTTTGGTTGGTTAAACTTGTGTCGTGGCTGGGTTGGTCGGGGTATATTTTGAATCCTTGAGGTTGTAAACCCTCCAGTAAAGGGGGAATTTGCTCTGAGGTTGTGCCCTTGGCATCAATAGTGATTGTCCAGGTAATGGGCTCGCCGACGGTGAGCGTGGCGGGTGCTTGGCTCCATTTTTCACTGATGGTGACGTTGGATGCGGGTAACCATGGGGCGGTGACCGGGTATTTGTCTGGTTGTGGTTTTATCTCAATGGTTAAGGCTTCAGTTTTTGGGCGATAAAGACGAATATTGCCGCGGCCGAAGCTGAATCTGCCGGCATTGGGTTGGTCAGTTGTACGGACTTGCCAGCGTTGAGCAGGTATTTCAATGGTGCCCACGTCATCAGGGAACACAATAAAACGGTACTCGGCAACGCCATATGTGGTGTGCCCTAAGGCTTTTTTGTAATCGACTCGATTAAGTTCATGAATCCGCGCGTTAGGGATTTCGATATCGGGCTTGTCCAACGAGTCTACACTCTGGTTGTAAAACATGGTGAATGTCACCATAAATTGCTCGTTAACAAATGCTTCGGTTTTATCAATGCTGGCTTTTACAAATACGTTCTCTAAGCCCGACTGATTAGTGGTGGCCGCGCGCGAAACTTTAATGGTAATGGGGTTGCTTGTTTGGCCCTGTAGGCTAAATGGCGGAATCAATAATTGCCCAGTGTTTTTAGGCGCAAGCATGAGTGTCCATTCGGTAAACATGGTTACACGACCGTTAATAATGGAGTGTTGCGACGAAGTTTGGTTGGATAAAATATCAAATTGGCCATTTAAGCCAGAAAAATCTGGCGCACCTTGCACCTGCTTGCCCGAAAATTTAACACGTAACGTTAAAGTCTCATTTTGACTGATGGCGGCGCGATCCGCTTGTGCCGTTAAGGATTCGGCCCAACTGGGGGCGGTACTGAATGAAAGTGCGAGCACCAGTATTACTGCGGCAGTACGCAATAGCGACTGGCGCGCGCGTATTAAAAAACGTATTGAGGTTAAAAATTTGGAGGCCACGTGGTTTACCATCGGTTTTCCGCTTCGTTGTTGGTCATGGTGCGTGTTGGATCACGTCTGCGTTGTTGGTATTGATACTTAAACTTTTCTCGCAGTAAACCACCGGGGTTGTCGGGTACCTTTCTAAGCATCATTTCCAATTGTTTTTCTTCATCTGACTTGTCGTCACTTTGTGCTCCGCTCAAAGCCATTGTTTGTTGGCTTTGTGGGTCAGCTTGTTCGTCATTCTCTTGCTCTTGGGCCTCTGCAGGTTTAGGTTCTTCCGAGTTGGATTTGTCTTCTTGCGCTAGCTGGGAGTAGGGGTTGTCTTCGGGGTCGGCATTTTCAGGTTTTTGTCCTTCCTGGCTACTCTTGTCGCTATTTTCTCCGGGTTGCCCTTCATTAGCTTGGTTTTGTTCTGCGTTAGATTCGTCAGCACTTTGCTCGTTGCTATCACTGCTGTTTTGATCTTGTTGTTGGTTTTGGTTATCCGAGTTTTGGCCGTTTTGTGATTGCTGTTCTTCAGAGTTTTGCGGGCTGTCTTGATTTTGGTTTTTCTCTGAGTCCTTGCCGTCTTCGCCATCTTTTTGCTGCTCTTGTTCTGATTGTTGCTGCATGTTGGCCAGTTGTTCTGCAATGGCTTTATTGGCTTTGGCGGCATTTAGCTCGGGGTTTAGCGCCAGTGCTTGATCAAACGCTTTGATGGCATCTTTGTAATTGCCTGCCTGAGTTAAAGCTGTTCCGCGGTTAAACTGATCATTTGCAGAGTTTAACGTTTGATACTCTTGGGCGGCCTCTGCAAATTTATCTTGGTTGTATAGCGCGCTTGCCCTGCGCTCTGCGGTGGTAAAGTCTGCTGCGGCAGCGGCGTTGCCATTGTTCAGCTGCTCTTGGGCTTGTTGATCCTGTGTTTGCCACAAGTCTTGCCAGCCAAAAGCGTGCGCGCGTTCAGGCGTTATTAAAGTGACCGGTAGGATGAGCGCAAAGCAAAATAGCCATCCACGCCTAAATAGAAGTGTTAAGAACGGCAGCAGTAGCAACGGAATGTACTGGCCGTGCTCAAACCATTGATCAAAATGTCGTTCGGTTTTTTTGGTTTGCTGATGTTGCGGAGTGAGAAGCCCCGCCAGTGCGTTAACGTCGTCATCTGTCACCCCCATGGGTACGTAATAGGCGCCAATGTCCTTAGCAAACCGTTGTAGTTTTTGAGTGGGTAACTTGGGTACCACCATATTTCCGGTTCCGTCTTTGGCAAACCCGCCTTGCGGCAGCGGAATAGGGGCGCCTTCTGGGGTGCCTACGGGCCAAAGCGTCAGTTTGTAGGGGCTGTCACTTAGGGTGTCTTTCATGGTGGTCATAGCGTTGGCTGCGATATCATCGGTAATAAACACAATGTGGCCGTGTGCGGCACCCGCGTCTTTTAAAAGCTTTTGCGCGTTCTCTAATGCCATTTCTGGGTTGCTGCCTACGGTGGGCAAGTGCGCCGGTGATAAGGACGGTAACAAGTTAATCAGTGTTTGAATGTCGTCCGTTAATGGCGTGACGTTATAGGCCTCGCCAGAATAAGCCACCAAGGCAAATAACCCTTCGTCTCTGGCTTTTAACAAATCAATAATTTTTAAGCGCGCACGTTGTAAACGCGAAGGTTTAACATCTTGCGCCAGCATCGACGGAGATAAATCCCAGCAAATAACAAGCGCTTCAGTGGTTTGCTCAACGTCTTGCGGTAGTTGTTTCCAGGTGGGGCCTGCCAGGCCAACGGTTGTGATTGCCCATAAGACCAATGCACCCCAAAGCGGCCATCTTTTTTGCTCTATGTGTTGTTTATCCAGCAGGTGTTGCAAAAGCTCCGGGCGGATTAATTTGCTCCACACATTGGCCCCGGCTTGATGCTTAAATAGATTCCAGGCCAATAATGCACAAGGCACAATTGCCAAAAGCCAAAACGGGCGAATAAAATGAAATTGGGTAAGGAGCTCTGTCATATCAGGTGCTGGCCACGCGTGATTGGTTCATACCCGCCAAGGCTAGGCTCAACAAGAGCGCTAACGCTAAAGGCCAATAAAACAAACTGGCAATGGGCCGATAAGTTTGTGCGTCTTGCTCTATGGGCTCTAGTTGGTCAAGCTCGTTGTATATTTCGATTAATTCTTTAGGGTTGCGGGCTCTAAAATATTGCCCGCCGGTTTGGTTGGCTATGTATTTAAGGGTTTCTTCGTCTAAGTCTTGAGAGGGGTTGACTCTGCGCGCGCCAAAAAAGCCCTCTTGGATCATTTCGTCCGCACCAACACCCACGGTGTATATTTTTACGCCAGCAGTTTTTGCAAGCTCCGCCGCTTGGCGCGGTGCAAGCTGCCCTGCGGTGTTGGCCCCGTCTGTAAGCAGTATCAACACGCGACTGGTCTCTGGGCGGTTTTGTAGGCGCTTAATGGCCAGTCCTAAGGCATCACCAATGGCTGTTTGGGGGCCGGCAAACCCTAGTTGGGCTTCATTAAGCAGTGTATTCACCGTTACGCGGTCAAAGGTTAGGGGGGCTTGCAGGTACGCTTGAGAGCCAAACAGTATGAGCCCCAGGCGGTCACTCTCGCGCCGTTCAACAAAGTCGCCCACAACAAATTTAACCACATCAATACGCATATGTTGGCGGCCGTTAATGACCATATCGGTAGCGTCCATACTGCCAGAGATATCTACCGCTAACATGAGGTCTCTGCCACTGGCTGGCAAGTGTACGGGGTCACCAACCCATTGTGGACGTGCGGCTGAGGCAAGTACTAACAACCATATACAAACGGCCAATATACGTAAAAGTACCGACTGCGTTCGCGCCACTTGAGTGTGACCAGAAAGCCCCGCAACGGTGTTAAAAAACGGGGCAATGAGCGCCGCGGATTGGCGTTGATGTTTTGGCGCCAACCAGTAAACCAAAAAGGGGGCCGGTGCCAATAACCATAGCCAAGGTAGGCTAAATTCAAACATGGGTACCCTCAGTATTTGCGGCCAATTGGGAGGGCGGAAAGATCGGGTCTTTACCGGGTTTTTTATGAGTTTTAACCCAGGCTATGGCCATGGCTTTAAGTGCGTTGGCATCAAAGGTTGGGCTTTTTTGATACATACCTGTGCTAAGCGCTTGCATTGCATCGTCGTTAAATTTGGGGGCCTTAGTGGTGTTATTTAAAAACTCTACCCACTGCGCGCCAAAGGTTTGGCTAATAGTGGCATGGGCGTGCGCATAAGCACTGAGTGCAGTGCGCTTTAAAATGGCGTTAATGTTTGCGGCAAATACGTTGGTTGGCTCTGGCGTAAGAGCCAATATCAGCCGTAATGCCTCTCTTTTGTAACCATTTTTTTTGTACCAGCTATACCCTAGCAATACAGCAGCCGTTATAGCGGCAAGTGCGAGCGCCATAAGAATCCACCAACCAGGCGCCAAAGGCCACAGGCCAACCGGTGGTGGTGAAACAACAGGTTCTAACTGATCTAGTAGAGCTTGAATTTGTGGCGGGTTCGGTGCGGGTGCAGTGGGTGTCATACCGCTCTCCGAAGGTTGGCCGCGCCTTTTTTTCTATCAAATAAATCTTTTACAAAGTGTTCAATGGTTACACTGTTGGGTGCGTTGGCGTATTGAACGCCGGTGCTGATCATGGCTTTTTTAAGGCGTGCGGTATGTGCCGTAAAGGCATCTGCAAAAGCTTGATAAACTTTTTTGGCATTGACGGTAATGCGTTGCTCGGAATCTGACAGCGCTAAAAAGCCAGAGTTTGGCAGTGAGGATTCAAGCGGGTCATGTACATGTAAGCTGATGACGTCGCTGCGCCTTGCCAGTAATGCCAAGGGTTCTTTGCATGCATCATTGAAGTCAGCAAAGTCCGAGATAAGCACAACCTTTGAGCCGGGTTTGGCAACGCGCGTGGTTTCTTCCAACATCTGTTTGAGCGATGTGGAATTTGGCGTGGGCGCTGGGGTTGTTAAGGTCTGGTTAAATTGTACCAGTTGATGGGTTAAATCGAGTACGGCGTGCTTGCCGCGACGTGGTCGAATGTCTTTTTTGTTTTGGTCGCCAAAGACCAATGCCCCCACGCGGTCATTATTACTAAGGGCAATCCAGCCACAACAAGCGGCTAACTGAGCGGCGTAAACGGATTTGAACACCGTTTGGCTTCCAAAAAACATGGGGGACCGTTGATCCACCATGATAAATACGGGGCGTTCGTGTTCTTCTTGAAAGAGTTTGGTATAGGGCGATTGTACGCGCGCTGTGACGCGCCAATCAATGGTGCGTATATCGTCTCCGGGCTGATAGGGGCGTACCTCGGCAAACTCCATACCGCGCCCGCGGTAACGAGTTTTAACGTTACCGTCCGCCAGTGCTTGGCTTTGCTTTCTGGCAGTGAGCGCCAGGCCTTGTGCCAAATGCCGCAGGCTAAGAAGCTCATCTACAGTGGTATAAACCCCTGGAGAGTTCATATCATAAAGCCTTAAATATCAGAGGGTTAAAGAATAATATTAAAGTAATTAAGTTAAAGTAATTTGTTAGCGCTAAACCACGGGAACGCGCTCAATTAAGCTTGTAATGATGGCATCTGCATTTTGGCCATTTGCCTCGGCTTCAAAGCTCAACAACACACGATGACGAAACACATCGTATAGTACGGCTTGCACATCGTCAGGGCTAACAAAGTCTTTGCCTGCTAGCCAAGCGTGGGCGCGGGCGCACCGGTCTAGGCCAATGGTTGCGCGTGGGCTAACACCAAATTCTATCCAGCGGGCTAAGTCTTCACCGTAGGCACCAGGGTTACGAGTTGCTACTGTGAGTTGAACAATATACTGCTCAACCGACTCTGCCATGTGAATGTCTAAGGCCTGCTGACGAGCTTCAAATAGGGTGCTTTGCGTGACTTCCGACGGTGGCTCTGAGGCTTCTTGTCGAGTGTTTGCTTCGTTTCGTATTAACCGGAGAATCTCTCGCTCCGCATCCGCATCCGGGTATTCAACCTTAACATGCATTAAGAAGCGGTCGAGCTGTGCCTCAGGCAATGGGTAAGTGCCTTCTTGTTCAATGGGGTTTTGGGTAGCCATAACTAAAAACAATGACGGCAAGGGGTAGGTATTTTTACCCACACTAATTTGGCGCTCTGCCATTGCCTCTAAAAGTGCGGATTGAACTTTAGCGGGCGCTCGGTTGATTTCATCTGCCAGTACAAGGTTGTGAAAAATTGGTCCCTTTTGGAATTCAAAGGTGCCTGTTTCTGGGCGGTAGATGTCTGTACCGGTGACGTCAGAGGGTAATAAATCTGGCGTAAACTGTACTCGATGAAAATCGCCTTCTATGCAGTCGGCCAATGTTTTGATGGCTTTGGTTTTTGCAAGCCCCGGAGCGCCTTCCACCAAAAGGTGCCCATCGGCAATTAATGCGATCAATATTCGGTCAATGAGTGCAGGTTGCCCCACAATCTGGCTGTTCAACCACGATTTTAGGGTTTGTAGGGATTTGAGGGCGTCTGACATGTTTACGTTGGTCCTTATTTTGGCTAGGAGTAGGCCTAATTGTTAGTGTTTTTCTGGGGGCAGTAGACCAGTACTGATCATCAATGGTTCCCTCAGTTTTTAGCTATGCTTATGTATGGGCGTTATAAGCGTTTATCAATGGTTAATCACGAGGTTCTCTACAAAATGGGCTCACTTTACACTGAACAGGCCAAAAAACACCTGGCATCCCAGGTGAAAGGGGCGTTGGCAGAACATTTTTCAACCGCAGACGCTGAAATACAGCAAGGCTTTGTGGATGTGTTTTGGGCTCAGCTAATTATGCAAGACTGGGCGGATAAGGAAGTGTCCGACATTGCTGGGTGCTGTGACTCCTTATGGGGGCTTATGAGTAAGCGCCTGGATAAACCAATATGCCATATTGTTAACCCCACAATGGAAGAGCATGGTTGGGTGAGCAAGGGTACCGCCATTCTTATCCGTCAAGTGGATATGCCATTTCTGGTGGATTCGGTACGGTTAGAGCTTAATCGGCGTGAAGTTGCCATTCACACCATTAAAAGTACATTGGTGCAAGTAGAGCGTACAGCAAAGGGGAAGATAAAAGCCGTTCAGCGTCCTGTGCCCAACGCTAAAGCTAAAGCTGGTGTTACCCAAGAGGCATTGATCTTTATTGAGGTAGGTTTGATTTCAGATCAGATCGAAATCTATGAGTTAAAAGACGCCATTGACCGCGTTTTGGCGGATGTAGGCTCAGTGGTCGAGGATTACCCTAAAACGCTAGAAAACGCTAAAGCGCTGCGCGCGAGTTTAGCGGGTATTGATCAAGATGAAGTCAGTGAAGTGGTCGAATTTCTATCGTGGTTAGAAAAAGGGCATTTTACTTACTTGGGCTACCGCGAGCTGGACGTACAAAAAGTTAAGCGCAAAGAGTATTTGGTAGAATGCGAAAATTCGCGTTTGGGTTTATTTAAAACCTACTGTCAAGGCGCCACCGAGAGCATATTACTTACGAGCAACGCGGGGGTTCAAGCGTTTTACAAAAGCAATGCCGTAATCTCTATTTCTAAATCCGGGACGCGTTCAAATGTGCATCGCTCTGTGTACCCTGACTACATTGTGGTAAAACGGTTTGATTCGTCGGGTAAGGTCATTGGAGAGGCCAGAATTCTAGGGCTTTTTACCTACTCGGTGTATACCCTAAATACGCAGTCTATCCCTATCATTCGTAAAAAGGTAGATCAGTTGATGTCTGACTCTGGTCTGTTGCCCAACAGTCACGACGGTAAAAATCTACAGCGAGTATTAGAAACTTATCCGCGTGATGAGTTGTTTCAAGCGCAATACGATGATTTAAAAGAGGCTGTGTATAGCGTAGCTGCTGTCAATGAAAAAGGCGCTGTGCGTTTGATCATGCGAACAGATCCCTTTAAAAAATTTGTAACCTGTATTGCTTATGTGCCTAGGGATTCATACAACACGCAAGTGCGCAAAAAAATAGAGGGGCTTGTTGGCGCCGTTATTGAGTCTACCGAGCTAGACTCTACAACTTATTTTTCAGAATCAACACTTGCGCGTGCGTATATGGTGTTTCGGTTAAATGATGGCGCTTCGGTTAATTACGATGCGAAGATACTCGAATCCAGTATCACCGACATTGCGCGCGGGTGGGATATGCGTTTTTCTACAGCGCTTATTGATGCTTTTGGAGAGCGTAAAGGGCTGGGTTTGTACCACACCTATAGGGGGGCTTTTACCTTAGGGTATCAGGAGAATTTTGATCCCCGTACGGCGGTAGCAGATATTAAGCTAATGAAGGTGTTATCTGAAGGCGCTGATATTGCCATGCACTTTTATCAGCCCTTACATGCCATAAACCAACAAATGCGTTTTAGGGTGATGCATACAAGTGCGTCCATTGAGCTATCTGATGTGGTGCCAATTCTCGAATTTTTGGGGCTTCGTGTGGCCGGAGAGCACCCATACAAGCTAGCCAACGCCAATGATGAGGTCGTGTGGTTGCATGATTTTTCGTTGGTGTATGGGTTAGATTGCAAGTTAGAAGTGGCCACTGTCAGCAAGTTATTTGAACAAGCGTTTGCTGCCGTGTGGCGCGGCGACTCTGATAGCGACGGCTTTAACCGGTTAGTTTTGAGTGGTCGTTTAGAGTGGCGTGAGGTGGCATTGTTACGAGCTTATGCAGCCTATATGAAGCAAACGGCATTTACTTTTGATCAAGATTATATTGCCGACACCTTAGTGAACCAAATTGAAATTACCCGTAATTTGGTGGCCTTATTTAAGGCCACGTTTGACCCTCGTGTTAATTCTCAGTCCGATACGTGCGTGGCGCGTATAGAGCGCCTACAAGAAAAGCTCTTAAAGTCACTAGAAGAAGTAGAAAACCTCAATGAAGATAAAATACTGCGCCGTTACATTGAAGTGATCAATGCAACGTTGCGGACAAATTTTTATCAAAAAATTGACGGCGACCTCCCCAAACCCTATATCGCATTAAAGTTTGCGCCAAGGATGTTAAAAGAAATTCCTGAACCAAAACCGGAGTTTGAAGTGTATGTGTACTCGCCAAGGGTTGAAGGCGTTCACTTAAGGGGAGGGGCAGTTGCACGCGGTGGAATTCGTTGGTCTGACCGGTTACAAGATTTTCGCACCGAAGTCCTTGGGTTGGTAAAAGCTCAGCAAGTGAAGAACGCAGTGATTGTACCAACCGGCGCAAAGGGCGGGTTTATAGCAAAGCGCCAGCACCTAATAAGCGATAGAGAAGCCTTGCAAGCCGAAGGCGTCGAGTGCTACAAAACCTTTATGCGTGGTTTGCTGGATGTAACGGATAACTACGTAAAAGGGAAATTAGTGCCACCTGCGCAAGTAGTGTGTAAAGACACCGCAGACCCTTACATGGTAGTTGCAGCAGATAAAGGCACGGCGACGTTTTCCGATATTGCCAACGGCATATCGGAAGAATACAACCACTGGCTAGGAGACGCCTTTGCCTCTGGCGGAAGCCAAGGATATGACCATAAAAAAATGGGTATTACCGCCCGTGGCGCTTGGGTGAGCGTGCAACGCCATTTCCGTGAGTTGGGTGTGGATATTCAAAATGAACCATTTACCGTCATTGGTATTGGCGATATGGCCGGCGATGTATTTGGCAACGGCATGTTATTGTCCAAGCACATTCAACTGACGGCGGCGTTTAATCATCTACACATTTTTATTGACCCAACACCTGATGCTAAAGCCAGTTTTAAAGAGCGCCAGCGTCTTTTTAAACTGCCGCGCAGTTCTTGGCAAGATTACAACGAGACGTTGATTTCAAAAGGCGGTGGCGTATTCTCGCGGTCGGCCAAGTCGATTAAAGTCTCCGTGGCCATGAAAAAAGCCTTTAATATTGAGCGAGCCACTGTTACGCCAACTGAATTGATCACCGCGTTGCTAAAAGCACCCGTTGATTTGATATGGAACGGCGGGATTGGTACCTATGTTAAGCACTCAACCCAAACCCATTTAGAGGTTGGGGACAAAGCCAATGACCCGTTAAGGGTAGACGGCAACCAACTCAATTGTCGTGTGTTAGGCGAAGGCGGTAACCTAGGGATGACCCAGTTAGGACGGGTAGAGTATGCGCTTAAAGCAGGCCGTTGCAACTCAGATTTTATTGACAACGCCGCAGGCGTTGATTGCTCTGATCATGAAGTGAATATAAAAATTTTACTGCAAGGCATTACCGCTTCTGGCGATTTAACACAAAAACAACGCAATCAATTATTGGTGGACATGACCGACGAAGTTGCCGAGTTGGTATTGAATAATAATTATCGTCAGACCATGGCATTGAGTTTGGCAGAGTTTCAAGCCAAAAGCCGAATGGGTGAATTTAAGCGTTTTATACAAAGCTTGGAGGCCGAAGGTAACCTCAATCGTGAGCTAGAATATTTGCCCAGTGATGCCGAAATTGTAGAGCGAGAAAAACATGGCCAAATATTTACTCGGCCAGAGCTGGCGGTGTTGCTGTCTTACGCAAAAGTTGGCTTAAAAGAAGCGTTCATAGATATTGATTTAACCTCCGAACCCATTTTGGCGGCCTATGTGGAAACAGCGTTTCCACCTACTTTAGTCAAAAAATTTAAAACGCAAATTTATAAACATCGGCTATTGAAAGAAATAGTGGCCACACAAGTGGCAAATGATGTGGTGCATATTTTAGGTATTACTGCGGCACAGAGGTTAGCGTATTCTACAGCCACCACCTTAAAAGAGGTGGCCGTAGCGTTTGCCTGTGCTAAATCCATATTTAAAATGGATAAATTTATTGAGTATGTGGAAAGTACGGATAATAAATTGGAGTCGGATGTTCAGTATGAACTGCTCACCAATATGGCAAGGCGTGTACGCAGAGGGACGCGCTGGTTTTTGCGTCATCGCCGGGGTAAATACAGCCCAGAGAGCGAAGCCGAAACCTTTGCGCAATCCATTAATGCCATTAATGCCATTTTGCCTGAAGCGCTAAACGCACAGGTGGCCGAAGAGTGGGGCGCCCGTACCGAGCAGTCTAAAGCACTTGGCATTACCAATGAATGGGGATTGCAATTGGCCGTCCCCGATTACCTGTTTTCTGGATTAAGTGCTGCTGAAGTCGGTATGCTTAAAAAGATTGGCGCAAAGGCTGCGGGCATTGCACTTTTTACATTGTATGAGTATTTTAAAATTGATTGGCTGGCAAAAATTCTTAGCTTAATGCCTGTGGCGAATGAATGGCAGGCAAAGGCCAGAGAGACAAATCTTGACGAGCTGGACAATCAACTGCGTGCGCTGATAGTAAAGTTGTTTGCTGCCAAATCAAAAATTACTCATGGTGACCAAGTGCGCGACTGGTTAATGCAGTACGAAGAACCTGTGGCGCGCTGGCATAATTTGGTGAACCGAGTCCAGCAAGAACAGGTGATGGATTTTGCGGTGATATCGGTATTGGTTGGAGAGTTGGTTGATTGCGTTACAAACCGCATTAAATAATGCCATGCCCAAGGTTTTAATTCCGCTGACCATCTCTGCTGATGAGTACCTTAAAGTATACAAAGGCGCAGGTAAAAACGTGTATGCTCAGGATATACACGGGCGCTCTGTGCAGTTTCCGGCCAACATCTTACAGCCGTTTGTTACCCGTGCGGGGATTGCAGGGCTTTTTGAGATTACCGTAGACAAAGCTGGCAAGTACCAGTCTATTCGCTTAATTAACGGGTAGTTGGTCTATTGTGCGTTGAGCTTCGCCTTGCAATTGGGTAAGCTGCGCGCAAATTTTGAGCGGGCCCGGAACATGTATTCTCTAGTCAAAAACCTTCTTTTTCAATTCTCCCCTGAAGTTAGCCATGAATTGTCTTTAGACTGGTTAGGGGCGGCCGAGCGGCTGAAAATGCTGTCCTGGCTGTACGAACTACCCAGTATGCCCGTGGAAGTGATGGGGTTGAAGTTTCCAAACCCTGTGGGGTTAGCAGCAGGGTTAGACAAAAATGGCGATTACGTAGATGCATTGTCTAGCTTAGGTTTTGGTTTTGTGGAGATAGGTACGGTAACACCCAAACCCCAGGCGGGTAACCCCAAGCCGCGGCTGTTTAGGTTACGAGAGCAAAATGCCATTATTAATAGGATGGGGTTTAACAATAAGGGTGTGGAGCACCTTGTTGATCAAGTCAAAAAGCGTCACTCCCAGTCTGTATTGGGTATCAATATCGGTAAAAATAAAGTAACGCCTGAAGAGCGCGCCCTGTCTGATTATGAATACTGCATGGAGGCCGTGTACCAATACGCTGATTATATTACCGTCAACATTTCCTCCCCGAATACCCCAGGCCTTAGAAACCTCCAATTTGGAGAGACGTTTAACCAGTTGCTAGAAGGGGTAAAACGCAAACAAAGCCAGTTGGCCGCTCGGTTTGGGCGGTATGTTCCTGTGGCAATTAAAATTGCGCCCGATATGACCGAGGAAGAAACGTCAAGCATTGCAAAGACGCTAATGGCGTTTGAGATCGACGGCGTGATAGCGACCAATACAACCGTAGCCAGAGACGGCGTAGAGAACAGCATTCACGCCAAAGAAGCAGGCGGTTTAAGTGGCGCGCCTGTGCGCAGTAAGTCTACGCAAACCATTAAAGCGCTGGCCGATAATTTGGGCGGAAAAATCCCCATTATTGGTGTAGGGGGGGTATTAAGTGGTGCCGATGCAGTAGAGAAAATAAATGCCGGGGCGAGCTTAGTACAAATATACAGTGGTTTTATTTACCGTGGGCCTGGTTTGATAAAGGAAACGGTCGAGGCTTTAAAAAGCGCGACATAGCGCGCCGCCTCGACCGTATGGTGCCGTCATGCGGCTGACCGTTCTTTATAACGGTCTTTGGGGTTGGCATTGCTGCCGGTTGTTTAAGGGTTACCCCTTAAACGTCACTTTCACCTAAGGTGACAAATAACTTGTCAAATATGTATGGTGCAAGTGTAGTGCTACAAGCGTTAGCTTCATAGGCGCCCTAAAGCGCTAAATATCGGGTCAAATTGTGATGTTAGGGTCAGTTGAACCTAACGGACATGCTAGTACGTGTTTTCCTCCACGTGCCTTTTGATTTTCATATAAATCTATAAGTTGCTCAGCCGTTGGGCTTGTGCAAAAGAGTTGTAACCGCTCCATTGATCTTGCCTTCCCTCACGCCAGCCGTTCATCCAAAGTTGTCGAGCCGTACCCTCAAACGGGCAGGCATTCCAAGAGCGCCCGTTCATGGCAGCTTGATAACCTTTGGAAAAAGCACGGTCGCTGTGGCTGCGTTTTTGGCTTTTCATATAGTGTGCACCTCCTGAAGTACGAGTGGTGGTTAGGGTTGATCCGAAAAATGCAACCCAGTAGAGAACGCGATACAATGAATCACTTTGCCCACAAAGCGTTGCCTAACAGACAAGACGGGCCTTGCGGTTGAGCCTAAACCTACGTACTACGCTTAAAAGCCTGTGAGGAGAGCTCATACTGGTGCGGCCAATGAGCGCGTAATGTTTAGGGGCCTTTTCAAAAGACTCACCCTCAGTAAACCAAACAATGAAGCAATTGTGAACGAATTAATACTTCTAGCGCGATCGCTTTATATGGCCATTAATCATTAAAAAGAGTTCAAATGGGAACAAATTTTTCATACTTCGTTACCTGCCCCAAGGGGATAGAAGACCTTTTACATGCCGAGCTATGTACTCTAGGCGCCATTGACGCGAAAATTGCCCCAGGTGGTGTGCAATGTTCAGGGGATCTTACCTTGGCTTATAGCGCATGCTTATGGTTGCGTACGGCTAACCGAGTGCTATTGGTGTTGGAAGTGAGCGTACCATTGGTCGAAAACTCCAGCCAGCAATTATATGAGTTTGTGAAATCCATCGACTGGCAATTGCATATGAGCGCGAATGCAACATTTGTGGTGGATTTTTCTGGTACTAATAAAGGTATAAACAACACTCAGTTTGGTGCAGTTCGTGTTAAGGATGCCATTGCCGATTATTTTTATGAGCGCGACGGAGAACGCCCCAGCATTGATCGTCACCATCCACAAATGCGTATTAATGCACGTTTGCACAAAGACTGTCTTACCCTGGCCATAGACCTATCTGGAGAGAGCTTACACAAGCGTAGTTATCGCCTACAAACCGGCCCAGCCCCATTAAAAGAAAATTTGGCCGCGGCCATATTAATGCGAGCGGGCTGGCCGGATATAGCGCGCGAAGGTGGTAGCCTCATGGATCCTATGTGTGGCTCTGGCACATTTTTGGTGGAGGCTTGCTGGATGGCACTCAACAGGGCACCTGGGTTACATCGTAGCTTTGGGTTTGATCATTGGAAGGGGCACGACCAATCCAAGTGGCATCGGTTAAAGCAGGAGGCTTTAGAGTATTGTAAGGAACAAAGCGATCCTGGTGTGTTTATTTATGGGTCTGACTGGGACCGTAAATTAATTCATATCGCGCAAAAAAATATTGATAGTGCAGAGTGTTCGCAACACGTGTGCTTGAGCGTACAAGATGTTAAGGCGCTGGCTGCCCCCGCTGGGGCTTCGCCTGGCTTAATTGTTTGTAACCCCCCTTATGGTGAACGCCTAGGGGATGAAGAAAGCTTAAGGGCCACTTACGAGAGCCTTGCGGTTTCAGTAAAGCAGGCGTTTTCTGGTTGGCGTTTTGGTGTTTTTACCGGCAATTCAGCGCTGGCAAAAGGGATGCGGCTGCGCGCCAAAAAGCGTAATAAATTAATGAACGGCGCCATAGCAAGCGAGCTATATATTTATGAGCTTCTTGGTGCCGACGAGGCTGTCTTGCGCAAAGAGCCAGAATCAATAGAGCAATTGGGTGAAGGCGCCACTATGGTGGCCAACCGGCTTATGAAAAACCTTAAGCGCTTAAGCCCATGGTTAAAGAAAAACTCAGTCACCTGTTACCGCGTGTATGATGCCGATATGCCAGAGTATTCGGCAGCTGTGGATATCTATACCTTAAATGAACGCACTGCGGGTATGCAGGTGGGGGAGCAGCTTGTTCATGTGCAAGAGTATGCACCACCAAAAAGAATCGACCTTCAAGGGGCCGAGCGTCGGTTACGAGAATTAATGCAAGCGGTAAAGCTTGTTCTGAATGTGCCTGAGAAAAACGTATTTTTAAAGACGCGTCAAAAAAACCGTGGCGCAGATCAATACCAAGCACGAGAGGTTAAGTCGGATTTAATTCATGTGATCAAAGAGGGGCGTGCTCAGTTTTATGTGAATTTACTGGACTATTTGGATACCGGGTTATTTTTAGATCACCGCCCACTTCGGCAAACACTCAGCAAAGCGGTACAAGGTAAAGCCTTTTTAAACCTATTTTGCTATACCGCGTCTGCGACGGTGCATGCCGCGCTCGGTGGTGCCAAACGCACAGTAAGTGTGGATATGTCAAAAACCTATTTAAATTGGGCGCAAAAGAACTTTAACCTCAACCACCTTAACCCTTATAACCATCTATTAGTACAAGCCGACTGTATCGAATGGTTAAAAAAATGCCGTGAGGGGTTTGATGTGATCATGCTAGACCCACCCAGTTTCTCTAACTCTAAGCGAATGACCGGCGTGCTGGATATTCAAAAAGATCACGCGTCCCTTATTAACCGGTGTATGGATCTACTCAATAAGGGTGGAGTTTTGTATTTCTCTAATAATCTCCAAAGCTTTAAGTTAGATTATGAAGCCCTAGATAAATATCAAATACAGGATATTACACCCCAAACCATTGATGAAGATTATAAGCGGAATATTAAAATTCATCAGTGCTATGAAATAACCCATTAAAGCTGTAGTAACAAATAGTCGTATTAAAGACGGTAGCAATGAACGGTTTGTAGTGAAGGTCATATGAGCAAATTATTTAAAGTTGTCAGTAAATATCAGCCCGCAGGGGATCAGCCAAAAGCCATTGAATCTTTGGTTGAGGGGATTGAAGCGGGGCTTGCTCATCAAACGTTATTGGGGGTAACCGGTTCTGGTAAAACTTATACCATTGCGAATGTGGTGGAGCGTATCGGTCGGCCAACACTGGTGATGGCTCATAATAAAACGTTAGCGGCGCAATTGTACGGAGAGTTTAAAGAGTTCTTCCCTAATAACGCCGTTGAATATTTTGTATCCTATTACGACTACTATCAGCCAGAAGCTTACGTGCCGTCATCAGATACCTTTATTGAAAAAGACGCTTCGGTCAACGAGCATATTGAGCAAATGCGCCTTTCGGCTACCAAGGCATTAATGGAGCGTAAAGATGCCATCATTGTGGCCACGGTCTCTGCTATTTATGGCTTAGGAGACCCAAAATCGTACTTAACAATGGTATTGCACCTAGACCGGGGCGATACTATTGATCAACGCACGGTATTGCGCCGCTTGGCAGAGATGCAATATACGCGTAATGACACCGATTTTTTCCGTTCTAATTACCGCGTCCGCGGTGATGTGATCGATATATTCCCTGCAGACTCCGAGGCTATGGCCGTGCGAGTGGAGCTGTTTGATGATCAAATCGAGCAAATTTCATTATTTGACCCCTTAACGGGTGAGGTACAAGCCAAGGTTCCACGGTTTACTGTTTACCCCAAAAGCCATTATGTAACGCCCCGCAGTACAATTTTGGGCTCTATAGACGCCATTAAGGACGAGCTACAGGAGCGCCTCAAACAACTCCGTGACAACGATAAGCTGGTGGAAGCACAACGCTTAGAGCAGCGCGTCAAATATGACTTGGAAATGATGCAAGAGCTGGGTTATTGCACGGGGATTGAAAATTACTCTCGATACTTATCGGGTAAAGAGCCAGGCCTACCGCCGCCAACGCTGTTTGATTATTTACCCCCTGAAGCATTATTGGTCATTGATGAATCTCACGTAACGGTTCCTCAAATTGG
>CAYZQH010000022.1:0-21331 GCA_964480055.1 uncultured Cellvibrionaceae bacterium
CAAGCTCTGTCAAATGCGCGCGAGGCCGAAACCGAAGCGCGCGGCACCCTGAACGACCTGACCCGCAACCGGGAGCAGGCAATGAAACGCCGCGACGGCCTCACCCGTGATCTCGAAGATTGGAAGCGCCGCGTTCTCGCCTCAGATGAGCGTATGAATGCGCTGATGGGGCGCCAAAGCGAAACACGCGACAGCCTCACCAGCGCGGCTCAACCTGATGCAAATAATGAAGACCTCGAGCGCCTTCGCAGTGAAGTGGAAACGCATGAAACGGCGCGAAAAGAGTCTGCTGATGCTTTCGCGCTGGCTGAAACAGCATACCGCGAAGCTGAACAAGCCGCGCGTACAGCGACATCAGAAGCTGCGAAAAGCCGAGAGGCCTTGGCCGATGCGAAAGTACGTATCGAAACAGCTGACCAAAAATTCGAAGAGATTGTTGAGTTCGCACAATCGCAATTCCAGCGTACACCTGAGGGGCTATACACGCTCGCCGAAGCTGGGTCACGTTCAAAATATTTTTTATATTCAGCCCAAGTGGTAGCGGCAATGGTACGTAGCTCGCCACGGGCCAACGCAGGTTTTAATAGGTTGGCAGCGTCCCCTTGCCCCTCTTTTCCGCCGGCGCCAATTAATGTGTGCGCCTCATCAATAAACATAATGATGGGGTCTGGGGAGGCTTTAACTTCGGCTATGACGGATTTCAATCGGTTTTCAAATTCGCCTTTGACACTGGCGCCCGCTTGTAAAAGCCCTAAATCCAATGAGCGAACGGTTACACCTTTTAGTGGGTCTGGTACATCACCAGAGGCAATGCGCATAGCAAAGCCTTCCACTACGGCTGTCTTACCTACGCCCGCTTCTCCGGTCAAAATGGGGTTGTTTTGCCGCCTGCGAATAAGAATATCCACAATTTGGCGTATTTCTTCGTCGCGGCCAAGTACCGCATCAATGCGCCCTTCCCTAGCGGATTGAGTAAGGTTGACGGTAAATTTATCCAACGAGGGCGATTTACTGAGTGCAGCAGGTGCACCAGAGTAAGACTGAGAGGTATCGCCCACTGAGGCGGTAGCAGATTCTGCAGTAGTGCCCACAATGCTACGCACCACCTCGCGTAAAGATTCTGCAGGGATATCTAATAACAGCTGCGAAGAAATGGTTCGACGCAAAGACTCGTCCATGAGTAAGGCTGCCAAGATGTGCGCAGAGGTTGCCGCACCATGGCCATACTCAATAGAGGCAAGCATCCACGCATTTTTTGCCAAATCAACAATGGTGGGGCTAAGTGCGGGTGCGCGGCTGTTACCTGTTTTAATGTGGTCTAATTCGTCATTTAAATCTTTGGTTAAGGTGCCTAAGTTAATATCAAAATTATCAAGTACGGCAATGATGTCGGTATCGCCCGATTCAAGTAATTTACTCAGCCAGTGCTCCACTTCCACATTGTAGTGTGTGCGAGACATACACAGGCCGGCTGCCCCTTCCAATGCCAAACGACATGGCTGGTTTAACTTGCCGACTAAGGATTTTAAGTTGATGTTAATCATAGTGGTTTCCTAACTCCTTTCTTGATTTTATTTTGCGTGAGTAAACACAAAATTACTGTGCATCAATTTGAACAGTCTACGGCACATAAAATGCGGTTTTGTGGGTGGTACTTACTAGCACTCAAACAAAAATGACCATTTTTTGAGGTGTCCATCATAATTAATGGTATGGTTTTTATCCGCCTAGCTGGTTTGACGAAACCGTAATTTCTAAAATCTCTCCTTTACGGTCTTGCGCCAAGGGTTTGGTGGCCAGCCACGTATCCCAGCCCATAATGGGCGCACTGTGAGAATTTAACTGAATACGATGCGGAATATGTTCGCGCGCCACATGCATAATGTATTCGGCCTCCATCTCTGACCCAGTAAACAGTTTGGTCATTTGATTCAACTCTTTAAGGGCGCTGGTTTCTGGGCCAAACTGTTTAAACTGATCCTCATTTAATGGCCCCAGTACGACTTGAATCTTGCCTTGTGCAAACCAACCTTTATTGCCCAAAATGGCAGAGCGACCAAGCTGCGTATTTTGACCGAGCGGGTTACAGGGTGTGGGAAGGCGCGATCTTACATCGTCAATTAAATCGTGCCATTGCCCCACAAATTCTTTGAGTTTTACCGGTATGTCAAAATAGTGCGACAGCATTTGTTCTAAAGCGCTTTGCGTACGAATTTTTTGTGATAATAATCCGCTGTAGTAAGCCAGCGTTTGTGGTGCCATGGCCATATCGCCGCCAGCGTGGGCGGTGCTCATACCAATCAAGCTCAAGATGGTATAGGTATGCTGGTCTAATTCATTTTTACGTTTATTCAGCAGTGTGTGACGCTCATAGGCCACGGGCAATCTATATTTGGATCCAGCCTGAAAAAATAAACTCAAACTGCGATGGTGAAATAAGTTTAAAAATTTATGCAAAGCTTCGTCTTTTAGCTTTAGCCGTTTAAATACTAATTCAGAGTAATGAAAAGGCAATACACCAATAGACCCCGTAAAGCCTAAAAAGTTAGTGGTTAGTTGCCACTGCCGCTTGCCCTCTGGGTTAATGGTAGTTCTAATTTTTTCAACTTCGTGATTCGGAAATCCAAGCGTAAGCTGGTGATCAAAGTGAACCACTTCATTACTTGGCGGCGTAAAGCTTCCAACGGCGTCATCTGCCGCATTGCTACCGCTATTTATTTTGCGATTAAAAAACACAGCTGCACGCTCGAGTAAGCGCACAGCCTGAAAAAAACCGAAGCGAGCGGGTTGCTGCTGAAGCTTATCTATTACAGCAGTATTTTGCTGCCGGATCGGGGCGGGCATTTTTTTAAGTATCCTTCATGGCCTTTGAGTTTAATTAAGGTCCGGGTAAAAGAGTTAATGGGGCAGTAAAGTGCAAAAAAGTGCTCTAAAACCGAGGCAAATAAATAGCTGCTGCTACCGGTTAATAAGGCTGGGTCTAGTGTTACTTGTACTTCCATTCCTCGGCAGATGGTGGCTTGGCCATCTACATTCAGTGGCGCACTGATTGAGCGCGCGTTCACATCTTGAATGGATTCAATTAGACCGCGGTTAACAGACGATTCTTTAAAATTATACAAGCGTAAAATTTCTTTAAGGGCATCAGTACTGGTGTGTGCTCCGGTTAACGATTGCGCATTTAGATTTAGGTGTGAGATTAGTCGCCAGCGCGCTCGATTTCGTAAAGGGGGGCGAATGGTCGCACTGGGTTGCGTAATAAATCGAATTTTTGAACACGGTGGTGCACCGTTTACACACTGCAAATTAGGTTGGTCTAGACTGTAGGGTAATTTGGCGGGTAAATCTCGATTACTACAGGTAGTATCAACAACCAGTGTTCTGTCTGTCGGTAAGTTGGGGTCAAAATTCAAATCCACTAGAGCCAAATAAATGTCGCTTCCGTCATCACGTTGGTAATAACCTAATTTTGCGGGCCGACGTTGGGCAAACCAGTAAGCCTGGTCATCATCGCCTTGGTATTGATGTGTTACGCCATAAAAGGGTAAAAATTTGGAAGTGTCTCCTGCCGGAGTTGTAGCGTGTACTGAATCGACGGAATAAACTTCTAATCCCACCGGTCGTCTTACATCGGGAATCACCAAATATTCGCTTTGTGTTTGATCAACTTTGATCGGGTCGGCGCGATGCTTAAATAAATTAACCACTGGTGAGCATCCCAGAGCAAAAGACTCCGCATTCACATTGTGCTCCAGTTCAATATCGGTAGATTTAAAATAAAAATATACATCTAACTGGTCTTCTAAATCTGTGGGTAAACGATTGTCAAAATCGATATCAATAAACAAAAACTTTTCTGGAAATACGAAAAATTCGGTCAGTAGCCGGTATCCAATAAATGCATTTTCGGGGTATGGTAATAGCCCTTCGTCGGGTTTAAATCCAACCGCAGATACAGCGTTCGCACCTAGGCGCACGGCGTTACCGTCGGTATCGTTTTTAGCCAGAACCACCTGTATACATTCGTTGAGTAGCAGTTGATGCAATGGGTAGGTGTGCTGCGCTTGGCCTTTTAGAAATAGCCGCAGTTTAGGGGGGTTAACGTCTGTTAAAGAAATGGCGGAGTTAAATGCCTTTAAAGAAATACGTAATACGCTGTCGGCGCCGCGGACAGCGCTGGCCCCTGGTGTATTAAATGGGCGCCCTACCAAGGATGCCGCGTCAATGGTTGCAGGTATAAGATCTACATCATAAATACTTTGAAAACAGCAAGTTTCGCCTTGAAAATGTTCGGTCTCTACCTCAGTACGGGCGGCTATTTTGAAGTTGCTGTCGAGCTGTTCTGGGTCTGCAGTAAATTGCACGATAGACATACTCGGGATGGGCCGTTGATAATGAGGAAACATGACTGAAAACAGCGCGTCGGTAAGTTCTGGAAATTCATCGTCCAATTTGTGTTGAATGCGGGCATTTAAATAAGCGAAACTCTCCACTAACCGTGAGGCGTGTGGATCTTCAATCGTGCTGGTGTTAATGCCTAAGCGCCCGGCAATTTTGGGGTGCTCTTTGGCAAACTCACTGCCCATTTGGCGGATAAATGCTAGTTCTTTTTCGTAGTATGGAAGAAGTTCGTCAGTCATGAGCGTCTTAAGAGGTTAAGGTCGTTAATATTTCGGGTTTAATGGGAGTCTTCTACTGTTACGGTGCGTAAAACCGGCTCTAGCACGGAATCAAATACCACTATTTCTGGCGCTGGATCTGCATACATGACGGCATCTATTCTGAAGCGAATGGAGCGGTCTTTTTTATCTTCACCGTCTATGGGAATGACTCGCACAGATTTAAATCTAGGTTCAAATGCGCGAATAACTTTTTCAATTTGCCGGGTGAAATCTTTCTTTTTGGTAATATCGAGCGTATTAATGGTGGCCAAATCAGGCAGGCCATAATTCAGCATGCAATGTTCCAACTCCGGCATGTGCTCGGGCGAACTTATCACCCTGCAGCGCGCATTCAGTAAATGCTCTAAATCTCTACGTACGCTGGCACGAAGTTGTTTTAAGCGTTGAAAACGTGATTTATCGGTTTCAGTTGTAATATGCGGCTCGTCGTCTAACAAGCGGTCTAAAACAGAAGGTTGTAGTTCTTTATCACCTTTTACTTGAATCATAGTTAAGCGCCATTGTCGGTTTGAACAAGTTCGGTCACCAGTTCTAACTCAGATACCATTTGATCTGTTTGATAGTGCGGCACTAAATGAATAACGCACAAGTACCGGCCTGGTTTAGAGGGGTGCTCTTTAACCTTAACCGAAGCCTCTCGTAGCGGGTAGCGTGCTTGCGCCTCCCACTCTAGGTCGTCGCGTCCAGAGGTATATTTAAAAAGCCACCGACGTAAAAAATTTTCGCATTCAGGTGCCGTCATAAACGAGCCAATTTTATCGCGAATCATCACTTTTATGTAATGCGCTACGCGCGAGCCACACAGCACGTGTTGCATCATTGCCGCGAGCTTTGCATTTATTTCAGCTTCATTAGTGACTGCACGTTTTATAAGTTGAATAGAGGCATTACTGTAAAAGGCGCTATAGGACGTGCCATAGCATTGGCATAGGGGGATAAACCCAAGGTTACTGATATCGCGCTCAATAGAGTCGGTAATAACAACGTTGGTGGCCGGTTTGTACGCCACATTATTGGGCTCCGTCTCAAACACATCGCAGGGTAGGTTGGTGACTAAGCCGCCACCGACTTGATCGCGTGGTACTCCGCGAATATGGCCAAACCAGCCAACGCTGGAAAATTCACGAATTAAAATACCGCCAAAGGCATAAGCGGCGTTGCCCCACAAATAGGATAGGTCGCCATTATCACTGGGCTTTTCATAGAAAAATAAGCCTTTATAGCTGCCAGCGGTGGTGCGGTAAGGCCGACGCATTAATGTATGCGGCAGTGTTAGGCCAATAAATCGGGCGTCGGTTTTGTTGCGTAGCGCACGCCAACGCACATACTCCGTCTGAGCAAATATCGCTTGTAAATTAAGGGGCAAACGTAGCTCTGAAAAATCGTCTAAGCCAAACATTTCACTAGAGGCTGCGGCGATAAAGGGCGCGAATGCTGCAGCCGCAATTTGAGCGATGCCCTCCAGGGTGGTGATATCGTCTTGCCGGTGCTGGGCAGAGGGTTTATGACGTATTTCGTAGTCGGCAATAATGACACTGTAAGGCTCGCCCCCCGGTGTGCCGTATTCGTCGCTGTAAATTTTTTGAAATAACTGGCTATGATCAAACTCCATGGCCTTGCTAATGTCTTTAGTCACTTCAGCCCAAGTTATATCCAGCACTTTAAGTTTGGTGTTTTTAACGCCCTCCATCTGAACAGCCAAATACCACAGCCCACGCCATGAAGCTTCTAAAGTTTGAAAGCGCTTGTGGTGAATGATTGCATTGAGCTGATCGTTAATTTGATGGTCGATAACCGCTATGGCTGCGTGAACTACATGATGAATGTCGTTTGTAGATTTTAATGATTGCGCGTCGCTAAAATGTATTAGCCAAAATGTGAGCGCGCGGACGGTGTCTGTTTCATCCACAAATTCATTTAGGCTTGTAACGTAATGCGGCGTTTCTAGCGCGGCGTCAAGCAGGGATACGGAAGAAGTAGCAGCCAAAATGGAATCCGTTCTAGTTATAACAAGTAGCTTAGGGTGCGCCTAAAAATTCTGTAAGCCTGCAAAGCTTATTGAATAGGGCACCGAGTACAGCGACAAAAAAGGAGAATAAATGAGGGCAAAAGCCCTCATTGTCCAGGTGTGCATTACCCGGCTTTAGGAATGTTGGCAACCAAACGTAAAGAGGCTGTTAGCTCTTCCATTTGTAACCAAGGGCGCATCCAAGCCACGGCATTATATACACCGGGTTGGCCGGGCACTTCTTTAACTTCCACTTTGGCTTCTGCCAGTGGGAAGCGCGCTTTCATTTCAGCGCTGGCGCCAGGGCTGGCATTCACGTACTGGTTAATCCAACGGTTTAACCAGGCTTCGGCCTCGTCTGCTTCCATGAATGAGCCAACCTTGTCACGCGCCATAACTTTTAAGAAGTGAGCGATACGCGAGGTGGCCATGATGTAGGGCAAACGTGAAGAGATCTGCGCATTTGCAGAGGCATCTGGGTCTGCGTACTTCTTAGGGCGTTGTGTGCTTTGAGCACCAAAAAACACGGCATAGTCTGTGTTTTTGTAGTGGCACAGTGGTAAAAACCCCAATTTACTTAACTCGGCTTCACGGCGGTCAGTAATGCCGATTTCTGTGGGGCATTTTTGATCCATATCGCCATCATCACTCACAAAATTATGAGTGGGCAAGCCTTCTACTTTACCGCCACCTTCAGCGCCGCGAATGCTTGTACACCAGCCATAGTCAGTGAATGACTGGCTAATGGTGGTACCCATGGTGTATGCGGCGTTCATCCAGCAGTAATCGTCGTGATCGGCGGCCTTAGCCGTGCCATCAGAATTGGCTTCAATTTCTTCAAAATTGAAAGCTTCAATGGCTTTGGTAGCTTGTCCATAGGGAGAGCGAGCAAGCACGCGTGGCATCGCCAATGATACAAAGCGCGAATCATCAGAGTCGCGGAAGGAACGCCATTGAGAGTACTCGGCAGAGTCAAAAATCTTTTCTAAATCGCGTGGCTTAGAAAGCTCGGTAAAGCTGTCAAAGCCAAACATTTTAGGCGCAGCAGCAGCTACAAATGGACAAAAGCCCGCGGCGGCAACATTAGAAATTTTACCCAACAAAGACACGTCGTCAGGATGGGAGGAGAACTCATAATCACCGATCAGTGCTGCGTATGGCTCACCCCCTGCGGTGCCAAACTCACTTTCGTAAATCTTTTTATAGATTTGGCTTTGGTCAAACTCAACGGCCTTTTCAAGATCGCGAGTGAGCTCTTTTTTCGTAATGTTCATCATACGAATTTTCAAAGAAGAGCCAGTATGGGTATTGGTAACCAAGTGATTTAACCCACGCCATGAGCCTTCAAGCTTTTTGAATTTTTCATTGTGCATGATGGAAGAAAGCTGCTTAGACATGGCATCGTCAATAGCGGCAATGGCATTGTTAATGGTTATAGTGAGGTTTTTATCCCACTTAACCGTGCCTTTCACGGATTCTTTAACCAGCGCCTTTAGCATGTCTTGCGCTTCGTTACGAGGCGTTTGCTTGGTGGCCGCTAGGGCCTCCTCTAGGAGATTAACCTCCGCAACGTCACCGTCTAGGCCTTCAACTTCGGTTTGTGCATTCACCATCTTAACTTTCCTCCTTTACACCGAGCTCATCTGTGAGTGAGCTCATTGCGTCTGTATTACTTAATACTTCTTCAAGAACTTTTTCTAAATCTTCAGAGCGGTCTGCTTTGGTTAGCAAATCACGTAGTTTATTACGGGTCTCTAACAATTTTTTAAGGGGTTCAACTTGCTCCACTAAACGATGTGGCTCAAAGTCTTCCATATTGTTGAATTGTAAATCTAGCGCTAAGTTCGTATCGTCATCCTCTAGAGTGTTCTCTACTTTCAAGCGTAACTCCGGGCTAATTTTGCCCATTAAATCGTTGAAGTTCTCGCTATCGATGTTGGCAAACTTGCGGTCTTTCAAGGATTTTTTACTTTCGATATTGTCACCGGAGTAGTCGCCCATTACACCCATTACAAATGGGATTTCCTTTTCCTCGGAAACGCCGTTGGTTTCTAAGTCGTATGTAATATGCACGCGGGGCTTGCGAACGCGTTTGAGTTTGTCGTGAATGCTATCGGCCATAGTCCTAACCTCATGTTATGAATTGAAATTACTCTTCCGTAGAAACACCGGTGAGCATAGTGAAATGGTTGAGCGATCCGTTATCTGGTATGAGTTCTTTAACGAGTTCACCAAGTGGTAAATTGCCCCATTTTACCGCCTTCTCAAGAACATAAGACACGGGAGAGTGAGGCTCGGTTTTACGAAAAAACTCAGAAATTGTGCTCAACTGTTTGAACGCCTGCTGGCGCGCAATTTGACTACCCTGGCCCCCTTCAGCTTGCAGCGCTTGCTCCAATAAAAACGGGATGGGAGAATTTGGATCGGACTTTTTAAAAAAATCTGACGCTAATTGAATTTGTCTAAAGGCAGCCTCTTTACTGGTGACAGGCGCGCCACTGGGCGCTGCTGTAGTCGGTGCGTCGCTGGGGCCTTGTTCATCTTCTTCGGGTATTTCTATAGGGAACTTAGCTTCGCCTATGTAGTTAACTGCGCTCAAACACTCTTCAAGAATGTTAAGAATATTACTGGTTGGGGGAGCATCATAGGTGCCGCAGAGCTCATCGAGTGAAGTGCCTATCGCCTTGTAATGGTCAATCGCTTGGGATAAATCGTCACGCAAGTTGACAAAAAAATCGCTGCTGGATTCGCTTACGGCTTTCTCTATAGTCTCTAAGGAGTAACCCAGCTTTTTAGATTTTTCTTCGCGGGCTTCCATATCCACGATACGGCCAATCTCAACGGCTTGCTGGTACTCCCAATAGGTGAAAGGCCCAGTAGAGTTGCCTTGTGTGATCACGGTATTGCGAATGGGTGCAAGCAGCACGCCTTCAGCGCCTTCGCCGTTGAGCCCCGCCAGTGGTGAGACACGAGTTTCTATACCGTCTTCGTCGGGCATGGGGTATAGGTGGTCCCAAAATTCGTTTATCAAACTTTTAATAATGGCAAAAGCGTCGCGCAGACCAGCAAAGCCATGGCGACGAATCATCGCTTCGCTGTACCAGCTGGCAACCTCTAGGTCTTTACTCTGTTCGGTGATGATTTTGGGGGCAAGGCCAACCACTGTTCGCCAATGTTCGTCGGCCTCATCGGTGGCATCGTTATATAGGTTGTTGCGCTCGGCAGAACGGGCGGCGTTTCTTGCGCCTTTAACTTGCTGGTAATAGTTGGAGAGCGATGGGTCTTCACGACAATTGCTACCGCTTGGTGACTCTTCAGAGATGGGCGATAACAGCGCTTCTAAATTTATTAAAGAAGGTGAAGGCATTCTTATTTCCTTATAGCTACCTAAAACTCACAAATGCTGAGGCTTGGCGTAATTTCAACAGTGTTACTTGCTGAAGACCTTTACGCTCCGTGCGATCGAATCGACTAGGGGCGTTGATTTACGCGCATACTTAAAACGAATGCAAGTCTATTCCAAGAAAAAGATGTTGGAAAGAATATAAACCTTAACGTATCAAGTTTTTGGCTTATTTTCTTGTAAGCCATTGTCCTTGGCTTTGGTACTGCACTAGGAACTCGTTTACTCAGGTAATATACTTGGCGCAAAATTTGACCTAGCTCGATTGGCTCAGGAAGACGACTTCATGACACTCAATTTATCGGTGATCAAAACCCCCGCCGGCGTCCAGCTGGATGTTGACCAACGTTCGTTCACCGCCGCAGGTTGTGTGATTGGACGAGGTGCTGGCAATGATTGGGTATTAGATGATCCCGAGCGGTTTTTGTCGTCTAAGCATTGTAAGTTCGAGTGTGATGGCGGCCATTATTACTTGGTGGACTTAAGCACCAATGGCACCTATCTCAATGGCTCCAATGAGTCAGTGGGGCGCGGCAATCGTGTTGCGCTCAACTCGGGTGACCAAATTGATGTGGGTGACTATCGGTTTAAGATAATTGTGAATGAAAGTTTGGGCGCTACGGGCCCCTCCCCGTTTGACGAGTCCGAACTTTCTAAAACAGCGACGGATGTGGACTTGCTAAACCCCGAAGGTGGTGTGACGCCAGAGTCCATGTTTATGAGTAGCGAATACGGTGGTGCAGTGGGCGATATTGCCCCCGATGAAATGAAAGTCACTGACCCATTGCAAGCGTTGGATAATGCCGGTGGCAGAGACCCTTTTTCGATACCTAGCAGCCCTCATAGCGCTGCCGTCGAGCCGAGTTTAAGGGCGCAAGGCTTAAATGACGACGTATCTCCATTTGGTAGCCAGGAAGATTCGGCCGACGTACTCAACGAGGCTGCCCAGTGGCCAGATGCTAAGCCAGAGTCTTCGGTATTACCTGATGACTGGGACCAAGACATCAGCTTGCTGGCCATGCGTAAACCGTCTAATTTTTCATACGCAATGGGTGAAGAAGATTCATTAATTGCAAAAGCGGGTGATCAATCAATCTTATCGGCGAGCGTGCTCACACCAGAGCCTGCCGCCAAAGCACCGCCAGCACTTGTGCGCCCAAAACCCACGCCCAAGACAAAGCCAGGGACCAAAAGGCCTTCTGCTTCAGCTGCGCGTAAGCCCAGCCCACCGCCGGTTAGAACTCCGTCTGCCGCTACTGAAACATCGGGCCGGGCATTGCTTGATGCCCTTGGCCTAGAGCATCATGACTTGTCAGAAGATGATGTAGCAGCAATTAATGGCACGGTGGGGACAATGATGCGTGAGACCCTAGAGGGGCTGATGCAAGTTTTACGCTCTCGTGCCAGCATCAAAAATGAATTTCGCATGAATGTCACCACCATTCAGCCAATAGAAAATAACCCTATTAAGTTTTCAGTTGGCCTTGATGAGTTGTTAGAAACGTTGTTTTTAAAAGATTCACGTGCTTACAAAGAGCCCGTGGCATCAATCCAAGAAAGCTTCAACACCATTGCTGACCACCAGGTGGCAATGATTGCCGGTATTCGCTCTGCGTTTGAAGGCTCTATGAAGCAATTCGACCCCATTCAATTAGAAGAAAAATTTAAAAAAATTGGTAAGAGCGGAGTTATCCCTGGTTTTAGCCAAGCCAAATACTGGGCGGCTTATCATGATTATTACCAAAGTATCATTAACAATATGGAGCGTTCTTTTCAGGAGCTGTTTGGTGATGAGTTTGTACAAGCATATGAGGATCAATTACATAAGTTATCCAGTGTACGTAAAGTCAGAGGTAAGGTATGAAAAGCATTAGGGCTGATGTGCGCGAGGTAACTATACGGTTAATGGTGTGTGTTGGGTTGATATTTGTGTTAGCTGGCTGCACGCGAGTCAATAGTGGCGTTGGCGGCATGTTTAATTTTGATACGAATCTAAAAGTTATCTTCGACGTAAAAGACAACATCAACCCCGACGAAAAGCACACGCCCTCCCCCGTTTACGTACGTTTTTATGAATTAAAATCTGATAAGCGTTTTATCAGAGCTAAATTTTTAGAATTATTTGAGCGTGACGAAGCGCTATTGGGCGATGAGTTGATTACGAAGCAAGAGCTAAAGCGCATAGCCCCGAAAGAGCCGCGCGAAGAGCATTTTGTCGTAGACAACGAAACGCGTTATGTGGCGTTATTTGCAGAATTTTTTCAATACAAAAATTCAAAGTACAAGGTGATATTTCCGGTAACGTCAAATAACGTTATTGAAAATACCGTTCGTATAGAGTTGAACGACACCAATTTATTATTGCGCAGCGCTAAATAACGCAACGTTATTCATAAACACTACTGCCCACAAGGACAGCACAAACAACGGATTAGCTATGTCATTAGAGAGTAAAGTAGTTTGGTCTGAGGGAATGTTTTTAAACCCTCAGCACTTTCAACAACAAGACAGATACATAGAGCGCCTAGTGCATGGGCGTTGTAGTGCGTTAAGCGCCGTTGGTTGGGGCTTGCAAGAATTAGAGTTAGACCAGCAGCTATTAAATTTGGGCAAAATATCCATTTTGCGTGCACGTGGCGTAATGCCCGACGGCACGCCGTTTAACTTCCCCGACATCGACGACGCGCCACCGGTGCTAGAGGTGCCAGAAGATACCAAAGGTAAAATCGTATACTTGGCTGTGCCCGTGCGGCGCCCAGGTGCGGTAGATATTTTATCTGAGGAAAGTAACCAGGGCCTTGTGCGATATTACTCTGGGGATCAAACCGTACGCGATGTAACCATAGAAGGCGGTGATACACAAAATATTCAAGTGGGTAAACTGCGATGCCGTTTATTGTTAGAGTCTGATGATTTAAGTGGCTATGCCTACATTGGGTTGTTTCGTGTGGCGCAAGTGCGTCAAGAAAACAATGTGGCTTTGGATAATGCATACATCCCAACCGTATTAGATTGCAAAGTAGATTTAACCTTAAGTGGGTTTATGGCAGAGTTGCACGGTTTGCTACGTCATCGCGCCGAGGCCATTGCCGGCCGTTTAGCAGATTCGCGCCGTGGCGGCACGGCAGAGGTTGCAGACTACCTGTTGTTACAAGTAATCAATCGCTTCGAGCCTTTAATTCAGCATCTCACTCAATTACAAGGTATTCACCCGTTAGACGTGTACCAGCAGTTGATACAAATTGTTGGCGAGCTTTCTACATTTGTCGCTTCCAAGCGGCGCCCACCCACAGATTTGCCCGGATATTCGCACCAAAATTTGGAGCATACCTTTCAACCATTAATACAAACACTGCGCGGCTACCTATCAATGGTGTATGAGCAAACCGCCATCGCTATGAACTTAGTGGCCAAAAAGTATGGTGTTTACGTGGCAGAGCTGACAGACCGTTCGTTGCTTACCAGTGCCATGTTTGTATTGGCTGTGCGTGCCGATGTGAGTGATGATGTGGTTCGTTCTAGGTTTGCTGCGCAAATTAAAATTGGCCCGGTTGAGCGTATCCGTCAATTAGTGAATGCGGCCTTACCCGGTATTGAATTAAAGCCCCTACCCGTTGCGCCAAGGCAAATACCCTTTCGCTCGGGGTATACCTATTTTGAGCTGAACCAACACGGGCAATATTGGAAAGAAATGGCACAGTCAGGTGGTTTTGCCATGCACGTTGGCGGGGAGTTCCCAAATTTAGAGATGGAGTACTGGGCGATTCGCCGCTAAGGAGTTGGAGAGGTTATGGAAGGTAAGGATCAAGACAAAACGGTTTTTAAACAACCGGTGCCCGGAGGTGAGCGCACTTCTATACGGCCCTCACCTGGCCGGCGAACAGGGCAAATCGAGTTAGACCGCAGGCCAACGCCACAGCCAGCACGTCAAACGCCATCTCCAAACGGTGGTCGTGGTGGTTATGAAATGGCTAAGTTTTCCACTGCGTTTGGCTTAAACCCTCTGGTAAATAGTGCGTCTACGTTAATTGCAGTGTTTGAAAAAACCCGTGGGTCGGTGCGTCATCCTGATGTGAGTGGGCTTCACAAGCGGCTGATTCATGAAATTCGCAGCTTTGAACAAAAAGCCAAAAACGAAGCCATTAAACCAGAAATTATCTTAGCGGCACGTTACCTTTTATGTTCAATAGTAGACGAAGCCGTATTACACACCCCGTGGGGTGGAGAAAGCGCCTGGGCGCAGCGTACGTTGCTCACTATTTTTCACAATGAAACTTCCGGCGGTGAAAAATGTTTTTCCATCTTAGATCGTATGCTGCAAGCCCCTGCTGAAAATTGCGATATGTTAGAGCTATTTTACGTGTGTATCAGCCTGGGCTTTGAGGGAAAGTATCGTCTAATTGAGCGCGGCCGTGATCAATTGGATGTACTGCGCGATGACTTGTACCGTACCATTCGTACCTACCGTGGCGATTTTGAGCGAAGTTTATCTACCCGCTGGGAAGGTTTAGGTCACGGACGAAAAACACTCACCCAAATGCTACCCATATGGGTGGCCGCCAGCATTTTTTGTTTAGTTGTGTTTGCGGGTTACGGCGGGTTTACCTATTGGATGCGGGCGGTTTCTAATCCGGTGGTAGATCAACTCAATGTTATTGCCGGGCAACCACAAAACATCACTCACAGGCCTAAGAGCCCAGTCAATCTACCCGCTCTCAAATAAGGACAGTCAGTAAACGGATATTATGAAAAAGTTCTTTGCCTTTTTATTAAACCCAGTGGTTATTTCAATTGTTGGGCTAATCACTATTTCCTTACTTATATGGTTTGCAGGGCCGCACATTAAATTTGGTAGTAACAATGTTGCTCCGCTAGCAGGTGTCACTGCGCGCCTAATTGGCATTATGGTGGCGTTAACCCTGTGGGGTTTAAATAATTTATGGATTCAAGCGCGTAATAAAAAATCTAATAGCAACTTGGTGACTGGGCTTAAACCTGCGCAAGCGGACGAAAGCCTTGGCTCCAACGATCAAACCGCTGAAGAAATGCATCAAATCAGTGAGCGTTTTCAGCAAGCCCTAGAAACCTTAAAACGATATAAATTTAAGGGCGCTACAGGCTCCAAAGCTCTGTATGAGCTGCCTTGGTACATTATTGTTGGCCCCCCAGGCTCGGGTAAAACCACTGCACTGGTTAACTCGGGGTTGGAATTTCCGTTAGCGGACTCTTTGGGTAAAGGTGCACTACAAGGCGTGGGCGGCACGCGTAACTGTGACTGGTGGTTTACCAATGATGCAGTGCTCATTGATACGGCTGGCCGCTATACCACGCAAGACAGCCACAAAGTAGTAGATAGTTCTGCATGGGAGGGGTTTTTAGATCTACTTAGAAAAAACCGTCGTCGTCGCCCCATTAATGGCGCAATTGTGGCCATCAGTTTGCAAGATTTGTTAATGCAAACCGAAGACGAGCGTCTGCTGCATGCCAAAACCATTCGCACGCGCTTAGATGAGCTGATGGAGAAGCTTCAAATTCGCTTCCCTGTGTATCTGATGTTTACCAAAGCCGATTTAATCTCTGGCTTTAGCGAATTTTTTGAAGATTTTAGTAAAGACGAGCGCGAGCAAGTGTGGGGAGTGTCATTACCCGATGCCGCCAACGCGGATTCTATCCCTGATTTTGACTATTTAAAAACGGAACTTACGGAGTTAACGCACCATTTGTATGCCCGTGTGATGTGGCGTTTAAACCAAGAGCGTGATGTTAAACGTCGTGGCGCGATTCAAGGGTTTCCGCAACAATTTGAAAATATGCGCACCATTGCAGAATCTTTTGTTCAGCAAACTTTTGCACCCAACCGTTTTAAATTTCAGCCGTATTTACGCGGTGTATATTTTTCGTCTGGCACTCAAGATGGCACCCCCATTGACCGTTTAATGGCTTCGGTCGCGGCCAATTTTGGGTTTACCCGTGATGTGGCAGCAGCACCGCAACAACAGGGCAAGAGTTTTTTTCTGTCCCGGTTGTTTCAAGAGGTTATCTTTCCAGAGTCAGAGCTGGTGGGTTCTAATGTGGGCTATGAGCGAACCTTGCGCTGGTTAACACGTGGTGCCTATGCCGCAATGGCGGCCACCATTATTGGTTTGGGTATAATTTGGTCTGGCGCGGTGGTTAAGCACAAACTATTTATGAACGACGTTAATGCGCACGTAGGCACCTATACCGAAGAGAGCGCAAAAATTGGTAAACGGAATAACGACCTACGCTTGGCATTGCCTCCATTAAATGCCCTCACCCAAGCCTCTGCCGTTTACGACAAGCACGAGCACTCGTGGTTATCCAGTTTGGGTATGTACGATCAGCGCGTAGATAGTACTGCCGATAAGGCTTACAACCATCAGCTAAAAGCGCTTTTTTTACCAAAATTATTGGCAATTTTAGAAAAAGAAATTGCCCGCGGGCATGATGGTGGAGATTTATACGATACCTTCCGTGTTTACATGATGTTTCAAAAAACCAACAAGTTAGATACCGAGCGTGTATCCGAGTGGTTTAAAACCTATTGGGATGAAACTTTGCGTGGCGAAGGTACCCGCCGAAAAGAGTTGGAGTACCATTTAGAAAAACTCCTGGCTTTAAAATTTGCGCCTGCTGAATTAAATGCCAATTTTGTCAGAGATACGCGCGCGCTTTTGCTGCGCGAGCCCGTGGCTCATCGTGTGTACTCCAGAGTGCGCACCAATCCACTTTACACGCGTAGGGTAGATCTACTCGCGCAGTTTGGTGATACAGTGCGCAGTGTCTTTAAATTAAGTTCCGCTACCCAACGTGCGCTGCAAATTCCTTTTATGTTTACCAAAGAGGGCTATAACAATATTGATTTGTCTAAAGGGTCACCCTTGGTTGCCGATATTGTCAACGAGCGTTGGGTGCTGACTGATAACGAAGAAGACAAACTCGATTTTATTTCCGAAGATTTAGAAGACATAGCCAACCAAGTTAAAGACCTATATTTATCTGAATACATCCGTGTTTGGTCTAGCGTGTATAAACAATTTGAAGTGGTAGAGTTTCGAAGCATGCAACATGCCGAAGAAGTATTGGCCACAGTTATGGACCCTGTCTATTCACCGATAATGGCAATATTAGAAGTGGGCTTAATGAATACGCAATTGCGCCCACCCAAAGATGATATCGAAGCTGCGGCTGCCAAAAATCCCAAAAAAGGCGGAATGAAAACCCGCTTAGCCACCAAGTTTTTATTGAGCCAGTACGAAGGCACCAAGGTAGATAAACACTTTCGTGACATTAACGCGTTAGTGTCACAAAACGCCCGCGGTCATGCGCCCATCAGTGACGTTATGAGTAAAGTACAGCAGCTGCATCTGTTTGTTGCAGATATTGCCATAGCCCCTGACCCCGCCGAACAAGCCTTTTTGGTAGCCAAACAGCGTTTTCAAAATGGTGCGGGCAATCCAATGACGGGTTTACAAACCTATTCGCAAAGCTTGCCAGACCCAGTTCGGCCCTGGCTTGAGAAACTCAGCAAACAAAGCTGGCGTATGTTGTTGGGCAGCGCGCACGGCTACGCAGATTCCGAGTGGCGGGTACTGGTTTATCGCCCGTATAGCGAATCTTTAAAGGGCCGTTATCCACTCAAACGCTCCGCGTTAGATGAAATGGCTCTTTACGATTTTGCCGAATTTTTTAAACCTGGCGGCACCATGGACAAATATTATGACGAAGTCATGGCGCCTTTTGTGAATACCCGCAACGGCTGGCGGAACCGCGCGGTAGATAACGTAAGCCTTGGATTTTCGAATGAGAGCTTGCGTCAAATGCAACGAGCGCAATCTATTAAAGATATTTTTTACCGTGAAAGCCCAGATACCATCAGTGTGACCATGGAATTAAAACCGCGTGCTATGGATGAGCGAGATGCGCGTTTTACGTTGGATGTGGGCGATGCACGGTTGAGTTACAAGCATGGCCCCAAATTTTGGAAGCGCGTGAATTGGAAGGCCAACCAAGAAAACATGCAAGTGCGGATGGCTTTTGAAGACTTAAATGGCACCGAATATGACCGTAGCTTTCATGGGCCTTGGGCGTGGTTCCGCTTATTGGATGCCTCCTACGTGGAGAAAACCAGCCAGTCCACCACCTACTGGGTGACCTTCTCGGCCGGTGATGAGCGTGGCACCAGTCGCGACGCTCATAAAATTGCCTACGAAGTAAAAACCAAAAGTGTGGATAATCCGCTTCGTAGAGATCTACTCAGCTCGTTTAATGTACCGGAGTCCATTTAATGACGGCACAGGTAGTAACCGGTATTTTTGGCAAGCTTCCGGCACACGGTGATTTTATTCATCGAAATTTGGCCACCCGTGCAATCAACAGCTGGGACACCTGGCTGCAAACGTTTATTGGCAGTACCCAAGAGCGTCTTGGGGAGTCCTGGCTAGATGTGTACTTAACCAGCCCTATTTGGCGGTTTTGTTTATCGCAGGGCGTGGTGGATGATCAACCATGGGCTGGCGTTATGTTGCCGAGTGTGGACCGGGTTGGGCGCTACTTCCCCATAGTATTAATGCGCCCTATACCCAATACCATTGCTCCCACAGAGTTTGTTACCAAAGAGGGCGCGTGGTTTGAAGCTATAGAGGCGGGCGCGTTACAGGCACTTGAAGGCCACATTCAAGTAGACCAGCTGTTAGAGCTTGCAAATGGTCATTCGCCCGTTTGCGATGGTGCCTACCAGAAGCGGCGTGCACTACCAGTAACCGCAGGGGTTGTGGTGGATCAGCCCATGGCTGACGAAGCTGTTGCACATTCGCACGCATTCGATACTATGCCCCACCTTTTGGATGCGTTTGTAAGCACTACCTTTAGCAGTTACAGCGTGTGGAGTACCAATGGCTCCGAGTGTGTGGCGCCGTGCACGTTTATTTGTTCTGGCTTGCCACCGATCGCTGGCGGAGCAGCTATGCTAGATGGCCTCTGGGGTCACTGGGAGTGGTCTGTTCCTGTGCGGTTTGATCAAGCACTTTATCAGCCGTTAAATTTAGCGGTACAAAGTTCAACCCGTGCGAGTGATTTGATCGCGCCTTCGCCGATAGCAGCAGATGCAGAGCCTGCTAATGCAAAGCCAGCTTTTGATGCAGGTTCGGCGCTAATTGGCGATGACTTTTTAGACGAGCCCTTACTAGAGCCGTCAGCAGTCAGTGCCTCCGGTGGAGATTTAACGGCTAGGTGTAAATTTGCAGATGCGGAAGCTGGCTCGTTGACGGATGATTTGCAAATCCAAGATGCTAGCCCAGCGCTAGATGACGATTTAAGCCTGGGTTTCACCCCAAGGCCTCAGCAAGATGATGAATGACAGGTGCACCCTGTGACCATGGCGAGTAATTATGAACGATAAAACATTTC
This sequence comes from uncultured Cellvibrionaceae bacterium, assembly GCA_964480055.1. GTDB lineage: Bacteria > Pseudomonadota > Gammaproteobacteria > Pseudomonadales > Cellvibrionaceae > CAYZQH01. Next base: position 19,520 of record CAYZQH010000022.1, read on the forward strand.
GGCGCCCCATTACTTGGGCCAGCGGTGCGCGCACGGATGTTGGCATGGTGCGCAAAGTGAATGAGGACGCTTTACTGTGCAGCCCTCAAGTACAGTTGTGGGCCGTGGCCGACGGCATGGGCGGGCATGAAGTGGGCGATGTAGCCAGTAAGATGATTATTCAAGCGCTAGAGCAAGTCTCTGTACATGACCGCTTGAGCGACAGTGTGGATGCGGTGGAGCAAGCCATTGTTCAAGCCAACAACGATATTATCGAATACGCCAATACCATGTTTGACAATGCCACGATGGGCAGTACCGTGGTCGCGCTTGTGGTATGTGGGCGGGTGGGTGTGGTGTTGTGGGCCGGTGACTCCAGGCTCTACCGTTTGCGTAATTTAGAGCTAAGCCAGTTGTCTCGTGATCATAGTCATGTTCAAGAGTTGTTAGATTCTGGCGCAATATCAAAAGAAGAAGCAGAAGATCACCCGCACGGCAATGTCATTACTCGTGCCATTGGTGTAGAAGAAGATGTATGCGTAGATATTGCCGTGTTCAACACGCAAATTGGAGATACCTTTTTGCTGTGTAGCGACGGCCTGCACAACGCCGTCGGTCACGACGACATAGCCCGCTGGCTGACCAATCCGTCTGCCCAAACCTGTGCCACACAATTGGTGGATGATTCGCTTGCCAATGGTGCATCGGACAATGTTTCCGTGGTGGTCATTAAGGGCGAAACCAGCAAGTTCGAGGTGTTTGAACCCTAATGAGCGATGCTGACGATCAAGACAAAACGCGCATTCAGCCGCGCCAAAGAAAGCGCGCAGAGCCTATTACGTCCCCCGAGCATAACTCCAGCGACTTTATCAGTGCACCTACCCAGGCCATGAAAGAGTCCGGCGAATACTCACGTACTGGGTCTTTGCGTGACCCTAAAACGCAAAATAGTAGCAGTAAGCCCATTAAAACTTCAGACCTCCTAAAAAACCGTTTTGTACTCGAGCGCGTACTTGGCGCCGGTGGTATGGGGGTGGTGTACAAAGCCAAAGATTTGCTCAAGGTGGAAGCACAAGATCGCGACCCTTACGTGGCCATTAAGGTACTAGGAGAGGAATTTAAATCTCACCCTGAAGCCTTTATTGCCCTACAGCGTGAATCCCGTAAAACACAGCGTATAGCCCATCCTAATATTGTGAATGTTCACGATTTTGACAAAGATGGCGATACGGTTTTTATGACCATGGAGTACCTAGAAGGCACGCCGCTAGACAAACTGATCAAAAAACATCGCGGTGTGGGTTTGCCCAAAGACGATGCCATCAAGATTTTAATGGGCGTTTGTTCTGCGTTGGCTTACGCGCATGCTCAACGTTTAATTCATTCAGATTTAAAACCTGGCAACATCTTTGTAACCAATGCTGGGCTTACCAAAGTATTTGATTTTGGTATTGCCCGCGCAGTAGCAAAAGCCGAGCAAGGCGATAATACGGATGCCGAAGATAAAACCATTTTTGACGCGGGTAACTTAGGGGCTTTAACCCCAGCTTACGCCAGCTTGGAAATGCTAGAAGGCGACTCACCCGATGTGCGTGATGATATTTACGCACTGGGGTGTATTGCCTATGAACTGTTTAGTGGTTTACACCCGTATAAGCGCAAAAATGCCAAGCAGGCATTTCGTAAAGGCTATAAAGCCGAACGTATTAAGGGCATTACCAAACGACAGTGGAGGGCCATTGAAAGTGCCATAGCATTAGAGCGCGAAGAGCGCATTGGTTCGGTCGATGAATTTTGGGAGCTTTTTAACAATAAGCGCTCTGGTGCAAGCAA
>CAYZQH010000023.1:0-21210 GCA_964480055.1 uncultured Cellvibrionaceae bacterium
GTGCCTTGAATATTGTCGTGATTTAACCGCGCTTTGCCGGTAATTTTTTTGAGGGAACGATTTAAACGATCGGATAAATTCTCAAACATAGCCTAGCCTGGAAGTCTTAAGCGCCCCACCAAACGCAGGGCGAACACAAATAGGGGCGCAAGTATAATGGCTCGCTCTTAGAAAAACGACTGCATCTTGTGCTTGCCAAAGCAGCTTCTAAGGCACTAACCTTGTGCTGATCTAAATATGGCTCTAAATTTGAACGCAAACGCCTGTTTATAAGTGCAAGGTCAATCAACGGAAGCATTCATGCCGATCACCTTATCCATAGCCTGCTACGGCGTTGCCTGGGCACTGTTATTTCGCGCCGCCAAAGCCCTCACAGAAAAACCCCCAGTATTCTTTATTGGACTACTGTTTATGGGGCTGGTGGCGCACGCTTGGGGCGTGGCATCACAAGTGATGGTACCGGGCGGCTACCAGTTCAGCTTTATTAAGATTGTCTCGGCCTTTTTTTGGGTGGCCAACCTATTGATTGTACTGGCCTCCTTGCGCAACCCGTTGCATAACTTGTTACTACTTACGTTACCAGCCACCATTGTTGCGCTATTTACCAGTTTATACACCACTGCCAATGCCGCCACCGCACCATCAGACCTTACAACCAGCATGATCACCCATATCATGCTCTCTGTAGCAGCTTATAGCACCATGATAGTGGCCACGGTTCAAGCATTAGCCCTTGCCTACCAAAACCACAAAATTCGCAATAAACACCCCGCTGGAATCGTGCGCCTGCTCCCACCACTTGAAACGATGGAGGCTCTACTTTTTCAGTTGCTGTGGGTGGGCCAAGCGTTGCTGACTGCCGTTATGGTAACGGGTATCTTGCAGGTTGAAAGCATGAGCGCCCAACACCTTTCTCACAAGATAGTATTTACCGCTTGCGCTTGGATCACCTATGCCATCCTACTCTGGGGGCGGCATACGCAAGGGTGGCGCGGAAACTCCGCCATTCGCTGGACACTCTCTGGCTTCGGTTTTTTGTTTTTGGCGTACATTGGCACCAAATTCGTCTTGGAGCTTATTTTACAAACCAACGCGACAATTTGAGCCTAATTCCCCACACTTAAGCACCAACCCTAACTGCCCTCTTGAACCCTAAAGGGACTTGGGTCAAGATAGTCCGCTTACATTTTTATAAGGTCTTCTCTCATTGGACGACGCACCCGTGGATGTACTGATTGGCGTACTAATCGTCCTCATCCTTTTATCTGGATTCTTCTCCAGCTCAGAAACAGGGATGATGTCCCTGAACCGCTATCGTCTGCGCCACCTCGTTAAGAAAAACCATAAAGGTGCGAAACGAGCCTCTGCTCTGCTGCAGCGCCCTGACAGGTTGATTGGCGTTATTTTAATAGGCAATAATTTAGTTAACATTGCCGCCACCTCCATCATGACCATTGTGGCTGGTGCCCTTTATGGTCAAACCGGGATTTTTATCGGCGGCCTTCTACTGACTTTGATCATCCTTATTTTTGCAGAGGTCACCCCAAAAACCATTGCCGCCCTGTACCCAGAGCGCGTCGCCTTTCCTGCATCCTTAGTGTTAAAACCACTGCTTTATATGTTGTACCCGGTTGTTGCAATGGTGAACTGGGTCTCCAATGCGTTGGTTAAAATGGTGGGGCTCAACCCTGACTCCAAGACCCTCCTAACAGACCACCTCCACCCAGAAGAGCTTCGTACAGTAGTAGACGAAGCCGGCGACCTTATCCCAGATCAGCACCAAGGAATGCTGCTGAACGTATTGGACTTAGAAAAAGCCACAGTGGAAGACATTATGATTCCACGTAACGAAGTCATTGGCATTGACCTTGAAGACGACGTGCCCACCATCTTAGAGTTAATACGCAGCACAGAATACACCCGCATCCCCGTGTTTGAAGGTGATATCAACCGGATTGTGGGGGTTCTTCATATCCGAAAAGCCGTACGCATCATGAAACAGGATGACGCATCCATTACGCACGACTCTATTCGCAAGCAAATGTCCAAGCCTTACTTCGTGCCAGAGTCCACGCCACTTCATACGCAGCTGCTGAACTTTCAAAAGGAAAAGCGCCGCCTTTCAGTGGTAGTCGACGAATATGGGGAAGTGCAAGGCATTGCAACATTGGTGGACTTGCTTGAAGAGATTGTGGGCGACTTTGCCACAGATCAAGCAGAGACAGAGGAGCAGGAAGTCACCCCCCTAGAGGGAGAGTGGTACGAAATAGATGCCACTGCCTCCATTAGGGATATTAACCGCAGCTTAGGCTGGAAACTCCCCACTGATGGCCCCAAAACCATCAACGGGATCATAGTAGAGTTCTTAGAGAATATCCCACACGCCCTATGCGGCTTTGAGCTAGAGAGCTACCTAATCGAGATCAGTGAACTGAGTGACACCCGTATCGAGAAAGCCCGCATCAAGCTGAAAGACAGTATCTAACCTCCCTTTTCGGGCCACTGTCTTACCCGCTAAAACCGACCATTTCACAAACCGCAAACCTAACAAACCCCGCGACCCGCTAAATACCTACTTATAACTAATACGTATAGAGATGGCTATTAACATAGCTAATCGAAGTTTGATAGCATAGTTTTTAGTCAATACGGCGCTATTCGCCGGCTTGCAGGTGATCTGTCACTTGCTTGAGTAGCAATATAGAGGTAATTATGAAATACGATCTTCCATCAGTGGATCAGTTAATTGAGCTGGCAAAGACCAACCCAGAAGAACTAGAACGTATGCGTAAGCAACACGTCGAAAGTTTAATTGCCCGCGCGCCGGAGCATATGCAGCGCCGTTTGCGCGGCTTGCAGTTTCAAATTGATAGCCGCAGATCACTGCATGAAAACCCCATGGGGTCTTGCATGATGATTTCTAAGATGATGCTCGATTCCTTAAGCAAGTTAAACTCTGCGTTACACGGCGTGGAAGTGGAGCGCCCTGACAACGCAAAGCAAACCGGTATGGCCTCGGTGATTCCCTTTCCTACCGCCGTGAATAACTAACTTATATATCCAGTACTCGGTAGGCCTCGTAGGCTGGCTCCTCGTAGGGGTGCTTAGCCTTCAAGGCAGCCACCACGGGTTTAAGTAAAGACTCTTCGCATACCATCTCCACTTTAAACTCATCTTCGGTATGCACTGCACCCTCTGCTCCCACATAAGGGTTACTGCCCTGCAAAGGCTTGAATTGCCCTTGGCCCAGCGTCTGCCAAACGCAATGGCTGTATTGACCAATCCGACCAGCCCCTGCTGCAAACATGGCCTCTTTGACGGCATCCACATGAGACACCGGCACAAAAAAACACAACTTAATCATTTAGCTCCCGCCCTCTGCACTCTTGCTGTACCATTGCGGCCCAACCACACAAACTGATTAAGAAACATGCGATTATTTGTTGACGGCCTCACTAATGTGGATTTTAGTTACCTTTGCCCTAAACGGGGCTTGCTGGGTGAAACTTGGCTGGCCAACGTAGAGCTAGAAGGCCCTTTGGACCATCAAGGTATGGTGTGTGATTTTGGCATCGTCAAAAAACAGCTAAGGGATTGGTTAGACACCACGCTCGACCACAAGCTCTTGGTACCTACAACAAACACAGCAGTATCAGTGATCGATCATTCACACGCACACGAAGTCTCTCTTGGGGCTCATATACACACCACTGCACCGACAGATGCCTTCGCGTATATTCCTGTGCAAGCCATATCTCCAGAGCCTGTGGCCAGATGGTGTGAAACAGAACTTAAAGGCGCCTTTGGCCCCGGCGTACAGCACATTCAGATAACCTTTGAGCCAGAAGACATCAGCGGTGCTTTTTACCATTACAGCCATGGCTTAAAAAAGCACAACGGCAACTGCCAACGTATCGCCCACGGGCACCGCTCAAAAATTTTAATTTGGCGTAATGGCGAGCTAAGCACACAAACTATGCAGCAATGGGCAACCCTATGGCGCGACATCTACCTAGCTACAACTGAAGACTGCATAGAACAACGCGATAATCATTGTGACTTTAAATACCGAGCGCCTCAGGGTGAGTTTCAACTGCGCTTACCAAAAGCGCAATGTTACTTCCTAGACACCGACACCACGGTGGAGCACATTGCCCAGCATATTGCAGATGTATTGGCAAAACAGTTTCCAGGGGAGCATATTCAAGTAAAGGCATTTGAGGGCATCAGTAAAGGAGCCATTGCTGAGGCATGCATTGGGGCGCCGGAGCAGTAATTGAACCACTATCATGCGCCCTGAATAATTGCCGCATCAAGCTTTCGTAAAGTATCGATCAACCCAGACATCAACACCAATTTTGACTTATAGACTTCTTCTGCAATCGCCGTAATATTGCACGCAGTGGGAAACGGCCCTTGTTGATCAGCCAATGCTTGCATTTTAGGTAACATGACAAACTGTAGCCATTGGTGAAAATCTAACGTATCGACGCAAAAGGGCATAGTGCTGGACAAAGCCTCTTTGCCCGGTGGGGTGCTCCCCCATAGACCTAAGTTTCGTAGCTGGTACTCAACATCCATCAAAGACTCTGCCACCTTTATTGCCCTGCTCATAGGTTCAGCTCCTGCTTAAACGGCGGCAAACTTTGTAAAATTGCCGAGCCGTAGCGCTTGGTAATAAGGCGTTTATCCAATATTGAAATAATACCGGTGTCATTCTCGTGCCTCAATAGCCGACCACACGCTTGAACCAGTTTTATTGCCGCATCAGGCACACTCATTTGCATAAATGCGTTACCGCCGTTGGTTTCTATCCATTCGGACATGGACGCCTCAATTGGGTCATCTGGTACGGCAAACGGAATTTTTGCAACAATTACATGCTCACAGTATTTACCCGGTAAATCGACACCTTCAGCAAAGCTTGCCAAACCAAACAGGGCACTCACGCGCCCCTCATCCACAGCCGCTTTATGCTTTTTTAGCAACTGCTGTTTGGACTCTACCCCTTGCGTTAAAATACGCGCCTTCCATACTTTTGGTAACGCCTGATACACTTCTTCCAACTGCCGGCGCGAAGAAAACAGCACTAACGTGGCGTTTTTCTCTTCTAATAATTTTGGCAAATATTCAATGATATTGTCGGTATGTGCTTGCGCTTGGTTCCCCTCAACAGAAAATTTAGGCACGCGCAGTACCGCATTTTCATTAAAGTTGAAGGGGCTGGGTACGGCTTCGTAGTATGTGCTTTCTGGTGTACCGGCACGTAAGCGAAACCGGTCAAACACGCCCAACGCCGTAAGTGTGGCGGAGGTAACAACGGCCCCACACGCAGGCGTCCATAAATAATCGTTGAGTGTTTTAGAGGCCAAGACGGGGCTAGAGACTAACTCGTAATCCACCACGTCGTTGAACTCCACTAGTGTCATCCAGCGCGCCATAGGCCAATTAGGTTGGGCTTGAGTGTGGCTAAAACTCTCCCACAAGGCTTCACTGGCTTCGGCCCGTGCCGCCCATGCGCCTAGCGAAGGATAAGCCACCTCTAAATCTACGTCAGGCACCGGGCTATGGTCGGCCTCTAAGAGCCGCTCCACTTCTGCACTCAGTTTTTCTAAATCACTGTGTAGCTGCGCAAATGCCAGCTTTAAAGCTTGCGCAATTTGCTCTATATCCGGCCCTGCTTCGCCCTGAGGAAACCGGTATTTTTTATTTTGCGACCTCTCCTGCCGTTCAATAAGCTGCGACAAATTTTGTAAGTGCGGCACTAATGTATCTAATAAACTTCGCGCTTCCTTAAGGTGAGTTTCCACCGGTTGCGCCAGTGTCATAAAATGCGTGGCGTCGGCAAGGGGGGCAATAAAATTTGCCCACTGCCCTTCAGTTTGCCCAAGCCAGCGTATGGTAGCCAATACACGCGTATGACAAGCAAAGTGGTTCAAAGCCTTTTCTGCCAGGTGGTGGCCTTCGTCTAACACATACAAGGTTTCTTCAGGCGGTGACAAAATGGCTCCGCCGCCAAGAGATAGATCCGCTAGCACCAAGTCGTGGTTTGCAACAATCACATCCACATCATCTAATGCCTCTCGCGCCTTAAAAAATGCACACTGACGAACAAAGCTACATCGTCTGCCAGTGCATTGGCGGTGATCAGTGGTTACCCGCTGCCAAGAAGGGCCTTCTAGCTCTTCTGGCCAATTGTCTTTATCGCCATCCCAACTATTATCCGCTAGCGAGCCCATCATATTTTTGTATAATTTAATATCCGACGGGGAAGCGTCTAAGCTTTGTTCGTCGATCGACAAAAATGGTATTTCTGCATCATCGTTAAGTAGGCGGTCTAACTTAGATAAACACAGGTAGCGCCCCCGCCCCTTAGCCAACGCGAAATCAAACTCTAAACCACTTAAGTGACGCACTTCGGGCAAATCTTTGAATACAATTTGCTCTTGCAGTGCAATTGTCGCAGTGGAAACCACCACTTTTTTATTGAGACTTTGCGCAACAGGAATGGCGCCCAGTAAATACGCCACGGTTTTCCCTGTGCCTGTGCCCGCCTCAACGACACAAACGGCAGGCTCAGACACACGCTTACCCACGCCATCTACTTTAACACCCCCTAGCGTACGCGCTATGGCGGCAATCATGAGTTTTTGGCCATGGCGAGGGCTTAACTTTTTGGCCTCTAAAAAGGTGCTGTAACTTTTTTGGATATTTTTTTTAACAGCGCTGGAAAGAGTCACTTTTGAGTTACTCGCTTTATTGTGTATCTTGCTGAAGAGCCAATTGCGTATACACTGGGTTCGCGTAAATCTTTAGTAGCCAGTCACGCCATTTTTCGTCGCACGTATTAACTCGCTCCCGAAATTGACTGCGCAAATTATCATCATCCCAATCTAAAAAAGCGGTTTGTTGCTCTCCAATCTTAACTTTTGGGGATTTCTTTTCTAGCATTTCGTAGGCTAAACAGTTAGTGGCATGCAAGACATAGTTTTTCCATATGGCCATATCTAATTGTTCGACCACTTCCTCCATTGTGTCGGCGTGCGTTATTGGGTCACCAAAAGCCAAATGAATACGGCCTTTATCCCCTTTTATACCCGTAGCAATACTTTGTACATCTTCCTGCTCAGCTTTTTGGTAGGTTCCAGTTTGCTCTAACGTGGTCAGCTCACGCGCTTTGGCCACATCACACGGGTCGAATTCGTAAGAAATAGCAATCGGAACAATCGGCATAGCCGCCAGGTATTCAGACAAGGGCTGAGGCTTCGCCTTTGCCAGTGATAGCATGCTTAAGATGGCCGGGTTGGTTTTATCCTTGCCATCTTTTGCTCGCCCCTCGCGCTGTGCTAACCATATATTGGCGCTTTCTTGTGCCACCGAATGATGAATATAGGCGCTCAGTTTTTTTGCCGCTTTTAACTTTTCACGCGGCCCTGTTGCCGAGCGGTTGACAATAAAACTTTTGTTTAAACGCATTAAATCAGAGGCAAAGGGTTTGGTTAGCAAATTATCGCCAATAGCAATGCGCAGTGTTTTGAAGTCGTTATGAAATAGCACCCAATTTACAAACGCAGGATCCAGGGTGATATCCCGATGATTGCTGATAAAACAATAGGCATTTTTGCGCTCTAAGCTGTCAAGGCCTGAAACACTGAGCGCTGCAGTGGTGTCATCAAGCATTTTTTGCATGTAGTTCTTTACACGCATTTGAAAGGAGTGCACATCGGTTACCCCTTCTACTTCTTTCCTAAGAGCTTTGCGTACCACAGGGCGCATTGCAGCGGCCATAAACTTACCGCCCTTGGGCAATTTGAGCTTTGCAATGGTGTCAATAAATTCGTTGTCGTGCAGCAAACGCTCTAATGTTGGACGAACTTCTTGATCGTTATAGGGGCGGATATCGTCAAATTCGGTGAAGGTAGCCATATTACTGCAGTTAGCCTTTGGTAAAAGGGGGCAAAAATACCGAAATCTGCAGGGAATTACCACTGTAACCGCAGAAACAAACATCTTGACACTGCGGGCTACTAGGACAAAATTACGAGGGGTCGCCCACCAAAAATTAAGACTTTAGGTTTAACAAAGCGACAATCCTCCGCACTTATTCATACCTATGTGGTATATTTATCAATATACTCTTTATTAGCGTACTGATTATTAGTGTACTGACTCCCCTAATGGCCAGCCCCAGGAAAAGTTGCCATGCCCATGAAAATACTGATTGTTGAAGACAGCGCAACACTTCGGTATAGCATGTGCTCCTACATATCAAACGCTGGCCACACGCCCATCGTCGCAGAAAACGGCGAGACAGCTCTGCAAATTCTTGATGATTCAAAAGTCGACATGGTGATCATGGATGTAGAGATGCCAGGCCTTGACGGGTTTGAGACCACACGCTGCATCAGAGATTGGTTTGGCGACTATTGGATACCCATCATTTTTGTTACCGGTAAAAATGCAGAGCAGGATTTACGCCAAGGTATTGACGCAGGCGGCGACGATTACTTAATCAAGCCCATATCAGAAACCATTCTTGCAGCCAAAATACGTGCCATGGAACGCATTACCACCATGCGCGACGAAATGACCCAATTAAACAAAGAGCTGACCGAACTAAGCGAACGCGATGGCTTAACCCATCTCTACAACCGTAGAACGTTTGATGAGCGAGCCAACGACCAATGGCGTATTGCTATGCGCACCAAAGAACCGCTGGCCATTCTGCTAATGGATATAGACCATTTTAAAGCCTACAACGACTACTATGGGCATATCGCTGGGGATGAATGCATCACAGAAGTGGCCGGCGCCATTGAAGAAGCGCTTTCACGCCCTGGTGATTTAATCGCTCGCTACGGGGGCGAGGAATTCATCGCCCTGCTCCCCAACACTCGAGAAGACGGCGCCTATCACGTGGCTGAGCGCATTCGCATGACGGTGCAACAGCTTGGAATAAAACATCGTGAATCCGCCACCAACGCGTCCATTACACTCAGTATTGGTGGCGCGGTGGTCACGCACACCACCGGCACGCTTTTAAAAGACCTGACTAACGCCGCAGATAAGGCTCTGTACACTGCGAAACAAACAGGCAGAAACCGAGTCACTGTTAAACTCTTCACCCCTAAAACGACCGTCCTTGTGGCTCAGTCTGGCCCCAGCACTATCAAGGCTATAGACGGAAAGTTAGACAACCACTGTGCCATACTTCAAACCCGCAGCGGTGAAGAGGCGCTAGACACAGCCATTCGCAATCGCCCAGACGTTATTGTTATTGATGAGGAATTAGCCGGTATGGGGGGGGTCAGTGCGGCGAGAGAAATTCGCAAGCATCCGTTGACCTCACACACCCCTATCGTGATGCTTGTGGACGAAATGTCTGACCGCTTCATTACCCCTAGCCAAGGGATTGAGGCCGAGGCGTGCTTTGTAAAGCCTGTAGCAGAGAACGATATAGTACTTAAACTCAACGAGCTTTTATTCTAACCCTCAGTTATTTTGCCTCCACCCCGGCCCGCCTATCTAATCTTTTTGGTTTAGCCAGTAAACACTATTAACTGTACCAACAGGGTTCAAGGCATCAACTTGCCTCCAACGTAAGTTTGCGGCATGCTTTGCGGGCAATGGATGGCCTACAGCACTCGGCCAAGGACGCCAAAGCCCTGGCGGACATCACTCACACCGTTATTGCGCTTTGTTTTTGCTGCCTAATAAAAACATAATTTGTCGAATGGTGTGCCAATGCTTACTCAACATACCCTCTGTGTAAACCGCAAAACCTTGCTCCACTCAATAATCAGGCTGGTGCTCGCTTCGCTTTTAGCCATTTGCTCCCTTTCTGCTTATGCACAGCAAGCTCAATCACCAAACCCCAACTATATATTTTTTGATCAAGGCGAAACAATAGAGGGCTGGACTTGGGTATTCGCAGATGAGAAAAACTGGTGGAAACCCCTCGAAGGCGACAAAGGCAAATCCGCCACCGGCAAGATAAGCGTCTCGCGCAGTAGTTACAAATCTAAGGGCGACGCCATCAAAGTAAAATGGAAAAGAAGCAGTACTTGGGCTGCGCTCAATATCGGTGGCAGAACCACAGACCTTGCCAAACTAGAGCACGCAGCAGAGCTGATCATCATTGCTAAGGTAGACAAAAAGCCCAAGGGCGATGTAAAAATATCCATGGGCTGTGGTGACGACTGTAAAGGCGAGATTTCAATTAAGGATCAACTTAGAGCGGTAAAATCTAAAGAATGGTTTGTTTTACCTGTTGCACTAGATTGCTTTAAAGCTGCTGGTGCCCACAAACTAGGCGCCATCGACATGCCACTATCCATAGGCACCGACACCTCAATGATCCTGAATATTGCCAGCGTTCACATTCAAGCTATGAACAAGGGTGACCAAGGCTGCGTACCCAACCCTAAGCCGTAACTCTAGGTCAGCAAAGTTACACGTACCCGGCTTTGCAGGGTAGAGCCTATAAGCTATGGACTGATTCATACCGTGATGCCGTATTGGAAAAAACTGCTACTGATTACGGCCGGATGGCTGGCCGTAATCTTAGGGGTGATGGGGATTTTTTTACCCATCCTGCCCACTACGCCGTTTTTAATTCTGGCGGCATCTTGCTTCGCAAAAAGCTCTGAGCGCTTCTACACGTGGTTAATCAATAGCCCACTTCTAGGGCCCATCATCCTGGATTGGCAAAAAAATCGGGTTGTTAGTGGCCGCACCAAACTCTGGTCTTTGACCGTTATCGTTATGACGTTTTCTATTTCTATCATGGTCGTGCCTCTCGTTTGGGGCAAGGTCATACTTGGAGTACTGATGTTGTGCTGCATAATAGGTGTTTACCGCGCACCTGGGCCGCGACCATTTTAATGCCCAATAAACCACCCTAAGGCTCCAAATTTTGCCCATCAATCACACAGGCATGGGCGGAAACCAAGGCGCACATCAGGGAAATAAATTGACCGCAAAAGAGGAAGGAAGCGCGACCCACCCCCAACAGCAGGCCGCGCTTAGTGTATGAGTAAGACTACTCACAAGTGAATCACCACTCTTAAGTGGCAAGGCTATGATACAACCACGCAAAACTTAAGGCAAACTATTATCATTTAGATTAAATGCGGACCCGTGTATATAGAGACGCCACTTTGGCGAAGCTAAGTGAAGTAAATGCAGCGCTGGTTTTTAGTACCGAAAGGTGGCTATTTTGCGGCCTAACAATCGAGAAAGACCAGCAATTTGAACGCTCTGGCAAGTATGTAAACCGCTGAGTTAAGCAACTTGCCGACAAATAGAGAAATCCAATGCGGCATAATCCACCTAAAACCAACTTGGTTGTATGCCTGAGCGCTGTCAAGGACTGGAAAAAAAACATCAAAAATGCCAGACTTAGCGCGCAGCCGCACCAGTGGAATCAAGCAATTGTTGAATAAGGCAGAGCCTATGAAGCAGCTAGGTGGGTATTGATTCGCAACAAGTAAAAGTCCATCTACCAAGCTTTAGCACCTAGTACTTTAGAGCTCATATACTCAATCAGAAATAGCCAAACAACTATTGAAGTAAACTCCATTGTCGCGCTAACTGAGCTGTCACTGCACAAGCATCGCCACGGAAAATTTCATCATTGACGAAACCCATCAATGACCCGCTGGGCACTGGCTTAGCGGAAACCCATCAGTGGATAGAAACACTACGGGTTATAGATATAGCACAAGATGCCACTGATCATTAACCAATTAGGAGACACCATGAAAGCGTTTTTGGCTCTACTTTGCATTGTTGCGCCAGCACTTGCCGTTGCCCACCCTGGTCACGACCATGCCCACTGGAGCAGTTTTATTGTACATGCCGCCTTGGGTTTGCCTGTATTAATTGCAATTATCTACGCGTTTGTTGTTTACACTAAGTCAAAAGCCCGCCAGGACTAATCATGCATCGCATTCTTAAAGCCCTGAACGCCGACCTTACATTTGACTCCGCATCCGTACACTTTGATATTCCTTGTAAAATTTAAACAATGCCGCTGATGCACGCAATGCAATACGCTGTATAACTGAGTTTTGACACTCCATACAACACAAACACTATCGAAACCTTCAATAGTGCGCTCATAAATACTCTAATCGTTCAAATAAACACAGATACGCAAGATGCCCGTACCAACATTTAGTCATCTTGGAAAGGTAGATACACAAAAAACTAGCTTGGCTAGAATTACCCTTGCCTGACCTAACACCAAAACCACACGCACAAAAAAATGCGGCCTAATCACTTAGGCCGCTAAAGAAAGCCCGCACATCCATAAATACGGAAAGTCGCGCATCACGGGGTGCGCAAATTCATCCTTAAGGTCTTTTATCCTTACCGACATCTCCAATGGCTCGATGATAGGCGGCACCGAGGTTTGGCTCCTAAAATTTTAATCTGCTTCTTTACACTGAAACCCTCCTGCACATGGTGGTAAACAAGCACTCATCTAATGTAGCGCACTGCGCTCGGGGCGAGAGACTTCATGGCAGCGTTGTAGCAATTGATTTTTTATAGGTAGCCTTTCTTTTACGCATTGCCAAGACTCCAACGACTGCTGTAATTTCTCTCCAAAGCGGTGTAACGCCAAAGCGACCACATTAAAATTCTCTCTTTCATGCATATCAATAATTTTTGCTGTTGCTTCCAGTAACTCTACAGCGCGTTTATAAGCATCTTGATAAATAAATATCTCCAACAAAAACTCAACGGGTTTCAGCAAATGCAAACTATTAAACTGTACATTTTTAGTGCTAGACAAACGAATAATGGCTATTTCCATTGCGGCAGACAAATACTGACTGGCACAATCCCAACGGCAATGTGCATAAGTACTAATACCTTGGTGCATTGAGCGATTCCATAGTTCGAGCGCAGAAAACTCATTTAATTGAATCTGTGTAGCGTGTGACGCGCATATGTGCTGGTAATGCATAAATCACCCTAAGTTGTTAGTTGTACAAATATTCCTGACCACTTTTTTGTTTGCCAATGTTTCAATATTTTGAGACGTTCGGTTTTATTTACGATCCCTTCTGGCAAAGCTTCCGACGCTGCGCAGATGTCACGTAATACTTTATCTGCACTTACTTGCCACCACTTTTGAGACGGCAATGTAAATACTCCGTACACGGGGATATCCTGACGAGCCCCAAGCCTGGTTAAGTGCCGCATAATATTACGCACCTGCACCAGGTACTGCTTAGATTGCGCCTCCCAGACTAAGACAACAGGCTGCCGTACTTGGTCTACAACAGAAGCTACCCAATCCACTGATGACAAATCACATCCCAGCACTTGATGGTTATCTGTAGGGGGCAAGCAGCGCCAAACACATTGGGCAACCTCCATACTATTAACGTCTACCCATTCAAACCTGGGCCAAGACGTTTGATCGGACAACCGGTGAAACCGAGTATTGATTCCAGCCTCCACTTGCACGCCTAGCGCATCAGGGTATTGCGCCACCACGGAATAAACATTTCGATCAACCCACTGTGTGCGCTCACACTCGTATTGGCAGAAATCATTTTGTAGTATTGAGTCCTCGGCAATCACAGCTACTTTTTTTGCCAAGAGCTCGGCGGCTCTATCCACAAACCCTAATCTGAGCGCTGCGTGGCTTCTAGAAGCCCGAGCCCACAAAGGACGAAACAGGGTTGGCGGTATTGCCGTGTTCATAGAGCACCTCACTTAAGTTAATAATAATCATTATCATTTAGATTTGCAAGATTTTATTTTTACTTAAAATGGTAGGTATACTCTGTACCAAGCTTTAGGAGGCTATATGAGGCATCAACAGTTAATAGAGTTGGCCAACGCAACCATGCCCTTCGGTAAATACCAAGGGCGGCCTCTGATGAAATTGCCAGAGGAGTATCTATTATGGTTTGAAAAGAAAGGCTGGCCCCCCGGTAAACTTGGGCAGCATATGGCAATGATGTTAGAACTAAAGGTGGAAGGATTGGAAACGCTGCTCGAGCCGATCAGAAGCAATGCCTAGACACAACGCCCCATCGCCACCGATCACCGTAACAATTTCACTGAACCTAACAACGCCTCTACCTAAATAACGTTATAGGCTAGGGTTTGGGGCACATACACTGATACTGCTCACTAAACCACACGCGGCAAGGGCGTTAAAAATGCGGCTGTACTGCAAAACCAGCCGCCAAGGACTCAACAACTTAACCCTACGGCAAGGCCAATTGACACTTGCCTGGGCCAACAAGCTCGGCAGGCGCTTCACACTTGGCAACACAGCTGTGGCTCACTTGCGCAATGAATTCACCTGTTACCGGGTCCACCATCGCAGCGCCACCAATGGTTTCCATCTCGATCTCTGGGAAGAAGCAGCCATGAAGTGTAGCGCAACCAGCTAAAGTTTCTGTATACCCGAGTGGACAAAGCTTAATGATGCTCTTCCTGTTTACCGGCAAATAGAGGTTTTTAGCAACAAATTTCAAACCGCGCCCGGCCAACCCTTTGGTTCTGCGATGATAGCCTGTTGCAATAACCGGTTCACCATTGGCCAGTAATTCTTGGGCCACCTCAATTTGAGTTTTATCGGCCTTAGCTCGAGTTAAGTCCACACCAGAAAGAACCCGCTCAAACTTGCTGTTCAATAAGCTTTGGTCATAGCTAAAACACGGGCTGGTAATACAGACTAAACCATTATTTTTAACACTGAATAACCAAGAGTGACGGCGTCTTTTGTTGGTTGCCCTATATGCTGCTGAGACTTCAATGGCGCCAAAATTATTTATCCCCTTGAGTGTTGAGTGAGAGATACCCCCCTGAATTAAGAGTTCTTCATTCCCCTCAAATGGACTCCCCCCTACCGCACTCCAATCAGGTGATCCGATGTAACACTCTCGGCTTCTCTTTCCATCAATACAGCGCATAAAACGACGGTTGGCTTTTTTTACATAAATGCCACCGCACATGGGGGAAACGCATTTTCTAAAATCCTGGCGTGCAAAGTAATGCTGCCCTGCCAATTGCGCCTTTTTCTGTAAAATTGCGACAAATTCATACTCTGTTATTGGTCCATCAAATGCGCTTTGATTGATAACGCCTCTGGCAGTTAATTCACTTCCATCAAACTCAAAATTTATTTCACGTACCGTCCCTCCCAAACTTTGACTCGGGTTTGCAGGCAAGCTAAAAGCCTCCACCGTACTACGAATGTTTGACTTGGAAAACAATATCTCGTCGTCAGAAATATCCGCTATAAAACTCCCGGTAAATGCCCCTTTTTGAACTTGGCATTGCCCGGGCGGACAAAACACAGAAGTAACCGTAACACTGCCTGTTTTCACTTCAAATGCATACTCTGTTGCCCACGTTACTGTGCAAAAAAAACTGAGCATTAATAATACAACCGCTGATAAAAACTGTTTCAATTTCATAGCTCCCGCCTCATTGAATAATATGTATTGGTTATACCGCTGACGTTTCTCGATTTAAGGGCGTCTCTAACAATACCCAAGCCTTATACACTACAATCTAATTTCCGGTGTACCGGCCCACCTAATTTACCGAAATCGCTCATATAAACTTGTTAAAAATTGTAAGGATGAGAGGCAGGTAATACTTACGCCAAAACATTATTTAATATGTGCTTGGCGCAATGTATTTGTGTGCTTGCGGGTATAGAGCAGATACTTGAACAGTGCTGCGATGCACCGGTTTAATTACGCCATTCTAATTGAAACTCAATTTCTTCTTCGTCTTCGCCACGTTCATGCTCGATATTAAAGGCACGCGACGGCACGTAAACTCTCTCTCCGGCAATTTGTATTTCAAATCGCTCGTCACTTTCAATACAGTCTGACAAACTCTGACTTTGGGTAGCTCTTTTCTATATCTCTGCTGTTTTTCACCACGTTAGTGCTCCGTTATGCGCCTTAGGCAAGAAGAACGCCAAGTATTAACGCCCCAATCACTGAACTAATTGGTTTCTATACTGCCTAATGCCGCCAACCATTCCCTCTACCGTATTTGGAGCCCCAAATGAAAATAGCTGTATTTCTAGCTGCCGTAGTACTTGCAAGCACCTCGGCCTTTGCCAACGATGCCCTATTGCAAAAAGCCATTGATGGAAAACACAGAACGGAACACTACGTGGCTCGTGATCAATACCGTAACCCCCTCAAAACCCTTAGCCTATTTGACGTACAACCCCACCACACAGTGGTAGAGATATGGCCTGGTGGCGGTTGGTATACGGAGATCTTAGCTCCCTACTTAAAGAAAAAGGGCAAGCTTATCGCTGCCCATTATGATGTTACAGATACTCAAGCAGATTACCGACCAGGGGCCCGCAAGAATTTTGACAAAAAAATGAAGGCCAATAAAAAAGTTTACGGCAAGGTGGAAACCCAGTCGTTAATGATTGATGAAAAAAGCAACACCGTGGTTAAGTCTCCTGCACCGGCAAACTCTGTCGACCGAGTGGTAACTTTTCGCAACGCGCACGGTTGGTACGCTCGCGGTATTACTGACACGATGATGACTGAATTTTATACCATGCTTAAACCTGGTGGAAAGCTAGGCATTGTTCAACACCAGGCAGCAGACAACCAAAATTGGGCCGCCAAAAATATTGGTTACGTGGGCAGAGAAGCCCTTATTAGCTCAGCCCTAAAAGCCGGATTTAAACTAGAGGCCGAAGGGTACTTTAATAACAACCCAGCAGATACCAGACACCACGAACACGGCGTTTGGCAATTACCTCCTTCCTTGAAAGGCTCTGACTCTGACGAGCAAAAAGAACGTTATCAAGCTATTGGTGAAAGCAACCGCATGACATTGGTTTTTATAAAATCCTAATCAGCCATAGGATAGTGACGCACTGGGGCAGGCTAACTTCTTAGCCTGCCCTTATGAATTCCCACCGTAACTTAACAGGTTTAACTAAACTGAAATAATAACAAGGTCTTCCGGTTTGTATTTTAAACTTACCAGGTTACCTTCTACTTTGACCACGTTATCAAACCCCGTGGCTCTGCCTTCAGACAGAATAAAAACTCGCTCTTCTCTTAGGGTTTTTAGGTAATCCTTAAACTCGTCCAAACTATTGGGCGAAGATACATCAGAATCCCTACTATAGGTGTCTAGCCTACGCCAAAGTTTTGGGAATAACGGCGGCATAACCTCTAAAGAATGTACCCCCGAATAACTGGCACCGGTGTTGCTAATATCTGCAGACCAAATATTGCGCTTTAACTCGCGCGTGGCCACTACCGCTTGCGCCATAGCTTGTTGTAAATCTGAAAACAACGTGTCATAAAACAGTGGGAAAGCATGACCGCGCTCTAGTTGAGCATAATTGACACTTTCTTTCATCAGCGCCGCATCTAGAAATAGGCTATCGCCATCATCTGTATTCGTATCCCCGGCAAATACAAAGGCTATGGGCCTACCATGAGGGCCAACTTGATTGGTTAAAATATACCCTCTTGCCGTACCTACGCCTTCGGAAACACCACACAAATCTAAATTGCTTTGCGTCGCATCTGAAGAGAACGGCCTAGCCGCACGGGACTCCATGGTATCTATGCCCTCAAAACGCAATTGAATGGTTCCATTGCGCTCATTGATTTTTGGCGCTCGCCCTCTGCGCTTTAGCTTAAATAATGGGTCTGGGTTATCGGGCCTAAACCGCATAGAGTCGCCATCTGGTCGGCCGGCTTCTGGAACAAAGCTTCCTTTGAATAGAGTAAACGACATTTATCTTCCCCTTTAGGCTGATGAATAAGACCGGGAATATCGCACACCTTCATTACACTAAAATAAAAAGGCTATGACCAGTGATGTTGATCAAAAGGAGATTAACCCATTAATAGCATTAAAGGCTTAAAAACCCAGTCAAATTTTAGGGAGGGGTAGATAGTAGGTAAAACACCCCTTCACTAACGCTCAGCAAAGGGGCTATTGAGGAGAGGCTTTAATCCACGTATTTAAAGTCTTTTATAACCATTCGGCGAACCTTCAGGTTATTGCTGTTATTCCAGCCGTTCTTAACCTCTAAAATAAAACGGTCGGCAGCTTGGTTTGCGCTCCAATTCCCTGGCATGGTTAAGCGCAACAGAGTGCACTGGGTGCTTAGGTTAAAATCTTGCCCGCCTTGCGCATTTCTAACCCAGGTGGTGGTAGATGCGCCACCGTTACCTTCAAACTCTCCAGGTTTAATAACACGCACGCCAAACTGGGCCGAGCTACTATTGCCCTGAACATATAGATCTACCCCTGAAAGGTTAAACTTGCTTCGCTGACCAAACTCCAAAGGCGGTGTAAATTTAAAGCCGGTGTAAATACCCGCATTACTATATTCAATGGCAGAGCCACCAGCACTATTCACCACTTGGATTTTGGCACCACTGGATAATGCCCAAACTTCATCGAGCTTCCATTGTTGGTGTAGCTCGATAGTTCCACCACTGACCGGCCCTATATTTTTACTGCCGTCAAATAAGACAAAATCATTTGCACCAACGTTGGCGCTTGGGCAATCAGACGGTACAGGCCCATCCCCGGTGGTACCTATATTCATTGGGCCTTCTTCTAATGCGTTGCCCATTGCCCCGCGCACTACAATCCCGCGCAAACTGGCTTGGTCCACCGAGGGGACAAAATCTAGCGTTAATTTGCCATCACTGACAACAATATCGTCAATATTCACCGTATACGCTACATCGTGGCCTGCGGTTTCTAACGGGTTTAAATCATCGACTAAGAGCATATTTTCAATATTGACATCAAACACTCGGTTACCGGCTTTCCCATTACCAAACCACGTTTCTGCAAAGTGTAGCGTGACACTGTAAGTACCGGCTTTTACAGGGAAATTATAAGTAAACTCCCCCCAGCGCTCTTCTTTAAAGAGCTTTTGATCTTGCGTGCCTTGAATGTGGTCATTGACATTACCCACATTACCGCCAGTAACGTAATGGTCACCGGTGTATTTGGTCCCATCTTGCGCAGTAAACCCTGTGCCACCGGCGTTAATTGCAAACAATACGACTTGGTCATTCATTGCTACGCCGCTACTTGATGAGCTGCTAGAGCTAGAAGATGAACTCGACGAGGATGAACTACTAGAAGAAGAGCTAGAGCTGGAACTAGAAGAGCTAGAAGAAGTCCCGTTGGCGTCACCACTACCACAAGCCGTGGCAAGCAAAACAGCCGAAATACCCAATACCCATTTTGAAGAAATCATTGCGCACCCATATTTGTATTATAATTAACAATCAGTTCACCCTACATATTACCCCGGGAAAAGGCATGAAGCCTAAGTAGAGCGGATAAAAGGCTGAAAATACGAACTGTGTCGTTGGCAAATGTGACTGAATTAGTCGAATTACCTATTTAAGGTACCTTTTTGCATATCGGAATGACTTTGACATTAACGGTAATTGCCCCCACAAAGAAGCTTTAACTTTCAGTAAGTGAGTGCGCACTTTGATTACTCAATACCAGGCAACTTATGATAGACGCTAATTAACGCTCCTAGGAAGTACTGTGGAATTAGATGACGAAGCACTAGAAACCATTTGATCTCCAAATATCGTGATGGCAACCGATGTAATAAACGCAATAGCGCCTAACACAACAAATAGACCCGAGAAGTCTAACGAACTCACCACCGGCTTTAATATGATGGGACAAACAAATTGAGCAATAAAAAACGCGGCCGTCAGGCCTCCCATAGCTCGGCCGCGTATATTGGCCGGAATCACTGAAAACAACCACATTGTTAAGTTTGGACGAACCATGCCAAACCCGGCCCCCAAAACCATCAGTGCGAAGCTTAACGCAACCCAGCTTGGTGCTGCTGCAACACCTAAAAAACCACCACACACCAAAGCTAAACCCAAACTGTGTAGCTGCGTATAACTTAACACCTTTCTTAAACGGGTATATTGAGTAGCCACTACAGCCAATACCAACATCATCAACGCTATACTGAAGCCGGCGGCAGCCGCTTGACTTAATACTACCAACTCAGACGTAACAAAACGTTGGGTAGAAAAAGGGATGAATACGGGCACGCTATATAATAAAAATACCTCCACAAACCCAAGCAGATAATACAATGGCAAAAACCGAGGTTTTTGCTCCTCTAAAGCACCTATTTGCCGCTCTATAATATTATTGTGTGCCGGCTCCGTAATTAAAAGGAGGCAAAGCGGGCACAAAACAAAACCTACAGCGTAAATTAAAAACGGGATTCTCCAACCCCACTCCACCAATACACTGGCCATACTCATAAAAATGACTCCGCCGAATGCGCCAAATGCGGCCATTAACCCCATATATCGGCCACGCTCTGCCCCTGGGTAATAATCCGCAATTAACGTGGTACACCCCACCATAATTGCGGCAACCGCAACACCTAAAATTAAGCGGCTAACAAATAATCCTGCTAAATCATTTAACCAATAACCGGCCATTCCACTCACACCGTAGAGTGCCAGAGCGCCCACCAATATCAAACGTTTTTTGCCTACGTCCAGCAACCAACCCATAAAAGGGGCAGAAATAGCCACCATCAAACCAGGAATGGTTAAAACCATTTGTACCCAAAGCTCGGCACCTGGAGTGGATTGAAAGTACCTTTGCATGCCCGGTAATGATGGGGCAATGGTTGCCCCAGCCATGACTGTCATGGTGCTGACTAAAAGTAAAACCGTGTTTCTTAATTGAATATTCACTATTTAATTACCCGTTAACAACATGAGGTACTTAACGGGCGATTGCCCACAAAAAAACCTTCGACCTGAAGTAAAAAATTATTGGCAATGGTTACGGTTTTATCCTAGCTCTGGCTGAGGCTACAGCAGCACGATAATCTTTTAACAGCTCGGCTTCGTCCCAACGGGTACTCTTGCCGTTTTTGACAACCAATTGGCCTGCAACAATGACAGTGTTTATATCTTGACTGCCGCCTGCCACTAAAAAAGTACGTAACGGATGATTCCCTACCTCATATCGCCAATCATTGATATTTATTAATACCATATCTGCCTGTTTACCCACTTCAATAGACCCTAAGGATTCCAACCAACCTAAGGCCCTAGCCCCATATAAGGTACCCGTTAATAGTGCGGTGGTTGGTGGGCAAGTGGTCGTGCAGTTATTGGCTTCGTTATGACCCAAGTGCGCAGA